>JACZUQ010000072.1 GCA_022573065.1 Nitrososphaerota archaeon
TACCACCAAGCTCTTTACCTCCACCAGAAACTATTACAACATTATGAATTCCTTTCTTAGCACATGTTTTCATAATAGGTCCACATGCTGCAAGATCAATACAGACAACAACCAGATCAATCTTTGCTGTTATTGCATCTAATGATGGATAACATTTGATTCCAAGAATTGACTTTTGTTTAGGATTAATTGGATACACTTTACCTTTGTAATCTTGTTTTCCAAGTGCATCTAATACAGAATTACCAATCTTTCCAGGAGTTGCAGATGCTCCTACTAGTGCAACAGACTTTGGAGTAAAAAATTTCTCCATAGATTCCTTGTTTGGTTTTGCTTTAGAAATGGAATTTTTCTTATACTCTTTTCTAAGGAGAATTTTTGCATCAACAACACAATAGGATTTAGGATAAACTATTACTGGATTAAAATCAATACTATCAAAATGGCCTGCGTTGTCAACCCCTAATTTTCCTATGTTAATGAGAGCTTTTGCAATCATGTTAATGTCAATCGGTTTACTTCCCCTGAAACCTTTGAGCATTTTTGAACCTTTCAACTCATTTAACATCGACTTTGCATCAGACAGACTAATTGGAAGCATTCTAAAAGCAACGTCTTTGAAAATTTCAGTTAGTACACCACCAAGTCCTACCATTATAACTGGACCAAACTGAGGATCATTTTGCAAACCAACAATTAGCTCAACACCTTTGGGAACCATCTGTTCAAGTAAGATTCCTTTAACGTGAACTCCTTTCTTCTTTGAAAGTCTTCCATACATATCATTGAATGTTTTTTTGACATCGTTTACATTATCAATTCCAACTTTTACTCCACCAACATCTGTCTTGTGAAGAATTTGTGGTGAGACAACTTTCATGACTAGTGGAAAACCAAGTTTTTTTGCAGCCTTGACAGCTTCTTCTGAAGATTTTACTAATGCATAACCAGGAACTTTAATTTTATAATTTTTAAGAATTGATTTTGCTAGCTCTTCTGTAATGACTTTGTGATCTGTTTTGATTGTTTCATCAAAAATTTGGGTAACAGAATTCATAATTAGATCGATAAAAATGTAAATCAGTATATTAAACTTTGGTCAAAGCTTGATTGAAATGTTATATTTTTTCAATTTTAGTTTTAATTATTAGAATTTTTTCAATTATATTCAAAACATCCTGCAAAAATCTAAGTTGCTCTAAAGCAAGTGCTTTACGGGCTAAAAGACCAGTATTTGTCTGACTAAAACATATGTCATTTTTTTATTTTTTGAAAAAGTGCTTAATATGTCAAAGTAATAATAACATCATGAGGGTTTCAGAACAAGAAATTCAAGAATTAAAAAATTTTGTATTTTTGCTTAATTCTAAGGTAGATAGTGCGGTAATTGTAGAAGGCAAAAAAGATTCTGCCGCTTTAAAGAAGATTGGGTTTTCTGGCAAAGTGTTAGAATTTCACAAGTTTGGGGGATTAAGAAAGTTTGTTGATTTGGTTTCATGTTACAAGAGTTTGATAATTCTTTTAGATGGAGATAGAAAAGGTAGATATCTTACTGCAAAGATAATAGAGCAATTAGAACGTCGTACAAGAATTGATCTTTCATTTAAGAAGAAACTTGTTTCAAGTACAAAGGGCAAAATTCGTTTTATTGAACAGCTTAGTTGTTACGAAGATTTTATGTAATAAAAAATTCAAGGCCAAAGACCTTTTAGATTAAATGCTTCTAGAACTCGGCTTACTGCCAAAACCATTGCTGCTCGACGCATGTCAACCTTATGTTTCTTTGAAAGTGCATAGATATCTCTGAAACTTCGAGTGATATGATCTTCCATTTTCTTTGCAACTTCATTAAATGTCCAATAATATCCCATATTGTTTTGTACCCATTCCAAGTATGAAATACATACACCACCAGAGTTTGCTAAAATATCAGGAATCACAATAATTTTCTTTTTGAAAATAATAGGATCTGCCTCAGGTAATGTTGGACCGTTTGCAGCTTCAGCAATAATTTTACATTTTAGATTCCTTGCAATCTTTGCGTTTATTTGGTTTTCAAGTGCTGCTGGAACAAGAATTTCACATTTTGTTGTAAGTAATTGTTCAGTTGAGATTTTTTTGCTACCTGGAAAACCGACTAGAGAACCTTTCTTTTGCTTGAACTCTATTAGCTTACTGATTTTGAATCCATTTGGATTAATAATAGAGCCTTTTGAGTCACTAGCAGCAATTACTTTTGCTCCCATCTTCTCAAGATATTCTCCAGCGAAGGTTGACGCATTTCCAAATCCCTGTAGAACAACTTTGGCACCTTTTAGTTTTAGTTTAATTATTTTGGCTGCTTCTCGAACACAGTATGCTGTACCAAGTCCTGTTGCTACGTTTCTAGCTAATGAGCCTCCCATTGGGATTGGTTTACCTGTAATTACTCCTGGTTGATAAGTAACACCATGTAATTTTCCAAAGGTATCCATAATCTGTGTCATTTCTTTTCCAGTTGTGTAAACATCAGGAGCTGGAATATCTTTTTGTGGGCCTATAATTTCAGAAATCATAAATGCAAATCTTCTTGTAATTCTTTCAAGCTCACCTGCGCTTATTTTTTCAGTTTTTGGGTTAAGATAGATGCCACCTTTACCACCTCCCATTGGAATATCGACAACAGCACATTTCCATGTCATCCAAGCTGATAGTGCCATAACTTCACGTTCCATGTACTCAACTCCACCCTCAGGATTAAAGTAACGGATTCCCCCTTTGTATGGTCCTCTGTCGTTATTGTGTTGACTTCTAAAACCGGTAAAAACTCTAATCTTTCCGTTGTCCATTTTTACCGGAATTTTAACTCGAATAATTTTATTTGGCATAGCCAAATAATCTTGAGTACCTTTATCGATTTTTAAAATTTTACAAGCATCATCAAGTTGCTTTGTTGCATTAGCAAATGGATCATTCTTGATCAAGTTATTCGAATCTGGAACTTAAGATTATATTTAAGTTTGGTTGGATTCTAGAAGTTTGGTTTTCATTACCTAAGTATTCCCTTTGGATCTCTCAAATGTTAAGTCTTTTAGTGGCATGTAGTATCTTAAAGTATTGAAAATTCTTGTTTCCGGTGCATCGGGGTTTATTGGCTCAAGACTTGCAACAAAACTAGCTGAAAAGGGGCATTTGGTTATTGGACTAGTCAACAAAAATAAAATCCAAAATTCAACTATAGAAACAATTTCTGCAGATATAAC
>JACZUQ010000032.1 GCA_022573065.1 Nitrososphaerota archaeon
TATTAGGTACAGGAGAAACTGCAGCTACGGTTTCAAAGTCTCTTAATTCACAAGGATACACATTTGATATTTCTAGCCTTACTATTGAACGAGCTACTAGTTTTTCAAAAAATTTGGGTGGAAACCCAGTTGAATTTGAAGAAGTTTTAGCAGGATTTGATAAATATGATATTGTATTTGTTGCAACTACTGCAGACTACTTTATGATTAATTATGATCGATTAAGAATGGTTATGGAAAAGAAAACAAAAGGGACATTGATATTGGATATATCAGATCCTAGAGCAGTTGATGAGAAAGTTTCTCAATTTCCTGGAATGAAATTGATGTTCAGAGATCAAGTAGCTGAGATGTATGAAGAGGACGTAAGAGCTAGAAAAGGTAAAGTTCCATCTGTAGAAGAGATGATTGGTAAAGAAGTTCCAATCATCGAAGCAACAATGAAACGAATAGATGTAGAACCTTTAGTTAAAGATGTAACAGTAAGTGTAGATTCTTTAAGAAAAAAAGAATTGGAAAAAGCCTTGGAAAAGCTTGGTGAAACAGATGAGAATAAAATTAAAATTATCGAAGAATTAACAAAGAATGTTGTAGAAAAAATTATTTCTGTTCCAGTAACTAGTTCTAAAGAGACGTCTGAACAAGAAAATCATTAACAAAAAAATTAGTTCTTTAAAAAACGATTAACCATATGATTCGAATTTTATTTCATAGCTTCCATCTTCGCGTTTCTCGTGTTCTGTGACGAAGCCTTTTTCTTTTACACAGTTGATTACGCCATCGATAGTACCTTGATATCCACAAATGTAGACCATAGTGTTCTCTTTAGTAAGTTCCTCCCCAACAAGCTCTTCTACTGGAGATAATCCACCAGGTTTTGACTTGAAAAAGGATTCGACTCTTCCTGTTTGACCTCTCCAAGATCTGTTATACAATTCTTTTGGTCTGCTAATGGCAGCTCTGTATTTAAAATTCCACTCATCTTTTCCTCTTTCAATACTTTCGTCATCTAATTTTGTGAAAAGTCCTTTGTAACTTAGTTCATCAACATAACTTGCACCATGCAGAATTATGACTTCTCTTTTATCACCAACAGCATTAAGATGAAGAGCATATGCAACGAAAGGAGCAATTCCAGTACCTCCACCGACACAAATAATTCTACGTCTATCAGGTTGACCGTTAGGTAATTTCTGATTAATTGCTAAAGCATTTCCTGTTGGGTTCCCCCAAAAAATTTCATCTCCTTCACTTGCATAAAATAGTTGAGTTGTTACACGACCTGGTAGCGGCTTTCGAACCCATCTAATTACAAATTCAAAATACTTGCGGTTTTCAGGATGTGATGCTATTGAATATGCTCTACGAACCAACTTGAAATTTTCTGCTGGTATTGGAACACCAATAGTCAAGAATTGTCCTGTGTTATACTCTGGCATAATCCCATTCTCTGGAACAAATCGTATTATGACAAGATCTTCTCTTAGAAATTGTGTGTAAGTAATTATTCCTTTATTATCTGAGACCATCCAAGATATTTTTTCTCAACTTTGGTTAAATGTATTTCTGTTAAAAGCAAATCTTCAAAAATTAGAACTTTCGGTAAAAGTCAAGAAAACATCTAAACTTAATATATGTAAAAGCATTTTTTAGATCGCTGGGCATGCATTCTAATAAAATTGAAGATTTTCTAAAAAAAAATAAAATCGCAGACCAGGGAGGCGGCCAAGATAGAATATTAGCTCAACACGAGAAAGGTAAACTAACTGCACGAGAAAGAATTTCTTTGTTAGTTGATGAAGGGAGTTTCGTTGAACTTGACAAACTTACAACACATCATTATCATGAATTTGAAATGCAAAAAAAGAAATTCTTTGGTGATTCAATTGTTACTGGTTATGGAAAGATAAACGGAAGACAAGTTTTTGTTTTTGCATATGACTTTACTGTTCTTGGCGGCACTCTTAGTCAAATGGGAGCAAAAAAAATTACTAAACTAATGGATCACGCTTTACGAGTTGGTTGTCCAATTATAGGAATTGCAGATTCAGGAGGTGCAAGAATTCAAGAAGGTATTTTGAGTTTAGATGGTTTTGCTGATATTTTTTATCACAATGAATTAGCATCTGGAGTTGTTCCACAGATCACAGCAAGTATTGGTCCTTCAGCAGGTGGAGCTGTGTATTCTCCTGCAATGACTGATTTTGTAATCATGGTTGATAAAACAGCTTCGATGTTTGTAACAGGACCAGATGTTGTAAAGACGGTTCTATCTGAAGAAGTAACTACAGATGAATTAGGTGGCGCAATGACTCATGCAACAAAGAGTGGTGTTGCACATTATGTAGCTAAAAATGAATATGATTGCATGGACTATATCAAAAAACTTCTTTCTTATCTACCAGAAAATAATACCCAAGAGCCTCCCATAGTTGCCACTGATGATGATCCAAATAGACTTGATCATAATTTAATTAACGTACTTCCAGAAAATACACTGCAACCCTATGATATGAGAGAAATAATTCAATCATTTCTTGATAATAACATATTCTTTGAAATTCATGAATTGTTTGCACCAAATATTGTTGTAGGATATGGAAGATTAAACGGTAGAACAGTTGGAATTGTTGCAAACCAACCAATTTCCTTAGCTGGAGCACTTGACATTGATTCTTCAAATAAAGCTGCAAGATTCATTCGTTTTTGTGATTGTTACAATATACCAATCATTACTCTAGTAGATACTCCAGGATACATGCCAGGTACTAATCAAGAACATAATGGTATCATTAGACATGGAAGCAAGCTTTTGTATGCTTTTTGTGAAGCAACAGTTCCAAAAATTACTTTAGTAATTGGTAAAGCATATGGTGGTGCATATATTGCCATGGGAAGTAAAAATCTAAGAACTGATATTAATTATGCATGGCCCACTGCTCAAATTGCAGTAATGGGTTCAGAGGCAGCTATAAAAATTATTAACCGAAAAGATTTGGCTAACGCAAAAGATCAAGATGCGTTAAAGAAACAATTGATTGATGAATTTACAGAAAAATTCGCTAATCCATATGTGGCTGCTTCTCAAGGAACAGTGGATGCAGTAATTGATCCTGCTGAAACAAGACCCATGTTAATTAAAGGATTAGAGATGCTTTTGAACAAAAGAGAAAAAAAACTCCCTCGTAAACACGGAAACATCAATCTATGAGTAAATTATGATCGAAAAAGTACTCATAGCAAATAGAGGAGAAATTGCTTTACGAGTAATTAAAACGTGTAAGGCATTAGGAATTAAAACAGTTGCAGTATATTCTGATGAAGATTCCAAGTCTCTGCATGTAAAACATGCTACAGAAGCTTATCACATTGGTGAAGCTACTCCTGCAAAAAGTTACCTTAATCAAGAAAAGATACTTGATGTGATGTTATCTTCAGGTGCTGACGCAGTTCATCCAGGTTATGGTTTCCTTTCTGAAAACGATGATTTTGCAAGACTGTGTGAAAAAAATAAAATTAATTTTATTGGTCCGTCTTCAGATTCAATGGATCTTTGTGGTGACAAAATGAAATGTAAAGCTGCAATGTTAAAAGCTAAAGTTCCAACTGTCCCAGGAAGTCCTGGCCTAGTAAAAGATACTGATGATGCAGAAAAAATTGCAAATGAAATTGGTTATCCTGTAATGTTAAAATCAGTTTATGGTGGTGGAGGTCGTGGAATTAGAATAGTAAATACTGATCAAGAATTACGTGATGGCTATGAATCTGTTACAGGAGAATCAATGGCATCCGTAGGAAAATCTGCCATTATTGTAGAAAAATTCCTTACAAAAACACGACACATTGAATTTCAAATGGCTAGAGACACTCATGGTAATACTGTTCACATCTTTGAAAGAGAATGCTCAATTCAAAGACGTAATCAAAAATTAATTGAACAAACCCCTTCACCTGTTGTTGATGAAGAAATAAGAACCCGTGTGGGTGAATTAGTTCGTAAAGCAGCTGATGCAGTTGACTATACTAACTTGGGAACTGCTGAATTTCTAAGAGCTGATAATGGAGAATTCTACTTTATTGAAATCAATGCTAGATTACAAGTAGAACATCCAATTACTGAACTTGTATCGGGATTGGATTTGGTCAAATTACAAATAGATATTGCAAACGGAGAACCAATTCCTTTCAAACAAAAAGATCTTAAAATGAATGGATTTGCAATTGAATGTAGAATTAATGCGGAAGACACATTTTTAGACTTTGCACCATCGACAGGACCAATACCTGATGTAACAATACCTTCAGGACCTAGTGTGCGGTGTGATACATATCTGTATCCAGGTTGTGCTGTTTCGCCATTCTATGATTCCCTCATGGCAAAACTTTGCACATGGGGGCAAACATTTGAAGAGTGTAGACTAAGAATGCTTAACGCTCTAAATGATTTTTACATTCAAGGTGTAGAAACATCAATTCCATTATACAAAACAATTCTAAATACTGATGAATACATAAATGGTGAACTTTCAACAGATTTTTTGAAACGATTTGGAATTTTAGATAGATTAACTGCTGACATTAAAAAAGATAGAGAAGCAAACAAAGAAGTAGCAATTGCTGCAGCAGTAATTCATTCAGAATACTACAAAAGTAGAGTGAAATCTACGCCTGAAACTAGCTTACACTGGAAAAATAAATTGGGCAATTCTTAATGGAATACAAAATAGAAGACATTGAAGATACTTTTAATGCTGAAATTATACAACAATTAGGAAATTTAGAATATTTAATTAAAATCAATGATAATGAAAAAAATTTAAAAATTCTTACTATGTCTTCTCGCGGTATTGAATTTATCTTAGATCAAAAATATCACAAAGTAATGTATCTTGATAACACTACCTCGCAAATGAAAATTGTTGTAAACGGAATACCAATTACAGTAAACATGCATCAAAATTTTAATGAAATCGTTTTCAAAAACTCTGGAGACTCTGGCACTGGTGATTCACAACTCAATCTTCATAGCCAAATTCCTGGTAAAGTAATTAAAATCTCAGTTTCAGAAGGTTCTGAAGTAAAAAAAGAAGATGTAATTTGCGTCTTAGAATCAATGAAGATGCAAGTTTCGGTGAAATCACATAAAGACGGTGTTGTTAAAAAAATAAAAGTAAAAGAAGGTTCAACAGTTGCGAAAAATGACATTATTGCAGAAATAGAATAATTTAAAAAAAATTAATTTCCTTTGCTAAGAAAATCTTTAATCTCTTTATAATTTGGTTCTACAAGTGGATTATCTGATACCCATTTGTAAGCTATCTTTCCATTTTCATCTATAATGAAAATAGAACGCTTTGCTGCATCATAATCTTTAATATGCAATAGATCTGGCATCAACACATCATAATCTCGAATTGTTTTACTTTTATAATCTCCAAGAATTGGGAATTTTAAATTATTTTTTTCAGCAAAGGCCTTGTTTGCAAATGGTCCGTCATTACTTATCGCAATAACTTGTGCTCCAAGATTTGATAGTTCATCGCGTGAATCTCTTAAAGTGCACAATTCAGTTTCACATACAGGAGAGCTTGCTGCTACAAAAAATGATAAAATTATTTTTTTTCCTTTAAATTCATCTAAAGTTCTCATTTTAAGCTCAGTATCTACCAATTCAAAGTTTGGAGCTAGGTCTCCAACATTCAAAGTCATACAACAGTTTGAAATCATGTAATATTAAGAACTTTGCAAAATTTAGTTTATGGAACCTTAAACGAAAAAAAAACTAGGATAGCTTTTTATATCTTCGGGAGGGTCTCAAAGCTACTTTGGTAGGTGAAACCATGGCAAATTACAGTCAAGTAATGTTGATGTTTGGTTTTGCCGTAGTTGCAATGGCTCCTGCTTTGATCATTTCAAGAATGATCTCACCCAGAAAACGAAGTAATCCAGTAAAATTCCTTCCAATGGAATGTGGTCAAGTCCCATCTGGTGCTGGACGGACTCATTTTATGATGCAATATTACGCTTTTATCTTGATGTTTGTTGTTTTTGATGTTATGGCAATTTTCTTGTATGCATGGGGAGCCACACTACTTGAACTTGAAAAATCTACCATTCTTCCAATCATAGCTTTCTTAGGAATAATGTTTGGAGCGATGGCTTATGCACTTAATCAATCAAAGAGGCGAGATATTTGGTAATCCTAAACTCACGAAATATTTTCAAAATGGAGGTTTGGATTTACAATGTTTAAAGATCTTATTACGCCACAAACCGCTAATACTTTTATTGGAAAGTTAGGAGATATTCTAGTCAAAGCAATCGACCAACCATTAGGTTATGCCATTAATTGGGGTAGATTATGGTCGTTGTGGCCTGTTCATATTGAAACGGCTTGTTGTAGTGTTGAATTTGGTGCAGCGTCAAGTCCCAGATATGATGTTGAACGATTTGGTATCATCGAAGCATTTGGATCATTAAGACAGTGTGATCTAGTTGTTGTTCAAGGAACAATTACAAGAAAAATGGCTCCAAGACTTCGTTTAGTATATGATCAAATGCCAGAACCAAAGTACGTTATTGCAATGGGTGCGTGTGCAATTACTGGTGGATTATATTTTGACTCATATAATGTTCTTCCAGGAATTGATGGAATACTTCCAGTAGATGTGTATGTACCAGGTTGTCCCCCTAGACCTGAAACTTTAATACAAGGATGCATTCTTCTTCAAGAAAAAATTAAGAATATGAAGGCTAGGTAAGAATGTAATGAGCGATACTGATTCTAGAAAACAAGAAGAAACGGAAACTAAACTAGTTGTTGAAAAACAAGACGACTTGCCAAAATTTGAAAAAGAACAATCAAATAAAATTACTGAAAAGTTTGGCTCTAAAACTGAAATTGCTTTTGTAAAACCTGACAGAGTTAGAGTTAACGTTAAAAAAGAAGACATACTTGAAGTAGCTTCATTTATTCGAGATGAGCTGCATTATGATCATGCAGAATCAGTAACAGGTATAGATTTTCCAACAGATAAAGAAATTGAAGTAGTTTATCATTTGGGTTCATACACAGACCCAAAACTCGGCAGACAAGTTTTATCTTTGGCAACAAGGGCCCCTCGTGAAGATGTTCCTAATCCTGGTAATGATTCTACTAGACTCCCAAGCCTGAGGGATATTTTTTACAGCGTGGAATTTCACGAAAGAGAATGTTTTGAAATGTTAGGAGTTTTCTTTGAAGGTCATCCAGATAATAGACGATTATTATTACCAGAAGATTGGGCAGATCTTCCACCACTTCGGAAAGACTTTAAAATTAAAGGTAGATAGAAATGACTGCTAAATTACCTCCTGGACTTCAATTAGAAAAAGAAGATGACAAAATAATGACCCTCAATGTTGGTCCTCAACATCCAGGTTCAGGTCATATGCGACTAATCATCAAAGTCGATGGAGATTTTATTGTTTCATGTGATCCTGATCCAGGTTATGTTCACAGAGGAGAAGAAAAAATGGCAGAATATAGAAACTATATCACAAACATTCCTCATCTAGAAAGACCAGTCATTCATGATTCCTGCAATATTTTGTATCCATATGTTTTAGGTGTTGAGGAACTTTTAGGCCTTGAAGTTCCTGAACGGGCAAAATATATTCGAGTAATTGCAGCTGAATTAAACAGAATCGTCTATACTCTCTATTGGTTAGGAATCTATGGAATTTTTCTGGGTCATTCTACTATGTTCATGTGGCCTATGGGAGATAGAGAATTGGCAATTGATCTTTTAGAAAAACTAACTGGTGCTAGAGTAACTCATTCTTACTTTGTTCCAGGAGGTATACGAAATGATGCACCTGCAAATTTTGAAGATGTATGTATAAGACAAGTTAACTATTTGGAAAAACGACTTAGGACATATGGCGATATTTTTTATGATAATCCAATCTTAATTGCAAGAACTGAAAACACTGGAATATTAACTAGGGAAGACGCAATTAGACTTGGTACCACTGGTACAGTTTTACGTGCAAGTGGTGTTGACTTTGATATTAGAACAAAAGAACCATACGATGTATATGACGAACTTGATGTTCACACCAATGTTTTAAAGAATGGTGATTCATACGATCGTTCAAAAACTCCTTGGCTTGACATGCTGGAAAGCTGCAATATCATTAGACAAGCTTTAGAAAAAATGCCAAAATCTGGTTCAGTTAGAGTAAAACTAAAACCAAATCCAAAAGGCGGAGATGATGAAGTTTACAAAAGAGTAGAATCTGGAAGGGGTTCACTTGGTACATACATTGTTTCTAGAAGTAAACCTGAACCATATCGTCTAAAAATGAGTGTAGGTTCTTTTAGAAATCTAATTTGCCTGCCATATTTGTTAAAGGGCGAGAAATTAGGTAATATGCCAGCAGTTTACTGGAGTTTAAACTACTGGCCTGTGGAGGCTGATAGATAGATGTCAGTAATTGCACCAAAGTTTAAGCTAAGTTATTTTATAAAATCTCTCACAGACAATATTTTTTGGATAATTGTCCTTCTAACTCTAATTGGAATTCCGATCATCATGATTGTCTTAATTTTTGTAGATTTGCCTGTGCATGATGGAGAACTTGTTAATCCCTTCCTCGCTTTTACAATGATTTTTCATCCCGAACTAGCTGTTCCATTTTTAAAATCAATAATCTATTCTGATTTCTTTAAAATTGCAGCATTTCCAGGTTTTGGATTTGCTGCATTGTTAGCTGCTGCAACTATCTTTGCTGAAAGAAAATTGCTGGCAAAAATGCAGCTCAGAGTTGGACCATTTTATTGTGGAAAGTTCGAAGGAATATTACAATTAATGGGAGACGGTCTAAAACTAATTTCTAAAGAAATTATTATTCCAGCAAAAGCTGACAAACCATTATTTTGGGCAGCTCCAGTCTTGTTTGTTGCTACTGCTGCAGCATTTGTTGCTTTGATTCCAGTAGCTCCTGGGTGGGTTGTAGCAGACTTGGACCTTGGTTTGATTGCAGTTTTTGCAGTAATTGGTTTCTTCCCAATAATCACAGTTATTTCTTCATGGTCTGCAAATAGCAAGTATCCTTTCATCGGTGGAATAAGAGCACTTCACCAGATGGTTTCATTTGAAATTCCGTTAATTTTGTCTCTTCTTGGTGTTACAATTTTAACTGGAACATTGAGTTTATCTGAAATTGTTCACGCACAAGAAAATTATTGGCTTATTGTTTTTCTACCAATTGGAGCTATTGTATTCTTTATTTCTATGTTAGCAGAATTAGAAAGAATTCCATTTGATTTACCAGAAGCAGAAAGTGAAATTGTTGCTGGATGGTTAACTGAATTTTCTGGTATGATGTATGGACTTGTTCAGCTTGGCTCGTACATCAAGCTATATGCATTTGCAGGATTGTTTGTGGTTTTGTTTCTTGGTGGTTGGCAAGGACCAATGGTTGTGCCTCCCTTCCCAGAAGAAATAATTACAGAGGGAATACAAGCAGGTCCAATCACGGTGCAAATTGCAGGTCTGCCTATTGTGTCACAAGAAATGCTTAATGGCACTCTTTGGTTTACGCTAAAAACTGTTGCAGTAATATTTTTCATATTAATTCCAAGAGGAGTTTTTCCAAGAATCAGAATTGACATGCTCTTGAGTATTGGATGGAATAAACTGATCGCATTGGCTTTCGTTAACATGTTTATTGCAGTAGGCTTAATTTACGCTGGAATATTAGGACCTGGGGGAATATGGTAATGGGCACTGCTACTGGAATCATTCGAGCTCTAAATTCAGGTATAAAGCATCTTGCAGTAAAGCGATTTACCTTAAGGTATCCTGAAGAAA
>JACZUQ010000033.1:0-1716 GCA_022573065.1 Nitrososphaerota archaeon
ACCAAATGAAAATATTTTTAATTGATGTTTAGTATATTCTATAGTAATTTTATCTCCTGGTAGAAATGCAGTTGAAGGAACTTCTTGTTGAGTGATAAGTGATACAGCAATTAAAATTGCAAAAATTATTGGTATTGCACCAACAATGAGCATTGAGGTTTTAACCATGATCTACCTTAATTATTTCATATTCATTATAACTCAAATAAATCTTAGTAAAATAAGTTAAAATTCAAGTCTAGTTTTCTCATTAATTGTGGGGTCGTAGCCTAGCCTGGTAGGGCGACTGTGACTACTATGTTCACCGCTAAGGGCTCCAGAGGTTAAACTAAGCTACTGATCAAAGGATGATGTAAGTTTGGAGCTGTAGTGACCCGTAGGTCGCCGGTTCGATTCCGGTCGGCCCCACGTTTTTTTAATTATTTTTTACGTTTTTTGTTTAGACCTAAGAACATTAAGGGCAGAGCCTGCACGGAACCATTCAATCTGAAAATTATTGTAAGAGTGTTTAAGATTTATTTCGTCTTTTGTTCCATCTTCGTGAAGTATTTCACATTTTAGAGGCTTTCCTGATTGAAAGTTGTTCAAATTAACAATATTTAGTTTATCACTTTCCATTATCTTATCGTAATCAGCTGGGTTTTCAAATGTTAGGGCAAGAATTCCTTGTTTTTTCAGATTGGTTTCATGAATTCTTGCAAAGCTTCTGGCTATTACAGTTACACACCCAAGATATCTTGGAGTCATTGCGGCTTGTTCTCTACTGCTACCTTCACCATAGTTACTATCTCCAATAATTGCCCATGGAATTTGTTTTTCTTTATACTGTCTAGCTATTTGTGCGAATGATTCAGTTTTATTGTTAAGTATGTTCTTTCCGTTACCTACCTGATCGTTGAATGCATTAACTGCACCAAGTAACATGTTATCACTCAAATTATCTAGATGGCCTCTATAAGCAAGCCAAGCACCAGCTGGAGAGATGTGATCGGTTGTACATTTTCCTTTTGCTTTTACTAATATTGGCAGTTCATGAAAATCTTGACCATCCCATATAGGAAAAGGCTCTAGCTTTTGTAATCTTTTACTGTTCTTGTTAATTATTACCTCTATCTCTTTAGGATTCTGTGAAGGAGGAATGTAAATCCCTTCAGTTTTTTTAAATCCATTAGTTGGAATTTCGGGAGCTATCTGAGGAGGTTCCAAACGAAATTTAGAACCGTCTGTACTTGTAAGTGAATCTGTTAATGGGTTAAAAGAAAGATTTCCACCTAGTGCAAGCGCTATAACTAATTCAGGACTTGCAATGAAGTTCATAGTTTCTCGTTTTCCATCGTTTCTGCCTGGAAAGTTTCTATTGTAAGAAGTCACAATGGTGTTTTGTTCTCCTTTCTTTAACTCAGGTCTATTCCATTGTCCAATACATGGTCCACATGCATTAGCAAGTACTGTAGCACCAATTGATCTTAAAGATTCCATTTGACCATCTCGTTCTATTGTTGCGCGTATCTGTTCTGAGCCTGGAGTTACAAGAAGAGGAATTTTTGCTTTGATACCTTTTGCACTTGCTTGTTTTGCCAGATCAGCTGCCCTTGACATATCTTCGTAAGAAGAATTTGTGCAACTTCCAATTAGAGCAACAGAAATGTTATCAATGTATTTATTTGTTTTAACATCATCAGCTAAATTAGATATTGGTCTTACAAGATCAGGAGT
>JACZUQ010000033.1:1815-2999 GCA_022573065.1 Nitrososphaerota archaeon
GCCCTTGACATATCTTCGTAAGAAGAATTTGTGCAACTTCCAATTAGAGCAACAGAAATGTTATCAATGTATTTATTTGTTTTAACATCATCAGCTAAATTAGATATTGGTCTTACAAGATCAGGAGTATGTGGACCTACAATATGCGGTTCTAATTTTGAGAGATTAATTCTAATTACCTTATCAAAGAATTTTTCTGGGTTTTGTTCTATTTCTAAATCTGCTACAAGTAAATCTTTGTTAATGTTAGCAAGATCTGCAATCTTTTCACGATTTGTAATTCTAAGATATGTTTCCATTCTTTCATCATAAGGAAAAATAGAACAAGTTGCTCCAATTTCAGCACCCATATTTGTTATTGTAGCCTTTCCAGTACAGCTAATTGATTTTGTTCCAGGTCCAAAATATTCGATAACAGCGTTAGTTCCACCTGAAACAGTTAACTCACCTGCAACACGTAAGATTACATCTTTAGGAGCAGTCCAACCGTTAATCTCTCCAGTAAGATAAACGCCTATCCGTTTGGGATATAGAATTTCCCATGGAATTCCTGCCATAGTTTCTGTAGCATCTAGTCCACCAACACCAACTGCAATCATCCCTAGACCTCCTGCATTAGGAGTATGAGAATCAGTTCCAATCATTAGACCTCCAGGAAATGCATAGTTTTCTAATACCACTTGATGGATAATACCAGCTCCTGGTTTCCAAAAACCAATTCCATATTTGCTTGACGCTGATTCTAAAAATTTGTATACTTCACTATTTTCATCAAGTGAAGTTTTAGTATCTGATTCTCCTCCAATGTTTGCACGTATTAGATGATCACAATGAACTGTTGTCGGTATTGCTGTTTGTTTTAAACTAGTTTGCATAAATTGTAATAGAACCATTTGACCTGTAACGTCTTGTAAGGCAACTCTATCTGGATTAAGATAGATATATGTTGTACCTTCATCCAGATTTTTAGTTTTCATTTCTGCTAGATGTCCTGCAAGAATCTTTTCAGTAAGTGTAAGAGGTCTACCTACGATTTTTCGAAAATTTAAAATATTTTCTTTAATTTTTTTATAAACGTTCGATACCAGTTCTGGAGTACTTTCTATTTCCACACTTATTCAAGTTCATTTGGGGAATTTAATATTTGTAATTTTTATCTAAAATTAAATTTACGACTGTTTTCC
>JACZUQ010000033.1:3098-9828 GCA_022573065.1 Nitrososphaerota archaeon
TCTTTAATTTTTTTATAAACGTTCGATACCAGTTCTGGAGTACTTTCTATTTCCACACTTATTCAAGTTCATTTGGGGAATTTAATATTTGTAATTTTTATCTAAAATTAAATTTACGACTGTTTTCCTATGTAAAACAGCCTAACAATTATAAGCGAAAAACCAGTTTTCTTAATAGTTGTATAAGGAAGCAATATTTGATTACTATATTTTCTTGAAAAAAGTGGTGTTTTAATAAGAAATGGTCAATAAGGGTTTTCCAAGTTTTGGTATGTCGCAGGCTGGGTCGTTTGTAGCAGCTTTGAAAAATTACAATTTACCTGATTTTATTCTTGCCTTAGTTGCAAAAGATTGCAATTCAGATTTGCTTGAAAGAGGACGAATTGATGATAGATTACAAAGTATGAATGATACCGCATTACAGGTTTTGCATAAGGTATTTGTTGATTGTCAAGAAGATGATAAAGGCAAATTTGCTCAATATCGATTTTATGCATATATTTCCAGTATGTATCATAAATGTGAAATTCTAATTAACGAAACTATTCCCGGAGCATCTGGAAAGAATCATAAAATTCAGGTAGCAGTTAAAAGCAATGGAATGTACATTGCAATTGCTTCCAATAAAGCAACAGGCACTCCAGTTCAAAAAAGAGAACTAGAAAAATTCTATGCTATTGCCGATGATGTTAAAAAAGGAGAACATGGTACTATGTTCACTGATGCAGTTTATGGCTCATCTGTTGGATTCAAAGGAGATGCGTTAGTAGAACTTGAAAAATTAAGTAACTCTAGAAATCAAGATCCAGAAAATAAATTAGAATTCAAAACTGCTAATTTTGAAAATAGAATTTATTCAGTTACAAAGTGTTAAATTAATATCAGTTTGTTCCCTTATTTTTGTAATACTTTAGCTTTAGCCATTGAATGTATTGGTTGAGTATGATTGTGTTATTACTGGAAACTGGACGTATCAACTGTTAAAAAATAAGGTTTGTCAGTAGTTTTTTTAAAATTTTTTCCATATTGCTCAAAAGGTAAACTAGCAAATAGATGTTTAGTCCACACATCATGAACTAAATCCACATATTTTTTGTTACCCAACTGTCTTAAGAGTTCATGAGCAATTTCATGAGAAACAGTTGTACAGTTTTTTTCAGCAATATACAAAATATCTTCATCATTTTTTGGTATTTGCCATAGTGACATTCCGAAATTTTCAGCATGATAACCTTCACATGTACAGTCTGTCCAAAAAGGCCTAAAATGTGTAAGGTAGAAATGATAAATCCCTTCTCCTCGCTCTCTATGATCTCTAAGCAATTGATATGTATCCAATATTTTAAATAAACTAGTTTTTTTGGTTATCATTACATCTGATTTTACATCAAATTCTTTTGAAAAATTTTTCAGTATCCAGGTTTTAAAAAATTCTGACATTTGTTGTACGTATTCAAATTCTTTGTCTCGTTTACCAAGATCACTTTCTTTTATTACAAAAATAAAATGCAGTAACATAGGAAAAAAAAGAAGTAATTATGTTTGACCTTCAATACCCATTAAGGTCAAAGTTGAACGGATTTTTTCTATTTTTCTAATCTTCCAAGTAATTGTTTCTCTTAGTGTTTCAACAGTTCCAGATTCAATTTTTGCTAAAATATCGTAAGCACCAAAAGTCCCATGAACCTCTTTTACTCCTTCTAAGCTTTTTAGTTGCTCGATAATTGCTTCTTCGGAACCTAGTTCGCAGTTTATTAAAACATAGGCTGTTGCCATACTTTTGTATAAAATTACGATTATATCAATAAACCTATCGCTAATCTGTATTTATCGAAGGGAAATCTTGATTATAGCAGCCCAAATTGTTTTGGAACTAACATTAATAGATAATCTAGAAAGTCGTAAGCGTTACGAGTTTTTGATTTTTTTTTTAATGTAGAAAAATTGTAAGCACGAGATCCACTTGGTTCTTGCTTAGCTAACCAGTAGTTTATCATTTGTAAATTTAGTAATATGAGTAATTTTAATTCTTAGAAAAAAATGAATAAAAATAATAAAATGTTCCCCGGTTCTGACTCACACAAACTCATTGGTATTTTAGCCGAATCCTCATTTGGCTCTAAAACCGGGGCGCCCTTTGTTGCACACCTGGGTGAATTAGAAATCATCGTAATCATCACGATCATCGTCATCCTAATCCGTCAGTATGCATTGCTCTTTTTGGGCGAATAATAATAGGTCCTAGTCAAATATTAATCCTGATAGTTTTATTTCAAAGCCAACGACTTTTACTTCTTCTCGTATTTTGAAATTTCCAATAACTTTTGAATCAATCTCGCCTAAAATTCCCACAATTTTTTCATTAACCAAAATGTTGGCAGTTTTGCCTTCTGAAAAAATTGGATGAGACGATGTTTTTGTTTCACTATCAATGTTAAATCCAATCTTCAATAATGATTGAAGGATTGATTTTATTTCAGAAAAATTTGCGTCATTATGTGCACTGATTCCAGCTAAATGTGAGTCTTCTTGAATTGGGTTTCCTTTAGAAAAAACAATTCCTGTTTCAAACAGTTTTTGAGGATATTGCTCATGTATGTTTTTTGATAAATTTTCCAAAATCCCTGGAATTATTGCATCACGTAAGATAGTATGTTCAAGACTCTTAGATTCTACAACTTGAATTACATCAGAGTTACTCCTATTAGTTAACTCATTTTGAATTTGATTGCTAACTAAACTAGAGTTTACTACTTCAGTATATCCTAGACCAATCATTATCAAACTGAGAGAGTCTATAGCTTTTGTGATATCATTTTTTTCTCCTACAGAAATTGATGGAGGTAGTGTGGATTTTAGGTTTTCAATTCCATATCCTAGCGCAACTTCTTCTACCAAGTCCATAGTACCAAAAATATCAAATCTATAACGAGGAATAATACATATTATTTTATTTTTCTTTGCTGTTGCATCTATTCGACTTTTTCTAAGAGAACTAGCAATCATTGTAGTCGATAAATTTAATCCTAAAATGTTGTTTACAAGATCAGAATTTAGGATTATTTTCCTAGGTTTTAGCAAGGGAGAAGAATTGTTCGCTCCAGAAATTTTAACTGAACGAAGTTGAAATCCAGCAGCTTGTAAAGTGATAGCTACTACTGCAAGGGAATCTTCTGCTGCATTTTTGTCAGTAGCAGTAACTTCGATCAATAGATTTGATGTGTTAGAGGATACAGTTGTAAGAGCAGAATTAATTATTGGTGGAAATGAGATAGTATTTTCTTTAGCATCTAAAATTATTGGGACTTTAGGAGAATTATTTAAAATCGAACCATATTCTTTTCCAACTTCAGTTTTTTCCAAGATTTCAGATAGGGGGATTTCCTGTGATGAATCAAGTGGGATAAATTTGTGGTTTTTAGAAACTGTAGTGTATTTGATTGGAAATTCAATTTTTTCTAAATCATGTATACCAATAGATGCTTTTTTGCGTCTTCTACCGATTCCAAAATGTAGATCTTCTTGAAGAGTAATTAGTTGGCGTATGGTTTCATCGTCAAGAGTTCCATTCTTAGCTATTATCGAGGTAATATATGGACGCACTTTTTTTACTGATGAATCGACTCTGAGATTGTAATTTCCTTTTTTAATTGATAGTTTAGGCATTCCTGTTTTGATTCCAAATAAACCTTGTAGTCCTAATGCAATACCAAAATCAGTTGCATAGTCAGGTCTATTTGGGCTGTATTCTACTCGAAGATATTCATTAGTTTGTTCTTCAATGTCTAATCCTAAAAATGGAATTTTTGAAAGTATTTTATTTTTGTTAGATTTTTTCCCAACAAGTTTTTGTAATCTGTTAAGATACAGCTGAACTACTGGCATTTTGTAGCACTCCTCAACCAATTAAGATTATTATTATAAAATTCTCTAACATCATCAATTCCATATTTTAGCATAGCAATTCGTTCTATTCCTCCTCCCCATGCTAAAACTGGTTTTGATATTCCAAGTGGTTTAGTTACTTCTGGGCGAAAAATTCCCATTCCAAAAAGTTCAATCCATTTTCCTAGTCTGTCATTGTAAACCATAGATTGTAGTGAAGGTTCAGTGTATGGAAAAAAAGTAGGCCAAAATTTAATTTTTGTTAAACCGATTCTTCGATAAAATTCTTCTTGGAGTCCCATGAGATCTCTTAGTGTAACGTTATTTCCAATTACTACTCCTTCTACTTGGTTAAATTCTGCAAGATGTTTGTAGCTGACTTTTTCATTTCTAAACACTCGTCCTAAAGAAAAAATTCTTGCTTCATCTGGTTTGTAATCGGCAAGATGTTTAATGGTTACACAGGTAGTATGTGTACGTAATGCCATTCTTTGAGCTTCTGAAATATTCCAATCATATCCCCATCCTAACTTGTGAGAACGTGAAACACTTCTAATCTGTTGAGATGATGCAAATTTTCCCGCTTTAATATCTTTGATGTAAAAAGTATCTTGCATTTCTCTTGCAGGATGATCTTGTGGAGTAAATAATGCATCAAAATTCCAGAAACTTGGTTGAGCCAGATTTCCTGAAACTTCTGAAAAACCTAAACTAACAAAGATTTCTCGAATTTCATTAATTGTTTCTTTTAATGGATGAATTCTTGCTGCATGTGTTTGAGGCACTTTAGCCTCCACATCAATTGCTTCAGAGGATACCTCAAAATCAATATTTTTTGCTTTTTCAGAAAGAGAAATTGTTTTTAATTTTGTGATGTTTTGAGAAATAAAATCTGGTCTTTTTTTTAATGATGCTAATGCTTCGGTATCTTCAATATCGTTTAGCATTTTTTCATCAATACCAAAAAAATCAATTAATTTTTCTTCAGGAGATTGTAATGCTATTCCTTTAAGTGAGATTTTGGTAGAGTTTTCTCCTTTTTCTATTTGAATCCAGTCATTCTTCTTTGCGTTAGCTATTGCTGCATTAAAATCAGACTTTAGTAAATTTTGAACTTCGGCAAAGGATTTAGGTTCTCCTTGGATATTATTAACAAGCTTACGTTCCGGTAAGCCATTATTTTTTGCATCCAGTCCATTCTTTCCTAGCTTAAGTGTAATTTTTTCGATTTCTTTTACTTCTGCTAGACCTTTTAGTTTTAGCCACTCCATTCCTCTCCTTACCTGATCAATTGAAAGTTTAGTTGATTCGACAAGTTTTTCTGGAGTTGAACTTTCGCTTTCCATTAATGATTTTATAATTTTTTTTTCAATTGGATGAAGAACTTGCGACAATATGACAAAGTTCCAAAAAGACTTTTTAAACCTTAACTTAACTCAATCATGAATGTCTTCTGATGACTTTATAGTCACGCCTTGGCATGTTGAAGGCGAAATTGATTATGATAAATTGATTAAACGATTTGGTACTGAAAAAATTTCAAATCAATTGCTTGACAGAATCGAAAAAATTACCGGCGAACTTCATTTTATGTTGAGAAGAGGTATATTTTTCTCTCATCGTGATATGAATTTTATCCTAAATGAATATGAGAAAGGAAACAAGTTTTTCCTTTACACAGGGAGAGGTCCTTCGGGGCATACTCATATTGGACATTTAGTTCCATGGGTTTTTGCAAAATGGCTTCAAGACAAATTTGGAACAAACATGTATTTTCAACTAACCGATGACGAAAAATTCTATTCAAAACAAAATTTAAGCTTGGAGGATACAAAGAAGTTTGCCTTAGAAAACGCTCTTGATTTTATTGCGCTTGGTTTTAAACCTGAAAAAACTAAGATAATTATTGATTCTGATAATATCAATACATTATATCCAATAGCAGCTAAAGTAGCAAAAAAGATCAACTTTTCAAATACTAAAGCAGTTTTTGGTTTTTCAAATGAGACCAATATTGGAATGATTTTCTATACAGCAATGCAATCAGCTCCATGTTTTATTGAAGACAAGCCTGTTTTAATTCCACTTGGAGTAGACCAAGATCCTCATTTTAGATTGACTAGAGATGTTGCACCAAAAATTGGCAAACTAAAACCAGCATTGATTCATAACATAATGATTCCTGCTCTTCAGGGACCTGGAGGAAAAATGTCAGCTTCTGATGAAAATGGAACTGTGTATACAACTGATACTCCAGAAATTGTAAAAAAGAAAATCATTAAGTATGCATTTTCTGGAGGACGGCCTGATATTGAAGAGCATAGAAATAAAGGAGGAAATCCAGATATTGATGTGTCTTTTCAGTATCTTCGAATTTTCTTTGAGCCAGATGATAATAAGTTAAAGCAAATTTATGAAGATTATAAATCTGGTAAAATGTTAACAGGGGAACTAAAGTCAATACTAATTGAAAAAATTAATGGTTTTTTGAGCGTTCACCAAGAAAAACGTGAAAAAGCAAAAGACCAACTAGATAAATTCCTTTTAGATAATTCATGAAAAAGAAAATCAAATGTTTTGATAAATATGAGGCTGAAAAGCTTGCAAGAATGATTTTTATCAAAGAGGGAAAGGAAACATTCATCACTGAAATTTTAAACATTATTGATAATGAAATTGTTGTAAAGTTAAAGGACAAATCTGCCCATAGCATATTGCTTAAAGATAATTCTCAGGTGGAATCTTTTGCTGATTTTATACAGTCAGTATTTGAAAACGAACACAAAATTGTCAACACATCAATAGCTGAAGATGAGATAGAAATTACTAAAGAATAATCTAAACT
>JACZUQ010000034.1 GCA_022573065.1 Nitrososphaerota archaeon
TAAACCTGTGTGTTTTTGTGACCTTTATAGGTTTATTGAAGCTTTTTGGTACGAGCTAATACTTAGTAATGAAAAATTTTTACAATGCAGAAAATAGATTTGAATTAAGAAAGAAAACTAAAAATTGATGAGAACAAATTTCCAATTTGATCAAAGATGCTTATTGTTTCTTGATTGCTTGACTCAACCAAGTTTTTTTCTTGTTCGAATATTTGAGGCGCTTCAAGTGGAACACTTTGATCACCTATGAAAATGATTGATTTGGTTTTAGCTGTTTCAAAATTATTCAAAATTATTGGATTTCCTGGTGCAGTTGCTAGTGCTTTATTGTATGTCAAAATTGCTTCATCATAGTTTTGTAGGTTAGCTAGTGCATTTGCTTTGTTGTTTAAGGCTTGAAAATTGTTTGGTTCTAAAACTAGTGCAGAATCATAATGAATTATTGCTTCATCATAAAAATGCATCTTGGCAAGAGCAGAACCCTTGTTTGTTAAAATTTCAACATTGTTTGGATCAGCAATTAGTGATTGATCATAGTAATAGATTGCTTCAGCATACTTACAAAGACGAATTAGTGCAGGACCCATACTATCATAATATGAAATTGTGTCAACAAATTCACTTGTATCACATCTTAGATTAATTTGGTTGAGCATTATTCCAAGCTCAATGTCTTCAACGGATAAATTATTTTGAGATTTTGGTTTAGAAGGTATCTTATCTTCAGTTTTTTCTATATTTTTAGATGGTATAGTTTCTTGAACTTTTTTTTCTTTAACAATTTTTTCTTGTAATTTAACTGGTTTTTCATCATTAATTATTTCTAGTTCTATTGTTTGGATTTGTTCAACATACTCAAAGATAGTATATTCTTCTGATTCACTATAAAATGCTGAAATTGAGTAAATACCTTCAGTCTTAAAATTTACTCCTGCCTTAACTAGAAATGAAACTGAAAATTCTAAATTAGAACCAACATCACCAAAATAAAATCCAGTTGGAGTTCCAAATGGATCATAAATTCCAATTAAAACTGAATCTTGATCTTTATCAGAAACTAAACCTATGATAGTTACAGTATCACCATCCTGATATACTTCTTTGTCAGTAAACATAGATAGGATTTCAGGACCAAAAAAATCAAAATCATCCTCTAAAATAGAATCATCAATATCCTCAATTACCATTTCAAAAGTTGTTTCAGTCTCGAGTTTGCCATAGTTTAGAGCAATAGAATAAGTTCCTTGCGTATCATAAAATGGAGAATCAAGCTCTATTATTTTTGAGAATGTGTTATCATCTTCAATGTATACTTGGTTAGCTGAAAGAATTCTGCCATTAGGATCAAATATTTTTAATGCCACTACGGGCATCTTTATTTCTCCAACAAGACCAGATATTACCATCGAGTCACCTATTTCATATTCAGCTTTGTCAGCTTCCACGATTAAAGAATCATCTTCAGCAAATGATGATATTAGCATAGTAGGAATGAACAGAGTTAACAATAGGAATATTTCGGTTTTAGACCCCAACACACAGTTTCAGCTTTGAAATTAATATTTAATAATTGTGTAGGAATGATACATATTTGGAAAATGACAGAATTTTTTCTGTAAACTAATTTTTCTGGTTTACTTGATTTAACAAGTCAATTCTTTTTGGATATCTGCATGTAAATGTCTACGGTTCCACTGCCAATAGGAATGTTACTACCAACAATTACATTTTCAGTAATTCCCTTAAGTGCTTCAATCTCACCTTGAAGTGCGGCTTTTGCAAGTGTTGGAACAGTAATCTCAAATGCTGCACGTGCAAGAACACTGTCTTTTGTACCAGCTATTCCATGTCTACCAATTTGTTGCATGTATCCTTTAGCACACATTGTGTCAGCAACAAGCATTAGATATCTAATATCAACTTCTAATCCTTGATCCTCTAGAGTAGAGCTTAATTCATTAATCAAAGCATTTCTTGAAGCCTCAATTCCTAGTGTTTCTCCAATTTCAAATACATTATTTGTTCTAACATTTTTCTTATCAATGCCTTCAACTTCTAAGACCTTAGCCAAGTTAGAACCAGTTGTTTGAATAACCCATTCATCATCTTTTTGAATAATTGTTACTCTGCTAATATCTGGAACTCCTTTTACTGTTGTGTTTAGAACTTTATTTCTAATTGTAATTGCAGTTGGAGCATCAACCTCATCAACTAGTTTGAGAGTAATTGTAAGTCCGCTAGTTTCTACTTTGAATTTTTTGTTTGATGCAAGAGCTGCTTCTACATCTTCTTTAGTACATCCTCTCTCTTTCAATCTATTGCCACTCAAATGAAGCTTAATTTCAGTGGAATAATCAGTTTCATTATCAGAGATTAATACGCTGACTTTGGTTTGTAAAATATTTCTTGCTACCTCAATTGCTTTTTCTCTAGATGTTTTTAATTCTTTTTTAAGATAGATATCCATAGTTGGAGTTACTGGTTTTTTCCTAGCATCTACTAGTTCGATTAATCTTGGGAGTCCTAAGGTTACGTTTCGTTCTCTAATTCCAGCAAAGTGAAACGTTCGAAGAGTCATTTGGGTTCCTGGTTCTCCAATTGATTGAGCAGTAACTATTCCTACCGCCTGTCCTGGTTCAACTTTGGCTTTATTGTAAAGTTCAAGTCCTTTCTTGCAAACTTTTTCAATTCCATCTTTACTTAATTTAGCTTCTAAAAGCGCATCAGAAACTAATTGTTTTACTCTTGGATTGTAAGTTTTTGTGTATTTTTTTATAAGGTCATTAATTTCTTCTTTGGATGCCTTTTTACCAGAATCTACAATTGTTTCAGATTCTATTAATCTGTTAATGTTAAACGCTTCACCGTGATCACTTCTTGCAACATCAATTTCATCCTCACCAAAAACAAACTGAACAATGTGTCCATGTGGATCTCTTACGGTTCCATCATATTCTAATCTGATATGCTCTAATGCATTGATTAATCTACGCTGCATGTATCCACTCTGTTGGGTTCTAACAGCAGTATCTACAAGACCTTCTCGTCCCCCCATAGCATGGAAGAAAAATTCTATTGATGACAAACCTTCTCTGTAATTTGATTTTATAAAACCAGCAGAATCTGGATTGGTCTCATGTTCTTTAAAATGTGGTAATGCTCTATTGCTGTACCCTTTGAGCATTCGTTGTCCTCGTCTTGACTGTTGACCTAAAGCTCCTGCCATCTGGCCAATGTTTAGTGAAGAGCCTCTAGCACCTGTTGTTGCCATAATTCTTCCAGCATTAGTTTCATCAAATGACTGGTCAGCCATGCTTCCTGCTGCATCTCTGGCTTTAGATAATTCATTTACAATGTATGCTTCAAGTGCATCACTTGCAGAAAGTCCTCTGCTAAGTTTTAGAGTGCCTTTCTTTGCTTGGGATGTAAGATCATAAACCTTTTGATATGAACTTTCAATGTCATCTAATATTTGTTGTTTTACTTTATCTGGCAATTCAAGATCTGAATAACCATAACTGAATCCATAATGTGTAATATACTGCTTTACTATAATTAAAACAGAGTTTAAGAAGTTTTTTGCTTGGATATTTCCATAATCTTTTGCAATTCTATGCAAAACACTTTCTGGTTCTTCAGCACCAATTGAAGACTTATCAATTACTCCACTAATTAGCTGACCGTTTTTTATAACAACATCTTTTGGAATTCCGTTGGTACCTTTTGACCATTTTGATGTCATTACATAGTTAAAGTCTTTAGGAAGAAATAATGAGAATAGTTGTTTTCCAGTGTATAGAGGACCATCCTTGCCTTTTTCTGCTGGTTCTGGAAGAGCATCTTCATATCCACCTAACATTGCCAGATTAGAGAATTCTTGGAGAGTTAGAGTAGTGTCGTCTTTAGTTAGAAGATAAGCACCAGTAATGAAATCTCTTAATGCTCCAATAATTGGGCCTCCATATCGAGGAGAGATTAGTTGGTCTTGGACGCGCATCAACAATATTGCTTCGGAGCGTGCTTCCTCGCTTTGGGGCACATGCAAATTCATCTCATCGCCATCAAAGTCAGCGTTGTATGGTGGACAAACAGATGGGTGAAGTCTAAATGTTTTACCTGGTAAGACTTTGACATAATGTGCCATAATAGACATTTGGTGAAGTGATGGTTGTCTGTTAAACATTACAATGTCACCGTCATCTAAATGCCTTTCAACCAAAAAACCAATTTCTAAACTGTCTGCAATTGTTTGACGGTCTTCAACAAAGTCTAATCTTATTTTTACGCCATCTGGTCTTACGATATAGTTTACACCTGGAAATTTGGCGGGTCCATTGACAACAATTTTTTTCAATCTTTCAATATTCCAGTCCGTTACAATTTCTGGAATGGTTAATTTCATGGCAACTGATTTAGGAACACCAACCTCAGATAGGTCAAGATTTGGATCTGGTGAAATTACTGTTCTACTTGAAAAGTCTACTCGTTTTCCTGAAAGAGAACCTCGGAATCTACCTTCTTTTCCTTTAAGCCTCTGAGTTAATGTCTTAAGTGGTCTTCCTGAACGGTGATGAGCTTGCGGAATTCCTGAAACCTCATTATCAAAATATGTAGTAGCATGATATTGTAGTAAATCAACAAGGTCTTGCACAATAAGTGGAGGTGTTCCTGCTTCTTTGCTTTCCTTTAATCTTTGATTTACTCTAATGATGTCGACCATTTTATGGGTAAGGTCATCTTCAGATCTAATTCCAGTTTCTAAAATTATTGATGGTCTAACTGTAACTGGTGGAACTGGTAGCGCCTGTAAGATAAACCACTCTGGTCTTGCAGTATCAGGATCATATCCTAAGAGTTTTAGATCATCATTTTGTATATGGGAAAATCTTTCTCGAATAGTAACTGGCAGTAATCTATTTTCGCCAATTTCTGTTTTTTCAATAAAGATAGTTGGTTTTGTAAAAATCAGATCGTATTGAGGCTTGCCACAGTGAGGGCATTCTTTAGCTTTTTTTGACTTTTCTAGAATTTGTTCAGGTATATGTTTTTGAGAAACTACAGTATATGCTGCTTCTCGTTTTCGAATTTGTGCAAATTTATCAAGGTCTTTTTGTGGCAGTCTGAGTCTTGAGCAGGATCTGCAAGTAGAAAGTAAAAGCTTGTAGATATTATCAATAAATGCAATGTGTAAAACAGGTTCTGCTAGTTCAATATGACCAAAATGGCCAGGGCATCTAGCTGCAGTATTACCACACGTTAGACATTTTTGTCCCGGCTCTAAAGTACCTAGTCTTCCATCCATCAATCCTCCCTGAACTGACATTCCATCTTCATCATATGTTTCAGGAGCAGTGATTTCAGCTACTGAATATTTTCGAATTTCAGCAGGTGACCATACAGAAAATCTTATACTATCAATTGTTTTTATTGTTTGAAGTGACATTATACTTTCTCCGTGATTCTTAGTCTTGGAGCAATGTTAAGACTTTGCATTTCTTGAAGTAATAATTTGAATGCATATGCAACTGAAACAGATGAAACTTTGGCTTTATCTCCACATACTCTGCATACATAACGTCTTTGTTTTACGTCATGGTATGCAACTAGGCCACATCTTTCACAGACATAAATTTCAGCTTTATCTGACTCGTCTAATAATCTGTCTTTTAGAATCATAGATGCGCCATAAGCTATAAGACAATCACGTTCCATTTCTCCAAATCTTAAACCTCCTCCTCTTGCTCTTCCTTCTGTTGGTTGTTTGGTTAACATTTGAACTTGACCTCTTGCTCTTGCATGAATCTTATCTGCAACCATATGGTGAAGTTTTTGATAATACACAACACCGATGAAAACTTCTACTGGAAATGATTTACCGGTTCTACCATCATACATTATTTCTTTTCCAGAATATTTGAATCCAGTTGCATCCATTACTTTTTTTACTTCATCCATCTTTTCTCCAATAAATGCAGAGCCATCAAATGTTTTGCCACGTAATGCAGCTGCCTTGCCAGTAATTGATTCCATAAACATACCAACTGTCATTCTAGATGGGAATGCATGTGGATTGATTAGAACGTCTGGTGAAATTCCTTCTGCAGTATATGGTAAATCTTCATTTTTTGCTAAAATTCCCAGAATTCCTTTTTGTCCATGTCGTGATGCAAATTTGTCTCCAATTTCTGGAGTTCTCATATCTCTAACTCTGATTTTGTACATCTTACCTCCCTCACTCGATTTAGTCAGTATTACAGTGTCTACCACACCAGTTTCTGATGGTCTAACACCAATTGAGGTATCACGTCTGTATGGACCTTTTACTTCAAACTCTCTATACTCTTCCATAAATCTAGGTGGACTAGATTTTCCAATTAGAATATCACCACCAAGAACTTGCGATTCAGTAGCTACCACACCGTCATCTTCTAAAAGCCTATAAGCCTTCTCTCCTTTGTAACCACGAATATTATCCTCGGCATTTGGTATCTCAAACTTATCCCGCATTCCACCAGGATATTGTTTAGATTCAGCGTCATAGATTCTATAGAAAAATGTTCTTCCAAGGCCTCTATCAACTGAGGCTTGACTTAAGACAATAGCATCCTCAATATTATATCCATCAAAAGGTAACACTGCTACAATGCAGTTTTGGCCTGCTGGTCTTTCATCCAATCCAAGTAGTGCCATAGCCTTAGTATTGACAATGGGTGTTTGCGGATATAGCATAAGGTGTTGTCTCACATAAGTACTGGTATTCATCATTGGAGTAGAAAATCCAAGACTTTGTTTTGCCATTGCTGATTCGTATGTGTTTCTAGGAGATTGATTATGTTCAGGATATGGAATAATTGATGCTCCTGCTCCAAGTATTGCAGGTGGAAAAATTTCCATATGGGTATGTTTTTTTGTGTCTTTTTCTTCAAAGCAAATGAAACTATTCTCCTCCTCATTGGCATCAATTAATTCAATTACACCCATTCGAAGAAGATCTGTCCATGATAATAATTTCTTTGAAACTTTATCAATTAGATCTTGAGTTAAAAGAGTCTTGTTATCTTTGATAATTATTAGTGGACGTAAAACTCTTCCAGCGTTACAGTTTATGTAAATCCTCTTTGTAGCTCCTTCGATTTCTGATTTATGGAAAGAGATTCCTATATGCGGATGAATCTTTGAATTCCTTCTTAATTCCCGTAGTGATTCAGTTAATTTTTCACCATCTTTAAAAAATCCAATTAATTTACCATCAACAAAAACTCTGGCTCCATCTCGTCTAAGATCACCTTTAGCATCTGTAAAATGAACAGCCCCTAAATCAAATATTTTTTCGATTATGTCTTCTGAAGGAACATGAACTGAGATAACGCCAGAAAGTGCCAAATTTTTTACTAGTCCACAATTCGAACCTTCAGGAGTTTCACTAGGACAAATTCTACCAAAATGAGTCGTATGTAAATCTCTTGCTTCAAAGTTTGGCTGAGTTCTACTCAAGGGGGATTGAACTCGTCTTAGATGACTAATAGTAGATAGGTAATTGGTTCGATCAAGTAATTGTGTTACACCAACTCTACCTCTTCCCCAATTTCCAGTTGCAATGGCATTATTGAGTTTATCAGATACAATTCCAGGTCTTATTGCGGCAGCTACTGCATTTATTCCTCTTTTTTGTCCTGATCTTTCAAGTTGATATTTCATATCCCTTACCAAATTTCTAAAAGCTGTTCTAATCAAATCAGCTAACATTTGTCCTGCAAATTTTATTACTTTGTTTCCATAATGATCTTTATCATCAGGAGTAATCCAACCTAGTTTTAATTCAAGAAGTTTGCATGCAGCTTCACCAAGAAATTGAGCTTTTTCTTTCCGATTTTCAGGATGTTTTCCTAGATGAGGTAAAAGTCCCCAATCTAACAAAGTTTCAGCTCTTTTAATTTGGAATTCTTCCAACATTCCTGGTGCAATTCGTTTACTAATGTAAACAATAGCATCCTTTGAAGTTGGAACATCACCAGCTTTTTCAAAAGATCCTTCAAGTTCATTTTGAATTGTATCTACAAGAGATACTGCAGCTGCAATTTCTTTGTCAGATTCTAATGCAAGTGCTCGCATTAAAGTAACTACCGGAATATCAACAGGAGAACCTGGGATTCTTGCTACAATTAGACCGTCTGCTTTCATCATTAACTCAAGTTTTGCACGATAACCTACAATTGATGAATAAACTTTGGCTTTGAATACAATGTTTCCTCCAACTTTATCTTTATCAACAATTATTTTGTTGTATGAAAGATCCTCCAAGCCAACAATTACTCTTTCAGAACCATTAATGATAAAATAACCACCAGGGTCACTAGGATCTTCTCCATGTTCTATTAATTTTTGTTCAGAAAAGTTGTGTAAAATACATGCGTTGGATCTTACCATTACAGGAATATCGCCTATGTGCACAAAACGAGACTCTAAGATTTTACCATCTTCTACTACACTTGCTTCCATCATCACCGGAGCAGAATATGAAACGTTTCGTAATCTTGCTTCTGCTGGAGTTATGTGAGTTATAGAACCATCAAGTTCCATCATTCTTGGCTGCTGAAGTTTTATTTTACCAAGTTGAATCTTATATGGATACTCTGCATTTTCAATTTCAATTTGGCCTACTTCATTAATGATACTTTGTAATCCTCTTTCCAAAAATTCATCAAAAGAATTTAGATGCTGTCGTGCAATACCCTCTCTTTTTAGAATATCTTGAATAATTGGCCAACGGTTATTGGATGAATCTGCCATTAGATTTCAACCACATATCGATAATAGATGCTTTCACCTGCTGTTGGGCTTTTTCTTGTAATTCTGATCATATCACCTGGTTTTACACCAAGACCTAAAATTGCAGGATCATTTACAAAAATTAAAGGTAATTCAGTTGGCATACAATTGAAGTCTTTCAGGACTTGGTGAGATTCTTTTATAGTCATTATCTCATGTCTTGGAACATAGACATGATCTGGAACAAGAACAGGGTTTTTTTTAGATGCCAAAAATAGTCCCCCAAAGAGTAACATTAGCTGTAAGCAGCAATAATTCACACAAACTGAAAAAAATCACCGAGAGGTTAATATATATCTAATCTGGAAATGTGGGACATTATTTGCAGATTTAGTCAAGAATTTTTTCCGTAACGTTAAATAGTATTATTAAGCCCGATATTCACGATGAGTACTCATCTAAAAGCATTCACCTTGTTTGCAATTCTTATTGCAAGTATTGGTGGAGGATCAGCTATTGCACAAACACCTGGTCAGATTGGACAAATGATAGAAGCAGTAGTTGTTACAACAGATAAGGAATCTTATGGCATTGGGGATATTGTAAAAATCTCTGGTAAAGTCAGAGAGCTTTTATCAGGTTATCCGGTAACTTTGCAAGTCATAGCTGCTAATGGAAATATTGTAACACTTGCTCAACTTGATGTTAATGCTGACAAGACGTTTAGTATGGAAATAACTAGTGGTGGACCACTTTGGAAATCTACCGGCGAATATACTGTCAAAGTCCTTTATGGTACAGAGTCTAGAAAAACTGAGACAACATTTCAGTTTGGTGGCCCTGGTGGCGGTTCAACTGGTGGACCTTCCGGACCAACGATAGGTGTGGATAGAACCAGTTTTGTGCTAAGCTATACAATTACTGGAGGCAGTGTCCTTAGCGTAACTCCCGACGATGAAGCAAATTCATTAATCATTGGAATCTCTACAACAAGTGATGGAGAATTAACCATTACATTACCAAGAGATTTAATTGACGCTATTGGTCCTGATGG
>JACZUQ010000035.1:0-5469 GCA_022573065.1 Nitrososphaerota archaeon
TTCGAGAAGCAGAAGATTTCTACATTGCTTATCCTCTTCTTACACCTCGTATGGATAACTTTTATTCAAAAATACGTACTGCATATGAAGATCTAAAGAAAATTAAAGTTAGTGCATAATTACAATTCTTTTTGTGATTTATCCGTACTTGTAATGAATTCCTTTTTCTCCACGTGGATGTTTCCAATCTGTTTCCTGAGCACAAGTTCCACATTCGATACAACCTTCGTGTAGGATCATTACTTTATCATTTTCTTCAGCATAGCATTTAGTGGGACATAATGTAATCATATTTTTCATAAATTCACTGGTAGGCTTTAGAACTTTGATATGCGAAACATTATCATCATTGTATGATAGCTTTGCAATTCTGTCTGCAAGTGAAGGAATTGATGGTGAATAATTTGTTTTCATTGTTTCGCCAAGCCTCTCAGCAAGTTGAATTGGAACTTTAACGTAGGTTTCCTCTGATTCTATCAAAGGAAGTAATTTCTCATATCCTAAAATATTTGCAAATTTAACTGCAATGCCACGTATCGTTCCACTTGACATCAATTTGAGAACCATTCCATATCTTGCACCGATAATATCCGTTGGAACATTTTTTGCTGCATCAAGAAAAATTTTCAAATAATCTTTATCAATTTGCTTCATATCTGTTGTATATGGGCTCTCCTCAACTGATTTTGTATAATATTCTCCTAGATAATCAGATGAGAAATTGTTGTGGTCAATTGCTCTTGCTATTGCGTCGGATGCTCTAACTGCGTCATCAATTCCAACATTAAGACCTTCAATCCTAGGACCTACAAAGATACCTCTTCCGGCTGCATCACCAACAAAAAGAATATTTTTGAAGTATGGTTTTTTCATTCTAGAACGTGTTCCATCTGGAATTAGCTTTGCACCGTATTCTTGCTCAACATAATCAGTTCCAAAGGTCACTCCATATTTTTCCTGCATCTGTTGATTAACTGAATCAAGTTTTGTCTTGATTTCTTCTTCAGTTGCATATTTTCCACTTTTTATTAGAACATCTTTTCCAGTTTTTGACAAGTATGCATCTCTTATCTCATTCCTGGTTTTGATTAATTTGGCAACTCCAAACTTTATTCGTAGTTGTTCTTCTGGAGGTAGGTCCTTGGCAATTTCTGGCTTTATTGGAACTTTATCTTTAACCAGTTCACTAATTAATGGATTTCTTAGAAGAGCATCAATTAACTGATGAGGTTGAATTGGTTTTTCTAAAAGAGTTTTGAAGTGATAAACTGCACCCAAGGATAATGTATTGCGATTAGTATAAAGAAATCCTCCCCCAATATGATTTAAAGTAATATCACCTGCAAAGAGATGGGCTACGCCTTCATCAGAGCTTATACCAAATCTTTCATTAATTACTTCTTCAGGAAGTTTTATGATGACCTTAACACCTTGGTAAAGCTGAGTAGGAGAAAATTTTTCTCTAGCTCCAGTGATTTCAGCTATTTCCGAATTTACACCATCAGCTGCAATTACAGCTTTTACTTCAAATTCATCTAATTCATCAGTTTGAATTATAGTTGTTCCATTTTGTTCATTATTTCTTAAGGAACTTACATGAACTCCTGGAACAATTCCTCCACCACATTTTTCAGCACTCTCTAAAGCTTGTTTTGCAAACCATGAATTCAATTTATTTAACAAAACAGAATATCCAAAATTTGCTTGATATTCATGAGCCTTAGTAAGGTCCATGGTGAAAACCTTGTCTTTAGAGGTTGATTGTAAAAGATATTTTGTTATTTTTCTTTCATAAGGTGCATCTGAGAGAAAGTTTTCGTATATCTCTTCGACGTTATTCACTTTTCCTTTTTTAGGATTCTTAGAATAAAGAATTCCACCTGAGAGATTTTTTGTTCCAACCTTTGAACCTGCCTCTAAGAGGATAGCTTGCTTTCCAAGTTTTGATAGTCTTCTAAGTGCTGCTAATCCAGCTGAGCCGCCACCTATAATCGCTACATCATATTTTTCCAGATTTTATCACCAACTAAGCCTGCGCTACTTGTATTTCCTTTTTTAGTTCTTCAATCAATAATGGAATGACATCTTCCATTCTTCCTTTGATAAAAATATCACACTCATCTTTGATAGGAGCTTCTTCATCAGGATTTATAGCTACAATAAATCTAGAATCCTGCATTCCCCAAACATGTTGCATAGCTCCACTTATTCCAGCTGCAACATAAAGTAGAGGACCGGTTCTACTTCCACTAGTTCCAATCACTCTATCCGGAATCATATATGTTGATTCTAAAGACTGATTAACAGAAAACGGTTTTTTAGAAATTGGAAGTGTTACACCAATTCCTGCATCCAGTTGTTCTGCGAGATTCTCAATTAGTTTAATATTTTTTTCAGGATCATCTTTAATACCACGCCCAAAACTTACAATTGCTTTATAACTATCAAAATCTATTTCTTTTTTTATTATTTCTCTACTGAGAATTTTAATGCGAAGATCTTTTTCATCAAACTGTGGAACAAATTCTATTATTTTTCCTTGTCTACTTGAATCTGGTTCTATTGGTTCAAAAACTCCTGGAATAAGACTGCAGGCTTGGGGGGAATAATCTCGTGGAAACTTTGGATTTTTATTATCCAGACATAAAATGGTGGTCCATAAGAAACCTGAAAAATCTGGCCTGTACATTTCAAGAGTTTTTTCAAATGTGATAGGATTTCCAGCTGTTTTATGTTGATGTGTTATCTTCAAATCGCTAATTACTAATTGGTTAATGTCAGACGCAAGACCTGAATCTAATTCAACTAAAACTGTAGAAGATAAATGTCTGCCAATACTATCAGCTCCAAAAAACATGTACCTAGGTTTTTTAACTTGACCAGCATATTCCTCTTCTATCTGATCAGCAAGTTTTGAATCTTGAGCAATCTGACTGATAACTTTTGTATAAATTGTATTTCTTACATCTTTTAGTTCAGGACTTTCTGCAATAATGACTGCGTCTGCCCCATATTGAATGAGAGTTTTTGTAACTTCTTTTACATTATCTCCAAGTAAAATAGCAACTACTTTTTCTTTGGAGGAATATTTTTTATTGAATTCATCCATTAATCTTCTTGCTTCTCCTAACATTTCTAGACTAACTGGAATAGGCTTTCCATTTTCAATTTCCATTACAACATAAAGATGTCTATACTTCTCTTCGCTCATTTAATCACCATAGCCAATAAGGCCTCTCGCATCTTAATTACCACTTTTTTAATTTCTTCAGGATTAGCACCATCTACAACGGTTACTTGTCTTGTAGCAGTACTTTTTGGTACTCTTTCCACTTTGTGAACTATAGTAGGTGAACCAGGAAGACCAATTAGTGTAGGATCAACTCCTAGTTGTTCTCCAGTGAAAACTTTGAGATAATTTTTATAATCTTTAGCACGCATTCGTGCTTCTTTTTTATATTTTTGGAAAGCCAATCTTTCTGATATTGTTTTATAATTTGATTTGAATGAGGGATCAATTGCGATAAAAACTGGTAAAGGAGCTTCAATCTCTTCTATAACATCATCGACTCCTTGCAAACTGACCAATCTTTTAGCCCTAACTGTTCTTTTCTCAACATCAACATCATAACTAATAACATTACCAAGAAAAGTAAATCCTAATTTCCAAGCAACTTGAGGCCCTGTTTGTCCAGTCTCTCCATCAGAAGCTCGGTGTCCGGAAAAAACCATATCAATTTTTCCTTCAATTTTTCCTAATCCAGCTCTTATAGCTTCAGCAGTTCCTAAAGTATCTGCTCCAGCAAAAGCTCTATCACTGTAAAGATGCAGCTCCTCTGCGTCACTGATTTCTTGGGCTTGTTGAAGAGCCAAATCTGCAATTGGTGGTCCCATTGTACCAATGCAAATATTTGCTCCATACTTTACTTTAGAATAAAATGCAGCCTCAGCTGCTATTGCACTATGTGGGCCAAGTATGTTCTTTGTTTCGCTCCTATTAAGAGTCCCATTTGGATTATAACTCACATTTCCCTCAGAAAAATCTGGTTCTAATTTTATGATTACAGCAATATTGAGCGGTGTCATATTTTGGTCAGCCCAAAATTGCAGATTTAAGTTAAGCGATATTTTCCCAAAAACGTGAATTTTTGCTCCTCAAGCAGGAATAGAGTAAAATAGTCAATTTATCAAAAAAAGAACATGAAGAAAGAATATGTGGTTGTACGTATTGATGCATCTCCAGACGGCACTCCATACGTAATTGTATCCCTTTCCTTAACTAAAGACTTCAAAGAAGGAAACCTTCCCCAATCATCCCCCGGACCTAATGTAATGGGTTTTTCAAATATGGATGATATGATGAAAGGTCTTAACAAAATGTTTGCTGGCGGAATGGGAGGTATAGGTGGAATGCAGGGAGGCATGACTGCTTTAAAAATCGACATGCATGAATACAAAGAACTAGGACTCTCAGTAGGAGACAAGGTAAATCTAGAACTATCTAAAGTAGAAAGTCTTGGAGTTTAATCAGAATTTTATCTAGCTATCTCTGATCTTAAAATTTCATATGCTCTAGATGCATCCTTTTCATTTAGAACAATAGTGATATTATCCCGGCTAAAAAATGCATTAGCAGGTTCTATTCCATTTGAATGAAGAACTTCTGCAACATAAGAGGCGATATCATTTCTATTTTGTTCTGGGGGAATTAAAATTTTGATCTTAGCTAAACCTGTAATGAATTTATCTTCTGTATTCCCAAATGCTCCAAATAATTCTCTAATGCCAGCTAAATCTTCTGTTAATACTCTAAAAGAATTTGCTAATCTAAAGAATTCATAATCAGGATTAATTTCTGAAAATTTACTCATTAGAGAAGCTACATCTTCCGCTCCAAAATCATCAGCTGAAAATTTAATGTCTAAAATTCCATCAGTTAATGATAGTCTAGCATTTTTGAGAACTGATTCATTTTTTACATCCTCTTTTTGCTCAAACGAATCAGAATAGCGTTTGATAGCAACAACTATCGTATTCAAATTCACTGATGTTCCAAGATGCCTTTCTACCTTCGATTGAATCTTTACGGCTAGGGCCGTATAATTAATCACATCCATTTTCATACAATCATAAATTGAACGATTTTGGGTAATTATTTCTCTGATTACTTCAGGTACAGAAGCATTGGCTAGTCTCATACAAATTATTATATATTGTCAGTTATATTAGGATTATGTAATATTTCATTAAATATACCATAATCTTTATATAATGTCATATATATTACAATAATAGGTGAATATGACAATGTTCTTTGATGAAGATTTTGATAGTCTGTTCGAAAATATGTCTAGGTCTTTCATGAATCTAGATGGTATTTTTGAAGTGACTAGAGAACCTGGAATTCATAGTTCTGTTCCATTTTATTATGGTTATACCATGACCATTGGACCTGACGGAAATCCAGTA
>JACZUQ010000035.1:5565-9751 GCA_022573065.1 Nitrososphaerota archaeon
TCAAAAATATGTCTAGGTCTTTCATGAATCTAGATGGTATTTTTGAAGTGACTAGAGAACCTGGAATTCATAGTTCTGTTCCATTTTATTATGGTTATACCATGACCATTGGACCTGACGGAAATCCAGTAGTAAAGGAATACGGAAATGTAAAACCAGGTTTACTTCCAACTTCAGATACTAGAGAACCTTTCGTGGATATACTAGTAGATGAAAAACAGAAGGTTCTAAAACTTGTAGCTGAGATGCCAGGAGTTGAGAAAAAAGATGTTAAAGTAGTTGTAGATGACAAGACTGTAAACATCGATGCTGAACATGGTGAGAAAAAATACCATGCTAAAGTACCTATCCAACACAAAGTTGACAAAGACTCTGCAAAAGCATCTTACAAAAATGGAGTTCTCGAATTGAAGTTTAGCTTGGTGGACGCAGAAAAACCAAAAGGCAAAACGGTGGAGGTTGAATAAACCTCCTTTTTTTTGGTGAAAAAAATGAAATTTGATAAAAACGGTAAAAGAATAACAGAGTATAGCAACTATACCAACGATATTAATACAATCTGGGATGGTCTAGTAAAACAGGCTAATCCAAGACGCCCTAGAATTGCTAAAAAGCAAGTTAGAATGGTGAAGTAAATGAAATTTGATAAAAATGGTAATTTCATATCCGAAGTTATATCGGATAAAAAGAAAGACCCTAGAACCGGATAAACTCCGGCTAGAATGGTGAAAAAAATGAGTGAAATTCAATTAAAAATTGAGGAAATTCCTCAACAACACGTTGGAAAAGGAAGAGCAATAATTGATCCTAAAATTATTGAAGACACAAATTGGAATACTGGACAAATTTTAGAATTAACTTACAATAAAAAAACACATGTAAAGCTTTGGCCTGGTTCTACTGAAAATTATGGTTCTGGAATTATCAAAATTGATGGAATTACTAGACATAATATTGGTGGAGGTATTGGTGATAAAGTAACTGTAAAATCTGTAGAAGTTGGAGATGCGCAAAAAATTGTATTATCTCCTACGGAAAAATTACCTATTGATGAAGCACAACTACATCAAGTAATGATTAACACTTATCAAAATCATGTTTTTTCAATTCATGATTCAATTGTATTATCAACTCAAATGGGTGGTAAAATTCAATTTATTGTAACTAGTACTAAACCTGCAAAACCTGTAATAGTAACTGAAAATACAATTTTCAAACTAGGTTCTATGACAAAAGCTGTTGATTCTTCTATACCAAGAATAACTTACGATGAACTTGGTGGTTTGAAAAATGAAGTTCAAAAAATTAGAGAAATGGTAGAATTACCAATGAGACATCCTGAACTATTTGAAAAAATCGGTGTTGAAGCTCCAAAAGGTGTTTTATTATATGGTTCTCCTGGAACTGGTAAGACACTTTTAGCTAAAGCAGTTGCAGGTGAAACTAATGCTAATTTTACATATTTGAGCGGACCAGAAATTATGGGAAAATACTACGGTGAAAGTGAAGAAAGATTAAGGGAATTTTTCAAACAAGCCGAAGAAAATGCTCCAAGCATTATTTTCATAGATGAAATTGATTCTATTGCTCCAAAACGTGAGGAAGTTTCTGGTGATGTTGAAAAGCGGATAGTTTCTCAACTTCTTACTTTAATGGATGGAATGAAAAGTAGAGGTAAGGTTGTAGTTATTGCAGCAACAAATAGACCTGATTCTCTTGATCCCGCACTTAGAAGACCAGGAAGGTTTGATAGAGAAATTGAAATTGGGATTCCTGATGAAGAAGGAAGACTCGCGATCCTAAATATTCATACTCGTGGAATGCCTATTGACGAAAAAGTTGATCTTAAAGCCATTTCAAAAATAACACATGGATTTGTAGGAGCTGATCTGGAATTTCTAGCTAAGGAAGCAGCAATGCGATCATTGCGAAGAATAATGCCTGAGATAGATCTTGATCAAGAAAAAATTTCACAAGAAATTTTACAAAAAATTCAGATTACAAATGAAGATTTCCGAGACGCATTAAAAGAAGTTAGACCTTCTGCTTTACGTGAGGTACTTATCCAAACTCCTAATGTAACATGGGATGATGTAGGCGGTTTAGAATCTCTTAAAGAAGAATTACGTGAAGCAATAGAATGGCCAATTAAACACAAGGATGCATTTGATTATGTGAATGTTGAAACACCTAAAGGAATTTTGTTACATGGTCCTACAGGAACAGGAAAAACTTTGATAGCAAAGGCGGTAGCAAAAATGACTGAATCAAATTTCATTAGTATTAAGGGCCCTGAGTTATTATCAAAGTGGGTAGGTGAATCTGAAAAGGGTGTAAGAGAAATTTTTAGAAAAGCCAGATTAGCAGCTCCTTGTATAATATTTCTTGACGAATTAGATGCTTTAGTTCCAAGAAGAGGAGGAAGCTCAGATTCACATGTTACAGAAAATGTTGTATCCCAGATCTTGACAGAGATTGATGGACTAGAAGAGCTTCATAATGTGTTGATAATTGGTGCTACTAATAGACTTGACATAGTTGATCCTGCAATTCTAAGACCAGGTAGATTTGATCGTATTATCGAGGTACCTTTACCAGACGCTAAAGGTCGTTCAAATATTTTCAAAATTCATACAAAGAAAAAACCATTGGCAAAAGATGTGGATTTGGAAAAAATAGTTGAACGTACAAATGGTTTTAGTGGTGCAGAAATTGCAGCTATAGCAAATAGAGCTGGTATTGCTGCGTTGAAGCGATATGTTAATGGAAAATCAAGTTCAGTTAAAGAAATTGAAATAACCCAAAATGATCTTATAGATGCAATTAGGAAGGTAAAACCTAAGATTTCTAGGATGGAGGAACCTCTTGCTCAAACCATCAAATAGGATAAATACTAAATATCAAGGATAATGATAAAAAATAGCATTGAAACTCTATCTTGATTTTGAACCATGTGATGAATGTAAGACTATAATGAAAGATTTAGCAAGTCCTGAAATAATTTTTGGTGACGAAGATTTACGAAAGGACGAATCAGCAAAATTTCTTCGTCATCTAACCTATAATCATAGTGAAGTAGTTCAAGCAGTCATGAAAGATTTGCCAAAACAGAAAAGAAGTCAAGAATATGATTTTTTTAAATAAAAAGTATATTACGAAAAAACTACCAATTAGATTAATTGACTAAAGAAGCAATTCTGTATGAAAAGTTACCAGATGATAAAGTACTTTGTACTGCTTGCGCAAGGTATTGTGAATTAAAAAAAGATCAGATAGGCCTTTGCGGAATTAGGGGAAATGTAGGCGGGAAGTTAGATCTTTTTGTATATGGTAAAGTTATCGCAGGACATGTAGATCCTATAGAAAAAAAACCCGTGATTCATTATTATCCAGGAAGTAAAATTTTTTCAATTGCAACTACTGGATGTAATTGGCTTTGCAAATATTGCCAAAACTCTGACATTAGTCAAAGAAGAAAAGTAGAAGGCGTTAATATGACTCCTGAAGAAGTTGCAAATACTGCAATTCAATATGAAGCTCAAGGTATAGCATATACCTACAACCAACCATCAATTTTCATAGAATTTGCTCGTGATTGTGGAATAGCTGCAAGAAAAAAAGGATTAAAAAATATTTTTGTTTCAAATGGTTATGACACTCCCGAAACTGTGAAAATGATGGGAGAATTTTTAGATGCAATAACAGTTGATTTTAAAGGAAGCGCTGAACCAGAGTTTACAAGAAAATTTATTGGTGTTCCAGACCCCAGACCAATCTTTGATACTCTTTTAGAAATCAGAGATAAAACAAAGATTCATGTTGAAATTACAGATCTTATTGTTCCACAAGTCGGGGATAATTTAGAATACGCCAGAAAGCTATCAAAATTCATTTATGATGAGTTTGGACCAGAAATGCCAATGCATTTTCTAAGATTTCATCCTGATTACAAAATGATGGATTATGAATCAACACCTGTGAAGACACTTGAAAAACACTATCAGATTGCAAAAGAAGAAGGTCTCAAGTATGTTTATCTAGGAAATGTTCCCGGGCATCCTTGGGAACATACTTACTGTTCAGAGTGTAACAAAATCGTGGTTAAAAGATATGGTTTTGATATTCAAGGATGGAATATGGATAAAAATAACAAATGCAATTTTTGTGGAAACCAAATCCCCATCAC
>JACZUQ010000036.1 GCA_022573065.1 Nitrososphaerota archaeon
AATACTTGGTAGGAAGAAAAGGAGTCGATGTTGAAAACAAAATGAGAGTTTTACGGTTAATAGAGAATATGACTATGGGTAGAAACGCAGTTGGATATCTTACAGAATCCATGCACGGGGCAGGTTCACCACAAGCCCAAAGAATTCAGATTGCACGTCAGATGCAAATAGGATACAAGAGACAACTAGCAAAGAATTTGGCTGGAGTAAAAAATGACGATGAAGATATGGATGAACCATCAGAATACTTCAAACGAGTATTCAAAATACCTTCTGCAGACTAAATTCTTAAAAAAATAAAAAAATGATAGATTAGGAAACTTGAACGCTTCCTGTCATCCATGGATGAACCATACAATAGTAATTTTCTGTTCCTGATGAATCAAATGTATGTTCAAAAGTATCACCTGCTATAAGCAAACTAACTATCAAACACTCCACTTGGGCCATCTGCCATGGGTGGTCAATTACAATCATCTACAGCACCTGATTATACACCAACAACGGGAGTAGAAAAAGAATCAGCTGATACTATGAAACCAACAATGAGTAAACCGACTAGCAACGCAATACCTACTCCAATAACAACAATGGCCATAGTCCAAATAACAGCGCTTTATCGACTGATGTCATTAAATTCCGTTCAAACTAATCTAATTATAAATGATCTAATGAATTAGAGATTTTTTTGATACAAGAATGTTCTTAAACTTAATTTTATTTTTTATCGTTTTCAGATTTTATCTCCTCATCATCGATTAACTCTGAACTTCTTTCATTATCAAATTTAGTTTCTGAATTTTCAATTTTTTTAATTTCCTTAGAATATACCTTATCCTCAGGAATATCTAAATTACCTAGTTCTTCACCGAGTTGATTATTTTCATCCTTTGATTCAAAATCAAATGCATCAGACAAAGCCGGTTTCTTTTTTCTATTTAAAAATGATCTTCCAACCATTACAGAAATAATAATTGCAATTATGATGTAATTAATTGGAGGAGTAAGAACTCTAGTAATATAACCCACTTGTGGTATTACATATGCAACTTTTCCTATGTATTCTTCTTCAGTTATAGGAAAATCCGTTCCAGGAATAGAGGTTGGATTTGCATCTCCTTTAGTTCTAATAGTAAACGGGTCTTCATTAGTAATTGAAGTCACTCTATGAACAATTACCCGATCTTGACCTGACGGCCGATTAAAAACAATAATATCTCCTATCTTAACAGATTCAAAAGGATCATTTCCTTGAACAACTAGTACATCAAAAATCTGTAGCTCTGGTACCATACTTCCACTTGAAACTACATAAAAAGGATTTTCAGTACCAAATACAACTCTTAGACCCATCCAAATTATTAGTACACCAATTACTACAATAATAATATCCTTGAGAATTCCTTTTGGAAGCTTAATTTTTGTCATCTTACTTTCTATCCTTTAATTTCATGAAAAAACCTAAAACCTTACTTGTTACCTACTATACTTGAGAGCCACAACTTTGGCAGAATTTAGAACCTGGTTTGTTATCAAAACCACAACTTGAACATTTTGATATTGACTGCGTCGAATCCGAATTTCCAGATTGTTCTTCACCTAACAAAATAATTTCACCGATTTTTTTAATTTGGTTCCATTTTACACTAATTTCACTTGTGTCATTTCTTGTAATAATTAATACAACATTTTGAGTTGCATCAACACCAACTTGTTTTACAGTTCCAATTTTTTTAGCATTCCCGTCAAAAACTGTCATACCTACAATTGCATTAAAAGATTGACTACTTTGTGATTGACTTTTGATTTCTTCTTGAAAATTTGCACCCGGAAGTACTTGTTCAAAATCAGGTACAGTAACGGTTGGACTTGGTGGTGTAAATGATTGTTGCGTTGGCTCAGTTGGGGGAATCATAGTGTCTGATGGTGGTGTCATTGGTCTTGCAAAACCCGCATCAACTGCATCATCAGGTTTTTTGAATTCTCTGTATTCAGCTAGCGTGGAACTACATGTAGTACAAATGTATTGTCCTTTCTCCACAAGAATTAGATTTTCTGCAACTTCCTCATTTGGATTTTCAAACTGGATTTTAGGTGCACCTTCATAGTCTTTTTCACAAGTATTGCAGTAAAATTTTGAAATCTTCTCAGAATCAATACGACCAACCGGTGCTAAAAATAAATCTGGTCCTCCTAAATTTCCTTTTCTTTGCAATTCATCATTAATTGTGGCCATTATGAAGCCGCCAGAACCTCTCAATTTTTTCGTCCTTAATTCAGAACTCATATTTTAGAATTATTAAAATGGTCATTTAAGTATATATTCATCAAATTTGAAAAAACTCAAAATTTTTTGAGAACAATTTGATTTTTCTATTGATCCTAAATTTGGTGTAACATATTTAGGGATGTTTAGATGAGTGATGACTGCAATGGGAATTAAACAAATCTCTGATACAAAGAGTTGGGAAACTGATGTTATGAGCTCTGCAACACCCGTTTTTGTTGACTTTTGGGCAGAGTGGTGTGGTCCATGTAGAATGGTTAGTCCAGTTGTAGAAGAATTAGCTGAGGAGTATAACGGTAAAGTAGATTTTGTAAAGGTAAATGTGGATGAGGCAAACGAAATTGCATCAAAATACAATGTGTTTAGCATTCCCACGTTAGCCATTTTCAATAAAGGTCAGATTGTTGCCCAACAAGTAGGTGCAGCTTCAAAAGAATCATACAAAAATATGATTGAAAAAGCACTAGAAAAATTATAGACTTTACAGTTTATTCATTTTTTAATCTAAAGTAATTAATATTCGAAAAATCAAACAAGAAATACATGTCGTTTGGTGAAGTAGATACACTAAATCTTCTTAGTGATAAATTAAACGCCTTATTTGATGAATCACAAGGATATTATGAATCATTTCTTGATGCAAATAATCAATACAAAAAGGGAAAACTTACTGATACTCAGTTTTTTCAAAAGTTAGGTGATTATACTGTTGCATATTCTGCACTTGAATTTCTTTCAATCAAAGTATTGTTTGAATTAAAAAAAGCAATTGACAAAATGGCTGGCGGTGCAGCACCTGGTGGAACTCATTCTCCTGGATTAATGCCTGGTATGGGTTCTCCTGGAACGATGGGAATGCAACCACCTCCCGGACGTGCTGGAACTAGTGAAAATCCTGTAGGTGCACCACCTTCAGTAATTTCAGCTCAACAAGGTTTTAATCAACCAGGTACACTTCCAACTGCAGAACCTTCATTAATTTCTAGACCATCAGGTAGTGGAATACATTGTACTAGTTGTGGTGGAGAATTAAGACCAAACGCAAAGTTCTGCACAAAATGCGGAAATAAAGTTTAGAAAAAATTAATCCTGAGTTGCACCGCATTCAGTACAAAATTTAGCAGCTGTAGCAATTTTTCCTCCACATTCAGAACAAAATTTCGTATCAGAACTAGTTTGAGGTGCAGTATTACCATACATTCCAGAATTTCTTATGGCTCCTGTCGGTTCAAATTTATCATCATCTATTATTTGAACAGGTTCAAAGTCTTTTTCTTCAATGAATTTCATTAGTCTTGGCATACTATTTTCTTTGTTAGATGGATCTGGTACCATATCTCCTAACCAAAATGAAAATCTCATCAAGGTCAATTCCGGAGTAGAAAATGCAAGTGTATGAGTTGACATATAGTCCTCTGCAGCTTGTTTTCCAGTGAAAACCTTCATCAAAATCAATATTCTGCGTTTATGTATAATAGTTTCTAGATGGTGGACCGGGAGGGAATTGAACCCTCGACATCCGCGTTGCGAACGCGGCATTATACCACTAAACCACCGGCCCTTCTCTTACCACAATAGAATCTGTTTTTATTCATTTACTCAACGAATAAAACCCAGAGATGATATTTCAAAAAAATAGATGACATATGATACTGTAATTATTGATTCACACGTATTTCTTCCCAAGGGAATGGTTGACAAAAACATTGTAATTGATAATCAAAAAATTGTCGGTATTACTAATGATGTTCCAGCTTGTGATCATAAAATAAATGGAAATGGATTAGTTTCAATCCCTGGCGTTATTGATACTCACGTACATTATGGAGTTTATTCTCCTATAGAAGAGGCAGCTAGAACAGAATCTCACGCAGCAGCTATTGGTGGAATTACTACTATGATGAGGATGATTAGATTAGGCTCATCTTATACAAATTCACTAGTCCCACAACTAATAGCAAGTTCTCAAAATCATTATGTAGATTATTCTGTACATGCTTCGATATTTAATAGTGTGCAGATAGATGAGATGAAATTTTGTATTGATAAATGGATTACATCATTCAAACTCTACATGAATCTTGGAGGTGATGTTGGCCATGTTTACATGGATATGGAACCAGGAACGAATGTTTTACGAGAGGCAAAAGTTAATGTCACTTCTGATATTATTCAGAATGTAGTTAAGAATGCAGCATCACTTGGATGTCCTGTTTTAGTTCATGCTGAAGATTATGAGAGTTGTGCTTGCGGAATGAAAACTGCTAAAGAAAAAAACAAAGATGGTCTTGCCGCATGGTCTGAAAGTAGATCTACTCAATCTGAGGTCAAATCAATAAAAACCATTTCTAAATTTGCAAGAGAGTGTGATTGTACTTTATACTTTGTTCATATTGGCTCAACCGACGCACTAAATCAGATTCAAGAAGAGAGAAAAAATGGTACAAAGATTTTTGTTGAAACTTGTCCGCATTATCTGACTCTATCTTACGACAAACAGGATGGATACTTGGCAAAAGTAATGCCACCAATTAGAACATCTAATGATGTAGAAAATGTTTGGAAGGCGGTTCATGACGGTTCCATCAATACCATTGGAACAGATCACGTTGCAAATCAACTAAAACTAAAACTTGGAGGAAATAATGTTTGGGACGCACTTGCAGGTTTTCCTGGAATTGGAACACTTTTACCTATACTGTTAAGCGAAGGCGTAAATAAAAATAGAATTACTCTTGACAAACTAATACATTTAACAAGTACTAACGCAGCAAAAATTTTTGGAATGTTTCCTAAAAAAGGTTCTATAGAATTAGGTTCTGATGCTGATATTACGATGATTGATTTGAAAAAAGAAAAGAAAGTTACAAGTGAATTGTTTGGTGGTTTTTCTGATTATATTGTGTATGATGGATGGAATCTAAAGGGTTGGCCTGTAAAGACAATTGTACGTGGTACAACTGTTGCAGAAAATTTTGAAGTAATCGGTAAATCTGGATATGGAAAGATGGTTGTAAGGCATCCTCAATCAAGTTAACATCTCAAACTTTCCATTAGTTTTTGCTTTGTAAATTACATCAGGTTTTCTTGTAAAAATGCCTACTTCAATAACACCAGGAATTAATTTTACTTTTTGTGCCAGAGTTTTTGGATTTTTTATAACTCCAAAATTACAATCTAAAATTACATTTCCATTTTCTGTTATGAATGGATACCCACGTTCAATTGTACGAATTTTTGGTTTACCACCTAACTTATGAATTGATTTTACAACAGTATTTCTTGCAAGAGGATGAACTTCAACTGGAACTGTTCTATTGAAATTCTTTACAAATTTTGATTTATCTGCCATAATTACTACTTTTTTTGCAGCATTGATTAGAATATTTTCTCGAAGTAAAGCACCACCTCCACCTTTGATTAGATATCTATGCTGATCAATTTGGTCAGCACCATCAAAAACTACATCAATTTTCTGTACTTGATCTGCTTCAATAAGATTAATCCCTCCTTCTTCGGCAATAATTTTAATTTGTAATGATGTTGGTACAGCTCGAATTTTGAGATTTTTTTCACGTAATAACACTGCTAGTGATTTGACAAATGCAGTAGCAGCTCTCCCACTACCTAAACCTAGAATATATCCATCTTTAACAAATCTTAAAGCATCTGTTGACAATGCCGAAATGGCATCATCAAATGACAATTACTCTACCTCTGCCTGTTCAAGCTTAGAGAGTGTTTTCATTATCTCTCCTTTAATTCTGTCAAGATCATCATCATCATCTTCTATGTTTTCTTCTTCTGGTAGCTTTATCGTGGGTTTTGGTTTTTGTTCAATTAGAATGGGAAGAGTTTCTTGTCTTGGAATTTCGGATTTTTCAAAATTTGTAGAAACATTATTTGTTTGAAGGCTCTCGACTTTTTCTTCTACTTTTTGCTGTTGATTGTCAATTCTTTCTTGGATAATTTCCATTTGAATATCGCGTGGTTTTTGTTCTATTAACGGGAATTCTGATGCTTTTGACGGTAATTCTGTAAGAGTTGTTATTTCAACTGAACTTGGAGGTCTTTGCTGTATTATATCTGATGTAGTATCCTTTGTAACATCTTTTTGTATTTGTGAAATTGCCTCTGTATTTTTGGCTTCTTCCTTTACTTTTTTTGCTGGTGTCTCAGTTTTTAGTTTATTTTCTTCAATCTGGGTGTTTGCTATGTTAATTTTTGATGTAAGCTCGTATAATCTCTTGTCTAACTGGGATAGTTTTTGATCCATTAGTGTTATCAGACCATCTCCTAAAGGACCCAAGTCAGGATGTTTACTGGCAGCCTCTAGTTTCTCTATTTTAACTAAAACTATGCCTAGGTGATGCTGGTATCTAATAAGCAACCTATCCCGCTGAATTTTTGATAGTTCAACCTCATGCTGATAAAGTCTTGAAATAGTCTTGGTTAGAATTTCTTTTTCTATATTCAACGAATTCAACTGGCTCTTTATGTGGGCATTTGCTCCTATTGATAGAACTTTGGGCTTAGAAAATAATAATTTCATGTATCTATGTGTACCATTTGATCCAAGAGTATTTTCTTAGTTTCGAGTCGGGAAATCCACAACTGGCACATTGATGATGACGTTTGTGATATGAGTTTTTTCCACATCTTCTACATCTAATGTGAACCTTCTTGCGAGTAAAACCTCCCATTGAAGTTGTGCCTCTTACCATATCAAATCACATCTAGGATGGTGGTGGTGAAATCATGACCACATTGTCTCCACGAACAACAATGGTTCCAAGACTCTTTGAATCGCCTTCAGTAGGAATCTCCTCTGATTGGTCGAGTAGCAGGTTCATGTGCTGGTCAAATCCAAGTAGATTTCCTCGTATTGTCTTTCCGCCTTTGATTTTTACCAATACGACTTTATTGATACTTTCTTCCAATACTTTTACTGCCATGTCAACGGACATTTAATTCACTTACTAGGTCTCATATTGGGGGATTATATTAAAATTTCAATGGTGTAACTTTCGGCTTTTAGCTGTAAGGCATGTTTGACTCTTTTTTGCTAAATTACGTACAATTTCTGCTAGAAATTTTCTCCCATCTTTAACAGTAGATTTGGTTGGGTCGCCCCATACCCCATTCTTAGTCACCGATGGAAATGATTTTGAAGCTTGCTTGCCTAATAGCGATTTTTCTTTTTGAGATAAATTCTTTGTAATCAATCCTTTTTTGGCACGACTCATTTTGACTTTTTTAGATATTGCAAGCATTAATGATGTTTCTACAAATCCTGCATGATCAAATTCATGTTTCATAAAATGCCAATATGAAAAAATAAAAACCCAGATTTTTTTCCTAGAGAGTCGATTTATTTTCTGACTCAATTTTTCCAAGGCTTTTTGATTTCCGTGATGGCCATTAATAATGAAAATTGTGTTAATATTATTGCTTGATAGGGAAAGACATATTTCAATTAGAATCTGTTCTAGGGTTTTTTCCTTTATGCTTAGATTGAAAAAAGGGGCGTGTTCAAAAGATACCCCATATGATAAAGTAGGGAGTAAAAAAAAATTGCATTTTTCTGATACACGTTTTGCTATCTCTGTTACAATATCTGAATCAGTTGAGACAGGTAAGTGAGGACCATGTTGTTCAATGGAACCCACAGGAATTATTGCTGCTTTTTTTTGTTTTTTTATAATTTTTCTTAAATCTGGATCAAATTGATCTTTTACTATAACCATTTAATTCACTTTATGTGGACCTTTCTCCAATGTACTTCTAATTTGTTTGTGAGATGCATCTTTACTGCTTTGAGTAAAGTGTCAGCTTCCAGTTTTTGTCCTTTCTTTTTTATTGATTCAAGGCTATCTTCGGGGTTTACATTAAATGAATCTTGGAAAATAATCGGTCCTTGATCTAAATTCTCTGTAACATAATGCGCTGTTACTCCAACAATCTTGGTTCCACGTTCAAATGCTTGTGCATAAGCAAGTGCACCTGGAAATGCTGGTAACAGTGACGGATGAATGTTAATAATTCTATTTGGATAACGCCAAACAAAGTTTGGTGTAAGAATTTTCATGTAACGCGCCAAAACAATTAGATCTATATTATACTTTTTACAAACATCAAGAAGTTTTGCTTCAGCTTTTGATTGATCTTTTTCATTTATTAAAACAAAAGGAATCTTTGATTTTTTTATCATTGACGATAAACTTTTTTCAGTTCCAACAATAACACTAATTTTTCCCTTAACTGCTCGTTTTGAATCAAGTATTACTTTAAGACAATGTAGTTCTTTTGTTACAAAGATTGCAATATTTTTTTGTGAGTTAATTTCATGATGAGTACTTACATCCATTTTGTTCTTTTTTGCAACTTTTTGTAACTCATTTTCAAATTTTTTAATGTTAATTTTTTTTGTAAATGATATTTCAAGATACATTCCAAATAATTCTTTGATGACGTTTTGATTTACCTTCTCAACATTTCCTTTTTGTTGAAACACAAAGTTGGTAAATGAAGCAACTATTCCTTCTCGATCTTTTCCAACAATCGTAATTCCAATTATAGTCTTTTTCACGAACGTTGTTAAAATGGGATCCTTATAATTTTTGAACTTATGCGGGAAGTGGGATTCGAACCCACGAACCCCTAAGAGACAGGGTCCTAAACCCTGCGCCGTTGACCAGGCTTGGCGACTCCCGCACACCACTAGAATATTTACACAAACTTAACGGTTCCGTGAAAAATGAACAGGAATGTTTTATCAAATAAAAAATTCTTTTATCAATAAAAAAATCCAAAAACTCTTGCAAAAAAAGTAAAATTAATTCCTAGTTTCATAGAAGTAATGTAAATGGTGTAAATTTAGATCAATTTACTGAGACAAGAGAAATTATACAAGAAAAATTTAATTTTTCTGCTATTAATTTGAATGAAAACTTGCGAGTTACTTTAAGCATTTTGAATTCTATTACAATAATCATTATGGTAATTATTCTAAAGATTAAGTTATCAAACAAGGTTATAGTCTCAAAACCTTCAAAATAGATTAATAGAAAACAATTCACAACACAAATTTATTCATTAGTTTTAGTAACCTTATCATGGCAAAATTATTTGGAACAAATGGAATACGTGGTGTTTTTGGTCAGGATTTTACTCTAGAATTCATCCACGACATTACACTTTCTATTGCAGAATATTTCAAAGAAGGTCCAATAATTGTTGGGTATGATGGGAGAGACACCAGTCCTATTATTGCAAAAGTGGTATGTTCTGCATTAAATTATGCTGGACTAGATTGCAATAATGTAGGACTAAACCCAACACCATGTCTTGAATATGCAACAAAAAAACTTG
>JACZUQ010000006.1:0-4415 GCA_022573065.1 Nitrososphaerota archaeon
ACTCCTTCCTTTAGTGTTGCAGAATCTCGCATCATGTATAATGGATTATCTTCTTGTTTGATTCCTAACCTTTGAGCACGATTGTAAAGATATGGCATGTCAAAATCATCTCCGTTGTAAGTTATTACAAAGGGATATTCAGAAATTTTTTTGAACGCGTCTTGAATCATCTCTTTTTCTTTATCTTTGTCATAAAACCTAACTTTGACGTCTGAGGGAAGTTCGTTTTTTCCTTCTTCTACTCCCTCTAGTCTTAATACAAATATTTGCTTAAAGTCATCACTTCCTTCAAACCCAATTGCAGTAACCGTTCTGTCTGCAATTTTTGCATCAGGTAATCTATCAACTTCAGCTTCTACTTCTATGTCAAAACTAACACGCTTAATTTTTGGTATAGGTTGGTTTAGAAGTTCTGCCCAATCAGAAACATATTCTTGAAATTGTTTTGAATTGACCATCTCATCATCTACAATTTTATCCCAAAGTAGTGATTTTAATGATAAACGAACTTCATCTGAGATTTCTAAAATCTGTGGAATAATTTTTCCATCTTCAATTTTATAATATTTGCCAATGTTTAGTGATCTATCATAAAGATAATTTTCATAATATTTGATATCTGATTCCCATGTATCAATAATATTTCTAATGCTCTTGTCTGTACCACCAATTGCTAAAGGATTTGATACTGTGATTTTAGAAACTTGAATCTCAGTGTCATTTAGCAAATCATATTTTTTAACTGTTTTAATATTTTCAACATCATCTCTATCTGAAAGAAAATCTAGTTCTTCAGGATTTAGTTTTGAAAAACAATATGGTTTGTGGCCAGTTTCATCATACCAAAGCTTGAGCTCTTGTGTTTCTGGATTATAGAATTTTAGTACAGCTATATTTTTTTGGTTGTCATATGCAGCAGATACTAACAAGGATGTTGGAATTGATTTTGTTTCTTTAGTAGACATGTTTTTTCTATTTGGGAATCATCGTGACATTATAATCCTCGATTAATTTTTTTGCCCAATACTTGATTTTTGTCTTATCAAGTGTTTGAACTGTAACTTTTGCTTCTTCAAGTAAATCATAGTCTGTTTCAGGGTATGAATCAAGGCAAATAAATTTTTTAATCCCTATTGTAATTGACATTTTTGTGCATTCTAAACACGGAACAAATGTTGTATACAAAATTGCGCCCTCTGTACCAGTTTCGATTCCTAAAATGGCACAATGCATTATCGCATTGGCTTCTGCATGATTACACAGACATCTGTCTAGGGATGCACCTGATTCAATTTTGCCCTCCATTCTTAGCTGGCATCTCTTACAGCCTCCCTCAAAGCAGTTTTTCACTCCTGGAGGAGTTCCATTATATCCAGTGGCAATCTGTCTATGATTTCGAACTATGACTGCCCCAACATGACGAGTCATGCAGTTTGATCGCAGTTTTGCAAGCTCTGCTTGTAACATAAAATATTCATCCCAACTGGGCCTTTCAAAAGAATTACTCACAACAAAAATGATGATTCATGTAATATATGGATGACTCGATAGACAATTCACTCAATATAGATCTGGATCAAAATCTGAAGAATCTATCAAAGGTTTACAAAATTAACCAAAAAGTTATTCTTTTTGGCCCTGATTTTTTAACAAAAACCATGTCTCAGTTGATCTATTGAGTCAGAGACATCTCGCGGTGTTAGCTGGTAGGCCCAATAGCTCACATAAACTAGTTAATGCATTTCAGTCTCCGAACAAGGAGACTTTTCTCTTTTTTTGTTCCTAAAAATTAGCCAAAAGTCATGTTGACATCATATGGAAAATTGAGTAATGGTTATCATTTGATCGATACGAAACCATAAAATCAATACCTAGTCCTAATATTTTAGGAAAAATGACTTTAGAATATTTAGAGCATAGATTTTTACAAAAAAATTCTATTGAATATCGTGATTATCAAGTCAATTTGGCAAATCAAGCAAAATCTGAAAATTGTCTTGTTGTATTGCCTACAGGTCTAGGGAAAACTACAGTCGCTCTACAAGTAATTGTTGAATATCTTTCAAAGGGAACTGGCGCCATACTTTTTTTAGCTCCAACCAGAGTGCTTACACATCAGCATTATGAGTTTTTAAAAAATAATCTTACAATTGAAGATATTGCATTAATTACTGGCGAGGACCTTATCAACAAAAGAAAAAAACTTTGGATGAATAGTGTAATTTGTGCAACTCCAGAAATTACAAAAAATGATTTAGACAGACAAATTGTATCAGCTGACCAATTTAGTCTTGTAATTTTTGATGAGGCTCACAGAACAATTGGGGACTATGCTTACTCTGGAATTGCCCAACGTCTTATACATTCTAATGCAAGGATTATGGGGATGACTGCAACTTTACCAAGTGAAAAAGAAAAGGCTACAGAAATAATCACTACGCTTAAGATTTCAAGTATTGCTCAAAGAAACGAAGATAGTCCAGATGTTAAACCATACATACAAGAGACTACTACTCAGTGGATAAATGTAGAACTTCCTCCTGAAATGAAACATATTCAAAGTTTAATCAAAAAAGCTCTTGAACAAAGATACATGGAACTAAAAAGAAACGGTGTAAATGTTACTGATACAAGATCCCTATCACAATTATTACGATTAAGGGATTATGTCTTAAGACAAAACAGGCGTTCTGCAAAACCACTTTTTACTGCAATACGAATTCATTATGCACTAAGTATGCTTGAATCTCATGGAATAACCTCATTTTTAAGATTTTGTGAGCGAACAAGTAAGAAAAAAGGTGTTGGCATAAAGGATCTTTTTGAAAATGATTCTAATTTTACTCAGGCAATTTTGTTGGCAAAGGCAGCACAAGAAAAAGGAATAGAACACAGTAAAATTCCAAAATTAAAAGAAATTTTACAATCAATTAGTGGCAAGGCTTTGGTTTTTACAAGTTATCGTGATTCTGTGGAAGTAATTCACAAAAACTTAACTGAAATGGGAATCAAAGCAGGATTTTTAATTGGAAAGGCAGGAGAAACTGGATTAAAACAAAAAAAGCAAATTCAAACCATACAGGACTTTCGTGATGGACTTTACACTGTTTTAATTGCAACACGAGTTGGTGAAGAAGGGTTGGATATCTCTGAAGTCTCTCATGTAATTTTTTATGATAATGTTCCTAGCTCAATTCGATATATTCAAAGAAGAGGACGTACTGGTAGAAAAGATTCCGGAAAACTAATTGTATTGATTGCGAAAGACACTATTGATGAGACATATTATTGGATTGGGAAAAGAAAAATGACTTTGGCTAAAAAGATGGGCGAAAAAATGTCCGAAGTGTTACAAAAGCAAACCAATAAACCAAAAGTTGCACTGGATGCTTATTTTTAGCCTAGTTTTTTGATTATATGATATCCAAATTCTGACTTTACAGGTTCTGATACCTCTCCTACTTGTAGCTTAAAAGCAACTTCTTCAAACGGTTTTACCATCATGCCTCTTCCAAAATAACCTAAACTTCCGTCTCGTTTTGCACTTCCTGAATCTATAGATAGCTCTTTTGCAAGTTTTCCAAACTTTTCTCCTTTTTTGATCCTTTCAAGAATGGCCAGTGCTTCGCTTTGTTTTTTTACCAAAATATGAGAACACTTGATTTTGTTTGACATGTTTTTACCATTAATTTTACATTAAAAAATTATTCTATATTGATCTGAAGTATCTAATCAAGTTACATCATGATAGAACTAATCAGCTAATTAGCTTACTATGCCATATCAGTCAGCTTCACGTATCTATCATTAATGGTTGGATTTGATATTGCAAGCACCATTGTCGTAAGACGAACAATTGAGAAAGGAACTAAGATAGTTGAAGAACCACTAAAAAAGCTAAATTTTGTAGGCGTCGAGTTCAAAAAGTATCAAAAAGGAAAATTACAGATTGCAGGAGACATTGGTTTGTCAAGCTCAAAAGGAACGGACCTTATCCACCTCAGCAAGATGTTTGAGACTCAAGTTCCTTCAGAAAAAGGACTCTTGATGAGCACGGGTAGAGGAACCGGAATAAGAATGGGGTAAATCTCCATTTTATCTTTTTTTTATTGTAAACCCAATTTTTAATCACCGTTCTAATAATTATATGAATTTGAAGCAAATTTTTGTATCTAGTTTGTCTGTCTTTTTTTGGACATATTCAAAGATATCTTGTCATTCCTATATCCTATAGATACAGCAAATGAAAATCCGAGGGGCTATCTCTCATCCCAGTTGCATGTCATACCCACCCCTCGGATTATTCTTTTATCCAAAAATTCGTTCTCTTATTTGTGGAATTTTTTTGTAAACCATGTCTCTGATTTTAATCTGGTCTTCTGGAGTGGGAAGTTCTTTTTTTATTTGAACTAGTC
>JACZUQ010000006.1:4513-6359 GCA_022573065.1 Nitrososphaerota archaeon
CCTGTAATGCCAGTTGTTAGGGCTGAACCGACTATTAATCCATAGACGAATTCTTTAGGATTTTCTACTTTGATAATGTCCTTGTTTTGTTCAATTTCATCTAAATGTGCAGGAACCGTGGCAAGTGCTCCATCTAAAGTCTGATTGATAAGCTGCTCTAATTGTTCATCTTGGTTCATTATTGATGGAAATCTCTCATATGTAATAAAAATGAAGATAATCTTGAATTTTTATGATAGAAATAGATTTTTAATAAACTAAATTTTTAACTAGCCTGTGTTTTCATATTTTACTATATCTACGGCAAACGAAAAACTTCCAGTTATTATTGAAAAATTCAAAAATGTCACTCGTTTTAAAAATGAAATAATGAAAACAGAACAACAACTTAGTTCATCATTATCTAATACAAGTAATTTTGAGCAATATGTTACATTAAAACAAAAACTAAATTCTGTTGTAACAAAATTTTATCAAGCAATTGAAGATCTTGAAAACACTGGAGTTGTAATAAAGGGAATTGATGAAGGTCTATTAGATTTTCCATCCAAAAGATTTGATGATGAAATTTGGCTGTGTTGGAAACAAGGAGAAACAGAAATTAAATTCTGGCATGAAAAAGATATTGGATTTAGTGGACGAAAACCAATCAGTATTGATGATAAATCATTAGTGTAATTCTATTTTAATTTATTAATTAAATCAATATATTTTGTTTGTAGTTTACTAAACTCATCTTTTACTGAATTGAGTTCATTTACTGTAATTTGATTTTTTGAATTTAAAAGATCCACCAAAGTATTCACAGTACGATGAATTCTATTAGATTCTTTTACATCCACCACTCTACTTAATTCTTGTTTAATAATGTCTATTGCTTCTTGTTCTGTATGTATATTTTGTTGTAATGATTCTTTTTTTTCGAGACGTATTAATTCAAATTTAATATCTTCAATTTGTTCTACTTTAAAATCAAATTCAGTTTGTGCTTGTTTAATTTGATTAGTAAAATGAATTATTCTGTTCTTTATTTCTTGCCGTTCAGTTTCTACTTGATCTAACTCTTGTTTTAGTTTAGTAATTTTAACTTCTTTATAATTTAGTCCGTTCAAATCTAATTTTATTTCTTGTTTTTTTGGTTTAAGAATTGCAATTTCTTTATCAAATCGTTCTGTATCTTTTTTGAATTTTTTAAAATCAGTATTTTTATCTTGAAGATGTTTTTTAATTAATTTGAAATATTGTGCAGTGTTAGAAAACTCATCTTTTAATTTTAAAGCATCTTTTTCATACATATCAAAATTGTTTTTATGTTCTTTTTTAATTTCTATTGTCCTGTCGGGAACCTCTTCAATTAACAAGTCTTCTATTTTCTGTCCAAGTGTTGGGATCTCTTTCCATTCATCATATTCAGTTCTTCCGGATTCTGACTTTTTTATTCTTTTAAGATGCTTTTCAATCATGTTCTATTTTTGTAAGAACATTAAATATGACTAATGTAGCTCTAGGCGGACAAACACTAATCAAATTAGGACTTTGTCATTTTATTTTAAAAAACAAAAAAATGTTAAGAGGGGAAAAAAAGAGGCTAATGTATGTTATCAGAATGGTTTAGAGTAATTCGAATTCGTTTTCTTTTAGCTTCAGTTGTTGCAGTTTCTGTAGGACTTGCTTTGAGCTGGTGGCATGGAGTTCAAATCGATATATGGTATGCGATTATGACTATGGCAGGAGTTATTGCACTACATTCTAGTGTTGACTTGCTAAATGATTATTGGGACTATAAACGTGGAATAGATACTCAAACCCAACGAACCAAAATGAGTGGTGGTACTGGTGTTCTACC
>JACZUQ010000006.1:6457-10822 GCA_022573065.1 Nitrososphaerota archaeon
TATGACTATGGCAGGAGTTATCGCACTACATTCTAGTGTTGACTTGCTAAATGATTATTGGGACTATAAACGTGGAATAGATACTCAAACCCAACGAACCAAAATGAGTGGTGGTACTGGTGTTCTACCCGAAGGTTTACTGAAACCTACTCAAGTTTTTCGTGCAGGAATTATTTTTTTAATTATTGGAGGTCTTATTGGTAGTTATTTTGTAGTGATCGACGGAATAATTATCGGATTAATTCTTGCATTTGCAGTATTATCAATTTATTTTTATTCTACAAAAATTGTTGACTCGGGACTTGCAGAAGTATTTGTCACAGTAAAAGGGACAATGATTGTACTTGGAACATATTTTATTCAAACTTTAGAAATAAATATTGCAGCAATTATGGCAGGAATTTTTGTTGGAATGTTATCCTCTCTTGTTTTGTTTATCACATCATTTCCAGATTATGATGCAGACAAAGCAAAAGGAAGAAAAACTTTGGTCATATTTTTAGGAAAACAGAAAGCAACAACAATGTTCTGGATTTTTCCTTTAATTGCTTATTCGGTATTAATTTCAGGAATCATTTATGAAATTTTCCCATTATACTGTCTAATTTCTCTTGTAGTGATTCCATTGATTATAAAGGCAGGGCTCTCATTAAAACAGAATTTTGATAACATTCAAGGACTTGTTCCAGCTATGAGTTCTACAATTAATTTTAGTAGAATTACTGGTACATTATTTGTCATAGGATTTATTTTAACTCTGTGATATGTTCATAAAACACACACAATCTGATATTACGAAATTATTCTTAAAATTACCTGTTGATTAGAGTAATTGTAGTTGATGATGAATTTGATGTATCTGAGGTATTGTGTGAGTTTTTAAAAATTAAAAGAATAGAAGTTGTTGGCAGAGGAAAAAATGGCAATGATGCATATGAATTATATAAAAAATTCAAGCCAGATGTTGTTTTAATGGACTTGGTTATGCCAAACTATGATGGATTTTATGGACTCAAAAAAATTCGTGAATTAGATCCAAAATCAAAAATAATGATTATTTCAGCATCACTAACTACTTCATATGTTAAAAGACTGCTTGAACTAAATGTAGATTCAATCTCGCTAAAACCTTATGATCTAAATAACGTAGTTGAAATAATTCATAGAGTAAATGAAGGATTAGAACTCAAAAAAGTACCAAATATGTTCCAAAGACAATTAAATCAATAGATTTTTCATACATATTATGATTGAGGGATGTGTTACATCTGACGGCACTTTAAATTTTTTAAAAAAACATAAGGATGTTGATCCAAAAAATTTCCGAAAAATTCATGGTTTGACATTATCTAATGTAGGTGTTGGGACGTATCTTGGTAAAGTCGATGATGAAACAGATGATTTAGTAAAAAAGGCAGTTAAGCAATCTATACTTGCAGGTATCAATGTAATTGATACTGCAATAAATTATCGTTCTCAAAAGGCTGAACGTTCAGTAGGAAAAGCAATTTTAGAATTAATTCAGGAGAAAAAAATTAATCGTAATGAAATATTTGTTAGTACTAAAAATGGTTATGTGACAAATGACGGTGATATTAACCAAGAATTTTGGCAATATGTAAATAAAGAATATGTCGCCACAGGTGTCATTCAAGCAAATGATATTACTTCTGGATATCATTGTATGACCGTTTCGTATCTTGAAGACCAGCTAGAACGAAGTAGAAAAAATTTAGGACTTGAATGTATTGATCTAATGTATCTTCATAATGCTGTTGAGGGCCAAATTAATGATGTAACTAAAGAGCAATTTATCAAAAACTTGCGTTTGTGTTTTGAATTTTATGAATCTAAAAGAAAAGACGGCAAAATCAGATTCTATGGCATGGCCACCTGGGAATGTTTTCGAGTAACAAATGATAATCCCCAATTTTTAGAATTATCTGATGTAATGTCATTAGCAAATGAAGTAGGTGGGCATGAACATGGATTTCGGTTTATCCAATTACCATTTAACATGTATCTTGATCAAGCTCTAATCCTCAAAAATCAATCTTATGAAGGAAACACTGAATCGATATTAGAAGTTGCCAAAAAATTTGAGGTTGGTGTTTTTACGAGTGTTCCATTGATGCAAGCAAAACTTCTCTCACCTGGTGTTATGCCAGAATTTGGAAATCTAAAACCATCTTTGAGGGCTTTACAATTTACTCGCTCAGCTCCTGGAGTACTTGCTCCACTTGTAGGTCATAAATCAGATGTGCATGTTCAAGAAAATCTTGAAATCCTTAAGATACCTCCACTCTCAGAACCTGATTTTAATGATCTTGTTAAAAAATTAACAGCTCCAAAAACTAACTAAACATAATTATGAATCATTTAAGATTCCACCAAAGTTTAAAAATTTATTTGAAATGTCTGGCACTTGTTGTTCAATTCTTAAAACAAATCCTTCAGGAACATTTACTTCGATAAATAAATTATCTCCGCTAGACGGTCTATCCGTTCCAGCATATACTATGACAATTACCGCTAATTCTCTATCATCAATAAAATGATCAAAATTTTGATTAATCACCCAATAAACAAATCCAGTAGTGCTTGTAGGTTTTTGTTCATCTACAAACGGATTGTTATCAATAATTCCTTTGATTTTTGCTTCATCCACTGCATCTCTAAGTGAATTGAAAGTTTTGTCATACAATCTGCCTGCGTAGATGTTGTCATAATTGATTATTGTGTTGGGTTCTAGCGCTGAATTATAAAAAATTTGAGTTGTTTGGGGATTCATGTTGATAGTACCTCCTGTTGATACTCTTACTGGTATCGCAGTTACCATTATTTTGCCAGAGTTAACATCTGCTGCAGCAGAAATTTTTCCAGAGATTTCAAGTTGGTCTCTTACTTCATCATATGCATATTCTACAGCTTGTTTTTGAGTATCGCTGACTGAAAATCCAATATTGACTAGAATAATTATGAAAATTGCGGCAACTATTACAAAAGCTGCAATACCTCTGTCATATAATGGAAATAACACTTTCATGTTGCATATTCATCTATAATTTAAGTAAAATTAGTTAGTATCTTTTCTTGTGTGTTTACTGCGAACAGACGATATCTTCATAGCAAACTCGGTTTTAGGATATTATAAATATAAAACATCAATGTGAATTACTATGCCAGTAGATCCTGTGTGTGGTATTGAACTTGATGAAAAATTGGCACTTGTTCATGAACATAAAGGTAAATTATACTATTTTTGTTGTAATGGTTGTAGGCGTATTTTTATCAAAAAACCACGAAAGTGGAAAAAAAATGTTTAGATGGGAAAACTCCCGCACATTCGACAAAAATTTGAAGATTGTTTTACTTCATAATGACAATGAGGACATTTAGCTTTTGAATCATGTAGGTTTTTTGGAGGTTCAAAATGTTTTCTATATATTTCATAATAATGAAGAGATTCTTTTGTTCGTAAAGAAACATTATCTAAGTTATGAATCTGTTTGGTTTTTGATTCAAAGACATTATCCGAAATTACGGTATTAAATAACTGAGTCAAGGCAGCAGTTCCTGCACCATCTTGCAATGGAGATTTTTCCCTCCATACAACACTTTTTGGAAGCTTATTTTCAAAGACTTTACGTAAAATCCATTTTCCATACATTTTTCCTTTATCTTCTTTAACTTTCAAATTAGCAGGAATAGTCTTCGCAAAATTCATTACATTATCATTGAGAAAAGGTGTTTTTACCGTTATTCCTAGTGACTTGGCTATTTTTTTTGATGGAAAGTGCATTACATCCCAAATTCTTTGAAGATCTTTTTGTAGTTCGTTTTCATTTTTCTTTAAGAAAAAACTATATCCTGCAAACAATTCATCTGCACCATCTCCTAAAACAAGATTAGATTTTCCAGAGTCTTTGACAGATTTTAATGCAAGATAAATTACAATAGAATTTCTTATTTCAATATCATTGAAGTTCTTTAGAATTTTGATGGTCTCTTCAATGGCTGTTAATAGTTCTTCTGTTGTTGGCATGATGATTTGTAACGGAAGATTAAATTTTTTTGCAACAAGCTGGCAAAAAGTTAAATCTGTAGCAATAAAGTCTTTAGTAATTACTGCAATTGTGTTACATCCTTTATTTTTTAGAAAATAAGCAAGTATACTACTATCTAGCCCACCTGATAATGCTAGAGTTTGTCCAGCGCTCTCTGAAACTGAATTTTCTAAAATTTCATAAAGTTTTTCAAAAGTCTCTTGCAACAAGTAATTTTATATTTGAAATTATATAGGTTGAGCTAATAGATTTCTAGTTAGTTATACTGGTAATATTTTATAGCTTACAATCTCCGTGT
>JACZUQ010000006.1:10917-21517 GCA_022573065.1 Nitrososphaerota archaeon
ACTACATTAAAACAAGTTTGTTAATTTGTGATATCCATCATAATCTAGAATCCAATATTGATGAAGCTATTTGCAAAGAATGTGAAACTATGCTTCTTAAAGGACCTGGAAGTGTATATTAGAATACTAAATTTTTAGTAAAATTATCTCAATTGTTGATAGCATCTTTCCAATACCAGCTGGCATATCCGTATCTAAAATAATATTTTGAACTTTAGAATTGCCTTTTAGCATTTTTTCTGTTATAATATTTGCAATTGCAACTGCATTTGGAATGGAATTTCCCTTTGCTCGAAGAATGGCCTTATTTGATTTTCCTAAAAGAGTAATCACATTAATTGCTTCAATCATTACAGGCTCATTTCTCACATTGAAAATAGGCAGTTGCTCTTTTTGAACATCAGAATCATCTGATGATAAATTACTATGTTTGGACTCGTCCAATAAAATCAATCCAATACATAGGAAATTTTTGAGTTTAAAAATATTATCGATGATTCATCCATTAATCAAAGAAACTTATGGGTATGTTTTGATAATCTCCATTTGGTAATTTACGTCTAATTACAATTGGAATTATTCGTTGTTCAAGCTCCTCCAACGCGATATCTAATGACATTTTTGCAGATGCTGGAATTTCAATAAATGGCGGGGCTCCCATTGAAAGTTGTAATGCTCTAGCTCCCATTATTCTAGCTTTTTCAAATCGAGTTAATGTTGGTGGCCCCAACTGTATTTTCCCTTTACCAGAGAGTTTAATTTCTACTGGTTCATGAACTGGATCAATTTCTATAATCTCTCTATCTTCAATAATTTTGCATTCTTTATCTAAATCAGATAATTCTTTTTCAGTTAATTCTCTTTTACCCTCTCTGATTTTTCTATAAGCACTTATAGCATCATTCAGACTTTTTCCAATAGCTGCCTCTTCCGCACTTTCTTCTTTATTTTCAACCTCAGTTTCTTTTTCTTCTAATTTTGCCAAGTAGACAAAATTCTCAAAATCGGTAATATAATCGAATACGGGATTAATGCTTATTTACATCATATTGGGATATGATCCAAATCATAGCGTTTATCTATACTCTATTTTGTTGCTTAAATCTATGGAACAAGATTCAGTATCTAAAATCAAGTTAATTTTGGAAATACGTGGAAAAGCCAAGCTATACTGTGAACTAAAACGTCATCTTTCACCACGAACTGTCGGAATTATTTCAAGAAGCTTACCATTGGAGGGAAACGCTCATCAAATCACAAATAATATTTCATATTTTGAAACGTCAATTGACTCTGGTATTGATAGGCCTAGAAAAGAATTCAAAAAAGGAGACATTGCTTTTTTACCCGTAAACGGGAGTATTTGTTTTTTTTCTGAAAACACCTCCTCGCCAAAAACTATGACGCCAATTGGGAAAATTATATCTGATATTGCAGTTTTATCTGAAATAAAGTCTGGTGATGTATTTTCTCTTTATGCAGATACTGTCTGATAAATATGATGACCACTAAATCCACCAACTTTTTTAACAGTTCCATCTTTAGATAATTTTTTCAAAAATGTACTTGAAGCAGATATTTTTACTCCAAGATGTCTTGCAAGTTCCTGAATTGTAATCACTTTGGAATTTTTAATAAATTTCATAGCTTGCTCTTCATTTACAAGAACAGTAATTTCAGCCTTTGAAGAACCTCCTTCTGATTTGTCTTTTTTCTGTCCTTTGTTTTTTTCTCCTGATTTTTTTGAAGATTCCTTTTGTTGAGATTTTTGTTTTTGTGCTGGTGACTTATTTTTTGATCCGCCCATAAAAAATTGAAAATTTATCCTGCTTATAAAGGTAAATACTAATTATGAGTTAATTTTCTTTTAATCAATTTAGAAAAATTACAGCAGTCTGAACATTAAATTTTTTTCGTGTATGGAATGAGTTCCTTCCAATTCAATTTAGACATGAATTTATTTGATCTATCTGTAGGCAGATATTCCAATATTGATAATCCTTTTACAAAATGTTTAAAATGCCCAGTTGATTTTTTCAATTGGATTTGTTACTTTAATTAAAATTTTTCAAGAGCACATTTCAACTATATATAATCTTAAACCCATGCCCAATTGTGGGAATAGTGGCAAAAGGTGCAAAATGCAACGTAAATGGTTGTAATGATGACGGTGCACGTTCAATAAACACTGGCAAGGTAGAACGTGCTGGTCTAGAAGTTTCATCAACAGGAAAAAAATCTGTTCTATGTAAAACTCACTATAAAGAATGGAAGAAGGAATCAAAAGATGATCGTGATCTTGAACGAGCACGATATGATAAATTCTAACTGCTTTTTCTTTTTGTTATATCATAAAATTTTGATGGATTTTCTTTCAAAAATTCTTCTTTAAGATTATTGTAATACTTTCCAAGTTTTTTGTAAAGTCGTTTTGGTTTTCTTGATTTATTTTTGCTTAGTACGTATAATGCAAGAATTGGAAATGCAATTGTAGAGTCTGCATAAACTGTTATCATATCTTGATGAGCGTCATGTACTTTGCCCCAGCTTTTTCCTTCTTGTAATGTAGCTCCGGATAGCCCACCTGTATCTGGTCTTGCATCAGTTATCTGGATAATATAGTCCTGTCCTCCATCATCTCTTCGTAATATTTGATCTAAAAGAGGACCTGTTTGCTGTGCAGAGTTTTTTGGAACTCCCCCTCCCAGCTCTACAACTCCTGATTTTTTAGAATGATAAACAATTGCTGCTTGTTCTATAATTTCTCTTACAAAATCTAAATTGTATACTTTATCTCTAAATCTATGAACTGCTAAATTTAATGCAAGTGAAGAATCAATTAATGCAGGAGCATAAACTGGTACATCATATTCATATGCAGAAGCTATAAAGCTTCTTTCAGGAAATTTTGCTTTTTTCTTTGTAATGTTCCCCATAAGATTACAAAACTCTGCGCTTGTAAATGGTTTATCTATCAAGTTTTCTTTGAACATTTTTTGTATTACTTGGTCTTCAGCTTCTAGTGTTTCATAGAATTTAATAAAAACATCTCGAATTCTAACTATTTCTTTATCATAAAGCTTCATGTCATCTACTTCATAATGTCCTTGTTTTACAGGAAATCCCCATGCAAAATGATCTTCATGATACACATTTGCGCCAGTTGTAATTATCCAATCAACAAAACCCCTTTCAATCAATGTTTGAATAATTCCACCAATACCCACTGGTGTCATTGCTCCAGACACTGTGAGACAAATTACTGCATCTTCTTTAATCATTTTTGAGTAAAGTTTTGCAGCTTCACCTAATTTCCTAGCATTATATCCACTTCTAGCGTAAACCTCTACAATGTCTTCAATCTTCATTTTAGGGTCTAGTTTTATGTGAGGAATATCTTTTCCATGAAAGTGATGATGATCCACGAATGGAAAAAAATTCAAACGCTAAATAATACTTGCGAATGCAAATTATATTCTTATGAGGTAAAGATACATGTTATTTGTATTATAATGAAAATTATTGATATTTCTGATCCAGAAAGAATTAATCGATTCCCAGATAAATCACTTACAATATTTTCTGAAGAGAATTTTTCTGAACATGGATATAAAATAAAAAAAGTGGAACTTCGACTTTTTATTGAAAAAACTGACGAAAAACTTGGACCATATTCTTTGATTACATCCTTGGTTGACACTGATAAAGGCTCGATTGAAATGGTATACCTAGAAGGATATCATGGGAAAAATACACTTGAAAGCTCAAAAGATTTTCTTGTATCTACTTTAGGTATTTCGAGTTTAATTTTACGTTCAATTATTGCTTTGGAATCTGCATCCAAAACTGACTAACTGTGTCCGTGCACAATTACAAACAAGCGGCTTTATTCACAGTTTACTTGACATAATTGATGAGCGATTTAAAGAACCAAAAAGAACGAATTAAAGCAATTGTAGTTGATGATGACGAAGATTCTTCTGATTCGATTTGCCAAGCACTTGAAATTGGCGGAATTAATGTAATTGGAAAAGGCTATGATGGAGAGCAAGCTTATCAATTATACAAAACACTGAACCCAGATGTTTTGATTTTAGATATGAATATGCCTAATTATGATGGTGGTTATGCTCTTGAAAAAATTACACAGGATTATCCAGATGCAAAAATAATTGTTGTTACTGCTTATACTGATTATAAATTTGAGAAGGCAAAAGCTTCAGCAATTTTTACAAAACCATATGATTTTGAACCATTTTTAGATACAGTAAAAAAAATAGCTCTTGGTCAAACTCAGTCTGCTATAATTAAATAAATTATTTCAATATTTTAAGTAATTTTTTAATTTTAATGTATTAGATACCTTTATTTCAATAACTTAAGAGTGTCAAATTGTGCGTATACTTCAATTACATTGTAGTAGTATGGAATATACTCCTACAAAAAAGGAGATAGAATCCGCCGAAGAAATAACACCGGAAACCAAAAATCTCAAAGAAGTAGTTGTAACCTTTATTGCAGTTGAGGAAGGCGACGATAAAACTGTAGCAAAAAAAGCTATTGCAGAAATTAAAGAATCAATGAATAAAATAGGATGTAAAAAATTATTACTATATCCTTATGCGCATCTTAGCTCAAAACTTGCTTCTCCAAATTCAGCATTATCTGTTTTAAAAGAAATGGAATTGTTAGCTTCTGATCTAGATGTATCCCGTGCTCCATTTGGTTGGACAAAAACTTACAAACTAGAAGTAAAAGGACACCCCTTAGCTGAAACCTCCAAAGTTATTACTAAAGACGGAAGTTCTGATGATACTTCTGAGGCAGTCAAATCAGAATCTAAAATAAAATCATATTGGTATATTATGACTCCTGATGGAAACATGCAAGAAATTGAAAAATTTAATTTTTCAAAACATCCTCAGCTTGAAGTTTTAACAAAATATGAGACAGTGAAAAAACGTTCAGTGGATGAGCCTCCACCACATGTAAGATTAATGAAAAAATTGGCAATAGCTGACTATGAACCTGCTTCTGATTCTGGCAATATGAGATTTTATCCAAATGGCAGACTGATAAAATCATTAATTGAAAGATATGTGACTGATAACATTACAAGCTATGGAGGACTAGAAGTTGAAACTCCAATCATGTATGATTCACATCATCCGAGTCTTGAGAGTTATTTTAATCGCTTTCCAGCAAGACAGTACAATATTAATTCTGAAGGCAAACAACTAATCTTACGATTTGCAGCTTGTTTTGGTCAATTTTTAATGGCACATGATTTTCAACTCTCATACAGAAATTTGCCACTAAAACTATACGAGATGACAAGATACAGTTTTCGTAGAGAACAGTCTGGAGAATTAGTAGGCCTTCGTCGATTACGTGCATTTACTATGCCTGACTGTCATGCATTTTGTAAAGATATGAGTCAGGCCATAGAAGAATTTCGAAAAAGATTTGATTTATCACGTAATGTATTACATGGTTTAGGTCTAAATGAATCTGATTATGAGTTGGCAATTCGTTTTACAGAGGAATTTTATAATGAAAACAAACAACTCATTGAAGAAACCGTCAAAAAAATTGGCAAGCCAGTTCTAATAGAAATGTGGAAAGAACAATTCTTCTATTTTGTACTAAAATGGGAATTTAATTACATAGATAGTCAAGGTAAAGCTTCAGCATTATCAACTGATCAGATTGATGTAGAGAATGGGAAAAGATACAATATAGAATTCTTTGATGAACAAAACAAGCCACAATACCCAATTATTTTACATAATTCTCCTAGCGGTGCAATTGAGAGAGTTATTTTTGCTCTTCTTGAAAAGGCTGCAAAGGATTCTAAAGAAGGAAAGAAGGCTCATTTGCCTTTATGGCTTTCACCAACTCAAGTACGACTAATTCCAATAAAGCCAGAATTTCTACAGTTCTGTAAGAACTTGGCTGATAAAATTACTGACTCAAAGATTAGAGTGGACGTTGATGATAGAAATGAAAGTATTGGAAAAAGAATTAGAGAAGCTGAAACTGAATGGATACGATATATTTTGGTAATTGGTGAAAAGGAAGTCAATTCAAAGGATGTTAATGTTCGAGATAGAGAAACTGGTGAACTAAAACAAATATCTTTTGATGATTTTATAAGCGAAATTCACGAACAAATTAAAAATAAACCATTTTCGCATCTAAACTCGAATCGCTTCGTTTCTATACGGCCACAAATAATGGTCTAGATTTTATTTTAGGTGCGTTCAAATCAAACACACTAATGTAGAAATTCATTTGGATTTATTTTAATTTAGAAATTAAATGGGAATGAAAATACTAGTAGCAGAAGATAGTAGATCTGTAGCCTTGGTATACAAAAAAACATTAGAAAAAAGAGGACATATGGTAATAATTACCGAAAATGGTTTAAAATGTCTCTATCAATATACTGATGATTTCAAACTTCGTGGAGATGATAAGAAAAAAACATCTCTTTATGATCTAGTGATTTTAGATCATAAAATGCCAAGAATGGCAGGAACTGATGTAGCAAAAGAGATTATAGAGATGAATCCCAAACAAAGAATTCTATTTGTTACAGGTCATGTTAAAGACATGATGAAAGGAGTCCGTAAAATAGGTGAAAAAATCGAATTGATGCAAAAACCATTTAGAATAAGTGCGATGATTAGTCAAGTTGAAAATGCTAAATTAAGATGGCAGAAAAAAATGATTAAAAAAACTGCTCAAGAAACGTGGGATGGGGAAGGACTTTCTGAACCTCTCTGATAATTAAACCACTTTGAATTTATTACAGGGTATATTTTTTACTAGCTTGTGATTGGATATGAGCTTTCTTGATTTGTATATGAATAAGAGCCCTCTGATTACTAATTCCAACGAAGAGGGTGAATCATCAACGATTTTGTATGGAATTCCATTTGATTCAACTCACTCTTATAGACCTGGGACAAGATTTGGACCTGATGCAATTAGAGACGCATTTAACAACATAGAAATTTTTATGCCACAATTTTCCGTTGATTTAGAATCGGTAAAAATTGAAGATTTAGGAAATACAAAACATACAGTTGTAGCACAAGAAATGTTAGATATGATTTCTAAAATTACATCTGAACTCATCAAAAGAGAAAAGCAAATTATCGCTCTAGGCGGTGAGCATTTAATCACTCTTGGGACTTATCCTAATTTTCCCAAAGAAACTGGATACATTGTTTTTGATGCACATTATGATCTTCGTGATGAATATGCTGACATTAAACTTAGTCACGCTGCATATCTTCGACGAATTATTGAAAAAAAAGGATCTGACAAAATTATTCATGTTGGTGCAAGATCTTATGTTAAAGAAGAGTTAGCGTTTAAAGAAGAGTATAAAATTAAGGCCATTTCTGATTGGGATATTCGACACGGTAATGCTCCAAAGCTAGTTAAAGATGCAGTATCAGTATTTGACAAATTGTATGTAAGTATAGATTTGGATGTTTTAGACCCTGCATTTGCACCCGGTGTTGGAAATCCTGAAGCCGTTGGAATAACCTCCAGAGAATTATATGAAATGATTGGTTCACTAGAGGAACAAAACATTACAGGTGCAGACATTGTCGAATTATGTCCAACATTTGATAATGGTGCCACCTCATCTATGGCTGCAAGACTAATGTCTGCACTAATAGCTATGAACTTGAAGAAATAATTTTTTTTTCAGTATTTTTAAACTTGCTAGAATCTTTTAAAAACGATTTAATCAAAGTGGAGTCGTGATTGTTAGGCACTTTGATATTTTTTACTTTTTTTTGTGACTCTAGAAATATTTGATTAATCATATGTGTAGTTATGACCATAGGTAATTTTTCATGTATAATGTTATAGAGAATTGTATGTCCAAAAAAATCTACAAGAAGCCATGCCTAAATTGAAGCATAAAAATAAAACGTTATGAATTTTTTTATATATATGAAAATTAGGGGGATTACGTGTTAAACAACTTAAGAGATTCATTACAACCGTTTCTAGAAAAAATGGGTAATGGATTTGCATCAACAGGTCTCTCTCCAAATTTTTGGACTGGAATAGGAATTGTATTTGCATTTGCATCAGCAATTGCTTATGGACTAAACATTGAATTTGCTTTAATCATTGGAGGTATGTTTTTACTTGTATCAGGATTTTTTGATATAGTAGACGGTCAAGTAGCTAGAGTCACAAACAAAACCTCAAAACAAGGGGCATTTCTTGATTCTGTTTTTGACAAAATTGCAGAAGTTGCAATTTTTCTTGGCATTTTAATTGGTGGATATGCAGAACCCTATTTAGTATTATTAGCTATCACGTTATCTTTACTAGTAAGTTATGCTCGAGCCAGAGCTGAATCATTTGGAATTAAACTTGAAGGAATTGGAATTGGGGAACGAGCGGAAAGATTGCTTGTGATTGCAATTATAGGCATGATTGGATTTATGGACTATGCCGTAATGATTGTTATAATAATTGCTGGAATTACTCTAATTCAAAGAATTGTTGTTACATCTAAACAACTACATACATAATTTCATTTTCTAAACTTACAAATCTAAACGATCTGATATGAATAAATATGATTTAACCAACTTTATGTGCAAAATTTTGAACAGCGTATTCATATAGTAATATTCTATGAATTTTTACTATGGTTGATACTGAAAAATCTCTTAGTATTCATATGAGTACTGTGATAAATAAAGTGAAGAATAATCCAGAAACACCTCACTACGTGGTAAATTTTTTAGAAACCTCTCAAAGCTATTGTGTAGGTCTAGTGGATATTGTAAATTCAACACAAATTTCAGCATCTCTTACTCAGCACAAATTATCAAAATATTACGAAGTTTTTTTAAATTCCATGGCACAAATTGTTGAAAAATTTGGAGGTTTTGTAATTAAAAATATTGGTGATAGTCTATTATTTTATTTTCCTGATTCTTCAAAATCATCAAAGAGCTATGATTTTAAAAATTGTTTAGAATGCGGTTTGACTATGATTGAAGAACATGAAACTATTAATAAAATTTTAAAAAAAGAAAAGTTACCTTCACTAAATTATCGTATAAGTGCAGATTATGGCGAAGTTAGTATTATGAAAATCAACGGGTCATCAAATATTGACGTTTTTGGAACCCCAGTAAATATGTGTACAAAAATCAATCATGGGGCTCCAAAAAATTCCATAGTAATAGGAAGCGATTTGTATAGAACTGCAAAAAAACTAGATAGTTACAGTTACCAAATGATAAATTCATACTCAGTTGGAATGAAGTTTATGTATCCAATTTACTGTGTTAGTAGAAAACACTAACGTAGTCTTCCTCGTTCTCTTCTTTTTGATGCTGATCTTATTTTTAAAATCTTGAAATGTATTGCACATGATATACAATACCATTTTAGGACTGTGGGAGATGCTATATAGGCACCTTGTGCACGAAGCTCTTTTGCAAGTGTATGTTCTACTAGATTAAGTCTGGAGGTAACTTTTTTTGCTTTGTCTTTAGGTACAGTTGCACCACAATTGATACATTGTATTCGATCTGATGATCCTTTTCCTCCTTTTCTACGACCTCTGCTTGCTCGCTTTAATGTCATAATATTTCATTCATTTTCTTACTAATATGCTCTTGTTTTAGCACTGATAATTTCTACGCGAATCTTTTATTCAAATACCACAAATAAGAATTTGATAGGAACGTGGGAGAACACATGTTTTTCTAAATTCCGTCTGAACCGACCATAACCCTTTGGTAGAAATTATTTTGGGATTATTTCCTAAAATATTCTACCAAAAATCTGATTCTATCCAAATAATTTAAAGTAGATAATACCAGTTACGATATGAAAGGACTTTGTCATTCTTGTTTGACTTCAAATGTTGAGCTAGTCATGATCAAAGGAAAGATACTCTGTGCTGACTGCCATAAAAAAATAAAAGAAAAGTAATTATCATCATCAAATTTTTAATAAGAAATGAGAGTAGCTATATTTTCTCACTGCGTAATTGATACTATCCAGATAGGAAATATATCTAATGAACAGATTGGTGGACCAGCATGTTATTGTAGCATTACTGCTAAAAATCTAAAATTTAATACTATATTATATACAAAATTTGGAAATGATTTTCCAAAAGATCTTCTGCTAAGTAAAAATATTGATTTTGAAAATTCATTATCTGAACAATCTACTACTAGATTTAAAATTACAATTAATGGTTCTGATCGAATTTTATACCTTCAAAATGTTTGTGAGTCAATAGAATATTCTCAAATTAATGCAGACGGTGTAATTATCAGTCCAGTATACCATGAGATTTCTAATGATGTTTATAAAAAGATCAAAAATGATTCTGATTTCATATTAATAGATCCACAAGGTTTTATAAGACAAATAAATTCTGAAAAAAAAATTATTTTAGAAAAAACAGATATTGATCTATCAAAAATTTCTGCAATCAAGGTAAATCATGATGAACTTTATTGTCTCACAAACGAAACTGGAATTGAAGCAATGAAAAAACTTCAAAAACGAGGTGTTGAAAATGTCATTTTTA
>JACZUQ010000006.1:21617-26042 GCA_022573065.1 Nitrososphaerota archaeon
AGGAGCTACAGAGACTAATGCGGCCTATTTCTATAATCTAGTAAAATTCAAACAAGTCTAGTTTTTATTATACAAGATATAATAATTGCTTTATGCAAATTGGCATCTTTGATGCAGGTGTAGCTGATTCTGCGGCTAAATCCATTAAACATGATCTTGCTAACATGGGAATTGATTCTTTTCATATTAGTTCTCATGCTAAATCTAAATTGGCTGATTGCATTATTGTATTAGGTGGAGACCGAGGAGTCAGAAATTATTTTCATGGAAGTTATGATTCAGATATTCCAGTTTTAGGTATTAGTGAATCTGAATCAAGCGGATTTTTAGCTCAGATAGATCTTAAAGAATTTTCGTCTTACATTAATCGATTAAAAAATAAAAAATATAAAATTGAAGATGTTCCTCGAATTGGAGTAAAAATTGATGGAAAAAGCGTGTATCCAGTTCTAAATGATGTCGCAGTATTTACTTCAAAGAGTGCTACATTGATGGAGTATACTTTGAGAGTAAATGATGAAGAAGTATGGCATGATAGTAGTGATGGTGTGATTATATCTACCCCAATTGGTTCATCAGCATATTCGATGTCTGCAGGAGGTCCAGTTATTTTTCAAGAATCTCCAGTTTTTGGAATCATATCTGTAAATTCTTTAAATGTAACAAGGCGTCCATTGATCGTTTCCAATGAGAGTTTAATTGAGATTGATGATATTTCTGCAAGATTACATTGCGAAGTAGTTCTTGATGGTATTGATAGATACAAAGTAGATAAAATTCTAGAATGCACAAAATATGACCCTGTAAAAATTATCAGAATGAAAATGGATTCTACTGCAATATCTGCTCTAACAAAAAAGGTACATCTTGCAGAAGATCTCCTAAAAATGCCCCCTAGCTCAAAATTACTATTGAAAATTCTAGAGTACGAAGGGGCTATGACACAAAAAGAACTTGGAACAAAAACTATGCTTCCAGATAGAACAGTAAGATTGGCATTAAGTCACTTATTAGGAAAGGGATACCTAAAGAAAAAAGTTTCAATTCGAGATGCAAGACAAAAAATCTATGAAATTTCTAAATTAGCTTAATTAGCGGCTGCTTCTAAAAATGCTTTAAACGCATCTTCTGGAAATCCAGGTCTGCTATTGAATTCTGGATGAAATTGAACAGCAAAAAAGAATTTGTGTGATGGTATTTCTAGTATCTCCATTCTTTTACCATTATCACTTTCTCCAGAAAAAACCATCCCTTTTTCAATAAATTTGTCAATGTATTGTTTGTTAAATTCAAATCTATGTCTATGTCGTTTTGAAATCACACTACTATTGTAGATTTTTTGTGCCAATGAGTTGTCTTTTATGATGATATCGTTTGCACCTAATCGTAACGATCCTCCCATATTATCAACATCTTTTTGTTCAGGCAACAAGTCAATTACAGGATTTGGAGTTTTAGGTTCAATTTCGGCTGAATTAGCATTATCTAGACCACAAACATTTCTTCCAAATTCTACTGCAGCTAATTGAAATCCAAAACATATTCCCAGATATGGTACGTTTTTTTCACGTGCAAAGTTTGCAGTTTTAATTATTCCTTCTGAACCCCTTGTTCCAAATCCCCCCGGAACCAATATTCCATCAAAACCTCCTAATTTTGTCATATCTCCATTTAGGTTTTCTGAATCAATCAATTCTATTGATACATTTTTGCCAATAGTAGCTGCTGCATGTTTTAGTGAATGATTTACACTAACATAGCTATCAGCTAATGTAACATACTTGCCAACCATCGCAATTTTTATTGTATCTTCGTATTTTTTTATTGAATTAACTATCTTATTCCATCTGTCCCAGTTTTCTGATGCATTAACTAATCCAATCATTCTAAATTTTTTAAAAATTATATCTACAATTCCTTGATCATTCAAAATTTGTGGTATTAGAAAAATATTATCCACATCATGACAAGAAAAAACATCCTGAATTAAAACATTAGTAAACATTGAAATCTTTTTCTTGGTTTTTTCTAATAATGGAATCGTACAGCGAACCGAAAGTAAATCTGGTTGAATACCAATCCTTCTTAATTCTTGAACACTATGTTGTGTAGGTTTAGTTTTCTGCTCTCCAACAACATCAAGCGATGGTGCCAATGTAACATGAACAAAAAGGACATTTTCAGGACCGTCTTCTGATCTAATTTGTCTTAATGCTTCAAGAAACGGTAGGCTTTCGATATCTCCGACGGTTCCCCCACATTCTACAATCAAAATATCAAGTTTTTCATCTTCTGCAATGCTTCGAATTCTCTTTTTTATTTCATCAGTAATATGAGGAATTATTTGCACGCATGCTCCAAGATATTCCCCTTTTCTCTCCGACTCGATTACTTTGGAATAAATTTGCGCAGTGGTGATATTATGTGATTTTGGAATATCTTGATTTAGGAATCTTTCATAGTTGCCTATATCCATATCACACTCGCCACCATCATCTGTGACAAAGACCTCCCCATGAGCAACAGGATTCATTGTTCCGGCATCAAAATTCAGATATGGATCTATTTTTACACAAGATACCTTTTGGTTTGAAAGCTGAAGTAGTTTTGCAATAGATGATGAAACAACACCTTTTCCAAGGCCTGACATCACTCCCCCCGTTATGAAGATAAATTTCGTCTGCACATATGGTAACTACAAATCCCATATTTATTCGTCACATTATCTGGTGGTATTCTTCAAACTCCTCGTAAAAGTGGTGATTTTTGCTTCAATTTTTTTTGCGGGAGTTTTTTCGATTAAACGCAAAAATGCACTGCCAACAATTACTGCATCAACGCCAAGGGATAAAAATTTCTTTGCGTCTTGAGGCGTATTTACGCCAAAACCTATTCCTATAGGTTTTTTCTTATTAACAACTCTTTTAGTTTTTTTGATTGCGTCAATTGTATATTTTTGAATTTTTGTTTGCATTCCAGTTGTTCCATACATTGACACTAGATACAAAAATCCGGAGGTAACCTTGAGTATTTTTTTGATACGTTTTGTACTTGTATTAGGTGAAATTAAGAAAATGGTATCTAGTTTACTTTTTCTTGCTGCGTTAACATAGTTTTTTGATTCTTCTATTGACATATCAGGTAAGATAAATCCATCAATTCCTGCATTTTTTGCTTTTTGCATGAACTTTTCATAACCTATTTTGTAAAGAATGTTAGTATAAGTCATCAATACTAACGGAATATCAGTTTCTTTTCTGATCTGTTTTATTATTTGAAAAAATTTCTCAATTTTTATTCCATTGTTTAATGATATGTTGCTTGCATTTTGAATTACAGGACCGTCTGCAATAGGATCTGAAAATGGAAAACCAAGTTCTATAATGTCTGCCCCTCCATTTACTAATCCTCTAATTGCAGATATTGTAGATTTTTCATTTGGATATCCAACCATAATGTATGCGATGAGAGCTTTTTCATTTTTTTGTTTTAGCTCTAAAAATTTATTTTTTATTCTTGACATGTTTTTTCATATACTCCTCAACAACTTCTACATCTTTGTCTCCCCGTCCAGACAAAGTAACAACAATTGTTTCTGATTTTGGTTTCTTTTTTGCAAGTTTAATGACTTCTGCAATAGCATGTGCAGATTCTAGTGCTGGGATAATTCCTTCAGTTCTAGTTAATAACAAAAATGCATCAATTACTTCACTGTCTGTAGCACTATGATATTTTACTCTGCCAATGTCTTTAAGATGCGAGTGTTCTGGACCTACTCCTGGATAGTCTAATCCTGCAGAAATGCTATGCGTTTCTCTAATCTGCCCTTCATTATCTTGTAATAGATATGTCATCATTCCGTGTAACACTCCTTTGGTGCCTGCACTAAGCGTGGCTGAATGCTTATTCGTTTTTAATCCATGGCCTGCTGCTTCAACACCAATAATCTCTGTACTAGTATCTAGAAAAGAATAAAACGTTCCAATTGCATTTGATCCTCCTCCAACACATGCAATAATTGTATCAGGAGTCTTGTTGTTAATTTTTTTCATTTGTTTTTTTACCTCTTCACCAATTACTGATTGAAAGTCACGAACCATAACTGGATATGGATGTGGTCCTACTACAGAACCTAATAGATAGTAAGTAGTATCTACATTTGTAATCCAGTCCCTGATGGCTTCATTAATTGCATCTTTTAGTGTTTGAGAACCTGATTTTACCGAATGAACTTCTGAACCTAAAAGATTCATTCTAAAAACATTAAGTTTTTGACGGATAGTATCTTTGTATCCCATATAAACTTCAGATTTAATTCCAAGACATGAACATGCCATTGCAGTTGCAACCCCATGTTGCCCTGCTCCTGTTTCAGCAATGATACGTTTCTTTTTCATTTTTTTTGCAAGAAGCGCTTGACCTAGT
>JACZUQ010000073.1:0-1373 GCA_022573065.1 Nitrososphaerota archaeon
GCAAAAATTCAAATTAAAAAATTACCAAATTTCTTAATTAAACGAAGAAAAAATGCAGGAATTCTTTCCGAGCTAATTTCAGATCTAAATATAAAAATACCAAACGAACGAAAAAATGAAAAAGTTAATTGGTATTTGTATACGATTGCAACCAAAAACCGTGAAAAAATTTTAAAAAAATTAAATTCAAAGGGAATAGGTGCTGCTGCTTATTATTCAATTCCGATACATAAAACTCCGTTTTACAATAAAAAAATAAAATTACCAGTGACAGATTGGGCTGCATCACAAGTATTATCATTGCCTATTCATCCTCTAGTTTCAACTAAAGGTATTGAATTTATAGCAAAAACATTTCGAGAATCTTTGCAAAAATGAATATTCTAGGAAATATTTTTGGAGATGTTTGCAAGACTCTTTTCCCTATACCAGAAGAAGTCTATATTGGAAATTTAAAATCTCTAATTGCTATATGTGTTTTATCAAGTATCCCTTTGTTGAAGGAAATTAGAAATTCTGAATTAATGAATAATATTTCATTAGTAGGCAGATTATTTTCCGAAAATAAAGGTATTGATTCAATCATTCGTCATGTTAATTCAAATTCTAATGTAAAAATAATAATCATTTGTGGAAAGGAAGGACAGGGTCATAAACCTGGATCTTCTCTCATAGCTTTGTACAAAAATGGTGTAGACGATGATAGAAGAATAATTAATTCTCATAGTCCTGATCCGTTTCTTACTGTTTCAAAAACCGAAGTAAAAAAATTTCAAAGTAGAGTTAGACTAATTAATAAAATTGGAATTACAAACTTTGAAGAAATTTCTTCACTTGTCCACTCGATACAATATTAATATCCGTTTTTTTGTCTATCTCGATTAATCTGATTTTTTCTTTTGTATTGTTTTAAAATATCCTCAGGAGATAAATTCAATTCTAGTGACGCTTGGACTACAAAATGCCAAATATCGATTAATTCTTCTCGAGCTTCTGCTTCATTAAATTGGGTAGGTTTTTTCCACCATTTCCAATTAGTAGTTCGTTGTAATTCAACTGCTTCGTGTATTATTGCAGTACATAAAGCGGCTACTCTTCCTTCAACATCGCTTGGGTATCGATTAAGATTCATCATCTCAGCAAGACCTTTTTGAAGAGCAAAAATTAAATCTAATCTATCTTTTGAAATTTCTTGTGTCAATTTTTCAAAATCTTTAATGACCCTAAGAACTTAAAGGTTTCAAAAATGCACCATTTTCTCATACTGTTTAATTCTTTTTGAAATATTTGATTTTTTAATATTCAATAAACCAGCTAAACCATATTGTTCTACTGCAAAAGCTCCAAAAATATTCCCATAAATTGTTGCTTTT
>JACZUQ010000073.1:1472-2936 GCA_022573065.1 Nitrososphaerota archaeon
TTAATTGTTGAAAGATTAACGCTTTTTTTACTTGCTAAATATCCAATCATAGCACCTGCAAATGAATCGCCTGCACCTGTAGGGTCTACTATATCTTCAATGGAAAAAGCAACTGATGGAAAAATCACATCATCGTAAAAAAGAAGTGAGCCATGCTCTCCTTTTTTTATAACAACATACTTGACTCCCCAACTCATTATCTTTTTAGCGCATTTTATCAAATTGTGCTCTTTTGTTAGAAGTTTAGCTTCTTCATCATTGATTACCACTGCATCTACAGCTTTAATCATTTTAATTACTGAAGATTTTTTTTTTGCAATCCAAAACTCAATAGTATCACACATAGAAAATTTTACTTTATCAAATTCCTTAATTATAGCAGAATTTTGGTCAGGATCATTATTTGCTAGATAAACAAATTCTGATTTTTTGTAAACTTCAGGAACTTTGGGTTTAAAATTTCCTAATACATTAAGTTCAGTTTTAAGTGTGGTTCTTGTACTAAGAGTTTCATCGTATTTCCCATCATAATGAAAGGTCTTTCCTTCATTGATGGTAAGACCTTGTAGATCTAGGTATTTAGAAAGAATACAGTGATATTTTTTTGGAAAATCGGTTCCCGCTACTGCAATAAGACCAGGTTTAACAAAATAACTTGCAGATATGCTAGCAAATGTAGCTGCACCACCTAATACTCCTTTTAACACTTTTTTTGGAGTTCGTATTGTATCAATAGCTACTGAACCAAAAACTGTTAACATAATTTTTTTAAATTAATTTTGATGTATAAATTCTCTTGCTTGGTCATCTGAAGGAAAATAAATGAAAGGAATCTCTATTGAAGTAAAAAAAACATCATATTTAGTAATACCACTAATTTTAACAGTTGAAGATTGATATTCTTCCATCTTAGATTGTTCATCTTTTTGATAAATTCCATTTACAGTAGCTTTACTCATTGAAGATAGAATAAAGGGTTCAAGTACACCATCAGCAATTTTTTTGTCTTTAACAGTAATAGTAAAATCAGTTTCACCAGCATTTAGTACTAAGAAAGAAGGATTGTCAAACTCTAATTCAACATTATAAGTAGAAATTGAATCATTTTTTTCTAAAAATTTGTTTTCTAGAACTATAACGCTAATATTAGATGCGGCAATATATTGAGAATATCCAAAGAGGCCTATTCCAAGAAATAGCATAACAAGAATGGCTTTTTTTGAAGCTCTCATAAAATACCTTCTAAAAATTAGCTTTTTTAAAACAAGAGGGAAAAAAATCAGATAATATGTGTAAAAGTTTTGATATCTTCTTTAAGCTACTTAGAGCTAACAGAATAAATCGATTCTAGCCTCACAAAAAATAGATGGCTAAAATTAAGCTAAGATTTGGGGAAAATGAAATTGAGATTGAATCTAGAGATTTTTATGTTGATAATAACACCTTAGGGGATGTCATTGATAG
>JACZUQ010000074.1 GCA_022573065.1 Nitrososphaerota archaeon
AATTTTATAGAAACATTGATGTTGAAAAAATAAGAGTTATTCTTGTTTCAGCAACTGAAAAAATTCTCCCTGAAATTGGTGACTTAGGAGAATATGCTATGGAATCATTGATAAATAGTGGTATAGAAATTCTTAAAAATACAAAACTTGTTGATGCCGAAGCAGAACTAGTAGTGTTTGATAATGGAATAAAAATTCCTTGTTCGACTTTTGTTTGGGCTGGAGGAGTTTCAGTTGATCCTGTTATATCTAAACTTGAAACTGAGCATTCTTCACGTGGAAATATTATGGTTGACAAATTTCTAAAGCTCAAAAATCATCCAAATGTTTTTGCACTTGGTGACTGTGCATCAATAATTGATGAGCGAACAGGAAAACCATATCCTCCAACAGCACAACATGCAGTAAGACAAGCAAAAACAGTCTCTGAAAATATTATTTCTTCAATCAGAGTTAAGGACTCTGAAAAACCTTTTGTATATAGTAGTAAGGGTTCTATGGCAAAAATTGGAAAAAGAAATGGCGTCGCTCTTTTGATGGGACATAAAATTCATGGATTTGCCGCCTGGCTTCTTTGGAGACAATATTACTTGTCTACTCTTCCTACCACTGAGAAAAAATTTAGAGTTGCTATAGACTGGTTTGCAGATTTGTTTTTCCCAAGAGACATAACTATTCTTAGTGGTGCAAAATAGATATCTGATATTGTTGTATTCGTCAACTTGTTAATAGTAGATCTAATTTATCTAAAACAAATTTCTTTTTATATTTTGGAAGCTATTAGAACTACATGTGTAATGAGATAGAATATCAAATGATTTTTGAAATGTTAGAAAAAGCAAAGCAGAAAGAGGAACAAAAAAAGAAAATTGAAAAACCAATTGAGATTGTTGCAACCTAGACCTCATAAATGTTAACAACCTCTTAATTTTTTATTGCCTATATTTTGGCGGCCAATGATTTTTCATTTTTTCATCTACATCTTTTGCCATCATATCAAATTCTGTGGTGTCTCCAAATTTTTGATAGGTTAATTTTTCTAATATTTTGATAATGCTTTTAGCTGCTCTATACTGAGGTATTTCTGGATCGTTTAATTCTCCATACAAACCTATTCCCTGTATTCCATTTGTTTTTGCATAGCCTAATATCAAGCCATTAAAACCAGTTATCAGAGATTTTTGAGGTGTAATTTCAAACTTTGATTTTTCCAATTGTGTGGCAAGTTGTGCTGAGGTAGCTGTCACAAAGGTTTTTGGAGATTTGTCTAGTTGCCGATTGGTGTGAAACCCACCTAATGTATAAATAAACTTGGCAGAATATTTTTTTGAAATATCAATTACATCCTGACATAATGCGTGTAGCTCTTCACTAGTTTGTGGTTGGCTTCTCCCTCCTCCAAATACAATCAAATCGTCTGTATATCTATACTCCCATTTTTCGTCTGGTAACTCAATGTAACCTCCGTAATCTAATACATAACTTGGATAGGAGGATTTTGCTACTCTGAATTGTTTTGTGTTTAATTTGTCATTAATAAAATCAATAACTATACTTCCTACATTTCCCATATCTTGCATCGCTGCAATAACAATAGGTTTTTTCAAATCTGGTTCTGACTTTTGGATAAAATCCATGGTTACTGTAATTTCTTTTTAAATTAATAGTTGTCCCAAAAATGATTACTACACCCTTCAATTTAGCTAAATATTTTTGTATCTCCTATGTGTAATATTTTTGATGGTAAACCAGGTCACTGTGAATTTAAAAACAACCAAGGGAGATTGGGAAACGACATTCCAGAAATCAACTCGTGTAAAAGACGTTATCCTTGCGTTAAAGGTACGTTTTCGATTGCCAAAAGATAGTAAATTTACTTTATTCAATCAAACATTGCCTGAGATTGATTTTGAACCAGATCGAGCATTGGTAAATTATAATGTAAAAGACGGAGATATTTTGGTTCTAAAAGAAGTAATCTCAAGTTAAATAAAAGACATTTTAAAAAGTTAGATTTTATTTTGACAAAAATTTTGTAATGATATAGTAAAGTTGTTTACGATATGTTTCTATAATGCCTCGTATCTCAAAAGAATCAAAGTCATCAGTTGAAGAACGCTTGGCTTTTAATAAATAATGAATTGTGCCTTCCTCTAATTTGCCAACGTAATAACCATATAAAAAATCTATTTCATTTTCACATTTCCAAATTTGTTTTGTTTTTAAAAACGAATTTTCTAATTCGAGTGGGATTTCCCTTAATCTTAATTTTATATATTCTTCGACAGATTTACGGATAGACGAATTTGTGAGCATGTTTAGATTTTTTACTAGGATTTATTATTCGTTCCATTTTGAAGGGAATATTTTATTTTAATATGGTTTCTTGTGACAAGTGTTGTGATGCTAATTACGTATTTCTAACAAGAATTTACTTGTGTTCTTTTATCTCATCTTTTGATAAAGTCTTAATCATCCTCAAAGGATTTACAAGATCATCAATTATTTCATAGAGAATTCCTTCTCCACCTTCTAATTCAACAACTAGTTTGTCACCAGATTTTACAAAAGTTATTCCACCTTTCTTGGATTTTGATAGCTGTTCAATACCATCTGGTAACATCTCATACATTTTGAGAAGTTTTTCGTCTTTCCTTAATTGGGACATTAAGACATAACCTTTTTTTCTAATCATGTCGAGGGCTTGTTGTACAGCAGGTATTGGTTCCCCAAGATACATTGCACATTGAGTATCTGAGAAGGGTCTTACACGTAAAAGTTTCAACAAATTCATCCATAAGGGAGACTCGATGTACCAGAAGGTATTGACTCCTTTTTTTGTTAGTTCAAATAAGCCCTCCTTATTTTTGGTAAGAAGATTTTTTTCTTGCAGGGCCGCTAATTTGTCAACAAGTTCCCATATGCTAGGTGTG
>JACZUQ010000037.1:0-3788 GCA_022573065.1 Nitrososphaerota archaeon
TTCATTTCTAGTGCACTAACAGCTTTGTCAAGATCGGTTTTTTTCACAACAATTGAGATACTAGATTCTGATGGACTTTGTGAAATCATCATAATGTTTACTCCAACTTCTGCAAGAGTTGAAAATATTTTTGCTGCCGTTCCAGGGGCTCCTACCATGCTTCCACCTCTAACATCAATCAATCCATTATTACGAATTGCACTCACACATTTTACAGTCTTTTTTGTAGCAATGTTAGTGGATGCAATTACATTTGTTCCTAAGTTTTTTGTATTGAATGTACTTCTAATTCTCATTGGAATTTTTTTTGAAAGAAGTGGTTCAAAAGTACGAGGATGAATCTGCTTTGCACCAAAAAGAGCCATTTCTATTGCTTCAACATAAGATACTTCTTTGAGAACTTTAGCAGTCTTTACAATTTTAGGATCAGCTGTCATCAAACCATTAACATCACTCATAAGCCATACTTCATCAGAATTAATGCATGATGCGATAATTGTTGCAGTATAATCTGATCCTCCTCTTCCAAAGGTTGTAAATTTTCCATGTTGATCAGCTCCAGCAAAACCTCCAACGATAGGAATAATTTTTTTTGCCAGTAGTGATTCTACTGTTTTTGAAACTCTAATTCTTGTTGTATCCATTAATGGTCGTGCTTCACCAAAGTTTGAATCAGTTACAATTCCAATATCTTTACCTGTAACAGGAATTGATTTACTACCTAAATCAAGTAATGCATATGCCACAAGATTAATTGATAATCTTTCTCCGAATGAAATTAAATAATCCATAGAACGTGGTGTTACTTCACCTAAAAGGATAATTCCATGTAGCAAATCCTCAAGTTCTTTAGAGTCGGAATTTAATTTTTCAAGTAGTTTTTTTTCTATTTTGGGGTGTTTAATTATTTCATGAGCAAGCTGTTTATGTTTTTGAATAATTTTTTTTGTTAGTTTGTTTGCATCGTCTTTATTTCCTTTCTGTATAAATTTTGAAATCTGAATAAGATCATCTGTTACTCCACTAATTGCAGAACATACGGTAATGATTTGATTCTTTTTTGAAAGATTATGAAGATAATTAGCAACTTCTCTAATATTTTTACCAGAAGATATTGAGGTGCCCCCAAACTTTACTACTAGTTTCAAATCAGTATATCCTGTTTTAATTAATCCTTAAATGCTTTAACTTTCCACGCGAGGAGCCAAGTAGAAGTGAATTCTACCAATGTTGGCAACCTTAAATTCTATTCTTAATGGTTTTGCAGTAGAATACTCACAGGTGACTGTTCCGGCAGAAGTACCAACTGCTTTAACAATTGGATTAAGATATTCTAGGCTATAGGTTCCAGTACTATCTTGTTCTACAGAAATATCAGTTAATTCTTCCATACCTTTCTCAAGGTCAATAACAACCTCTCCTGAATCTCCTTTTCCAGAAAATTCAGCTTTTGAAGGTGTAGCAGTTATTGTCAAGTAATCAGATACTACCTGAACATCACCTAAAATTTTGTCAAACGCACTTGAAGTTAATACAATTTTTGCATCATAAGAAATCTTAGGAAGGGGGGTATCTGATGCCGAGCTTTCAATTAATCGCATTTTGTATTTTTTATTTTTGCCTATAGTTACTAAAAGTAGATTATCTTCAGAAATACTAAGTTCTATACTATCTTTCTTTTCTGCCCTTTTGATTAGTTTTGAAAATTCATCAACTCTAACTCCAAATTTAGTATCACTATCACACTCGTATTTTTCAAAAGCTGAGTTAGGCCAAGATATATCAATTAATGCAACATGAGATGGATCCATCCCCCTAAAAGTAATACCTTCAGCATTTGAGACAAAAGTTGCTTCTTCAACTAATGTAGAAATTGCCGAAATTATTGCTTTAAGATCATCAGAACCATTAGTTTTTGCTGAGAATACCAAAGTTAATCACTTCTCCAAATTGTTCAATTTAACATTATGCGTAGTTTCGCCAAGTATGGCGACATTTTGTACATCTATAAAATTGCGTAGTAGGTTCATCAGCACTACGAGTTTGTAACATCCACCATACTGCCTCATTATTTCCACATTTTTCACAATCAATTTTAATTGTGGATAAAGTTTCCTTACCCTCATCTCCTTCAATTATATTAAATTTAGATAGCTCTTCTTTTGTTTCTTTTTTATTTTTTTTAGCAGTACTTTCAGAATAACCACATTTTGGACAAATAGCAGAAGTATTGTTGCTCTTTTTTAGTCGTACCTCACACTTGGGGCAAAACTTCATTTAATTTACCTTAATTTTAGATTTAAATAATTTTTTTAATTCATCAACGGATTTTATTGCTGATTCTGTTGCATTTGTTATTTCCTTTAATGGATCTTTTTTAGTTGAATTTACTCGCATCCAGCATTCATTAGTAAGTGGGTGTTTGATAATTAATCCCGCAAAACCAATATCCTTTTCTTTTAATAGCTCATGTTGAACAATGTACAATGTTCCAATATCAGATTCTTTGATAGAAAGATTGATCTCCTTTGAAGAAGATTTCATTATCTGCGCCTCCAAGGTATTCGAAAAAGAACTTATTGTAGATATAAATCATTATGAGCGATTGATCAAATGGAAATGAATAACATCTCAGATATCAGTTTGGATAAGAAGAAGGATGAATTTTCGTCAGATGATATAGTTACTATTGATGTAAAGTTTTCAATACAAGGTAAATTGCGTGAGGCTTTTAATGAGAAAAATTGGACCAAGGCCTACAACAAAAATGATAATTTATTCAAGTTGAAGTATAGAGTAAAACTTCATACTGCAGGTATAAGAAAACATGAATTAGGAAAACCTATAGATACCTACAGAAAAGCATCAATTTTTTGGACTCGGAATCCAAAGCTGGTAAATCCCATGAAGAAAAAAAGGGTTTGGGTTCAGGTCGCAAAAAATTTTGAACCATTTATCAGACTTACAGAAGAAGAAGTAAGACAGGAATTATTTGATTTTGATGAGAAGATAACATTCAAAGCATCAGATCTTGGAAAGGGTAATCATACTATTGGAGCAGAAGTAAATGTCTCATGGCAAAAACATGATTATACTGAACCTTTCAGTACTAAATCTAATGCAAAGGAAATTGAAATCAAAATCAATTAGGATATAAGTGGTAATTTTGGATGAAAAAACATGGTAAAATATGATGGACTTCGAGGACAGGAATTACTGGAAGTAGAAGACCCAGACAAAGAAGGTGGTATAACCTTAATCTTCAAAGACAATAGATTCATGTTTATCAAAATCAAAGATGGTAAACTAGATGCTCATGCTATTCCTGAATAATCAGTTAACGTACGTGTTTCTCATATAATCCGACCACAAGTTCCTGGCGTTCAGATTGAATTGAACCGGGTCTTTCTCTTCTTACTTTTTCAATAGCTTTTTTAGCAGAATATTTTTCGTATTTTATTAAATAACATGCAAGAATAGTTCCAGTTCTTCCAATACCTGCAGCACAGTGAACCATTACAGGATCATTATTAGTTATTCTTTCATGAATAAAATCAACTGCATCTTCAATTTTATCAATGTCAGGAGCATTAAGATCTTCAGTTGGTACATGAAGATATTTAGTATCTTTTACCCAAGATTCAGGTAAAGCGTTTTCAGTCATAGTTACAATTGATTTAACTCCTTGTTCTAAAACCCAATTTACTTCATTAACACTTGTAGGCATTCCACATCCAGCTAATTTACTATCTATCAACCAAGAAAAATTCGTTGGTTTTTTTGTAACC
>JACZUQ010000037.1:3886-5722 GCA_022573065.1 Nitrososphaerota archaeon
GTCATAGTTACAATTGATTTAACTCCTTGTTCTAAAACCCAATTTACTTCATTAACACTTGTAGGCATTCCACATCCAGCTAATTTACTATCTATCAACCAAGAAAAATTCGTTGGTTTTTTTGTAACCTTACCATGTATTTTACGCCAGAGATTTCCTGGTTTGCTCATAAAATGAAGTTTAGGTCATCCATATATTTACACAGCGAAAAAAAGTCATTTTGATGAAAATTCTAACAAAAAAGAAATTAAAAAGTGGATGAACTTTTAATCGATTAGTTCAGTCCAACCTTTGACGAAGACTGAGTTTTTGAAGAGTGCTACTGGTTGTCCTACTGTAAAGTCCATTGGTCTCATCCAAAAGATTGCCTTTGTCGGACAAACTCCAATACATGCACCATCAGAGATACATCTTTCAGGATAAAAGACAAAAGCCTTACCTCTCTTCCAGCCTTCAACTGGTTTAACTCTTAGAACATCTGGTCCCAAAGTTGTACAAATTTCAACGCAAAGTGCGCATCCAATACACATTTGTTCACTGATGTCAGGAAGTATTGCTACTGGCATTATGATAAATTCAAGCTTTCTGATCTTAATATAACTTGCTCAATAAATGCAGGATATAACGCCGTTAGAAAATTCATAACAGTGTTTCAAAATTAGATCGCATAGAGCTCATTCTATAATATTAGAATCACAAATTATTCAAATTGAATGGATTTAGATTAGTTCTGATTGAATAGGTATTTTGAATGATTTAGTAGGATGAGTTTTTTCGTCTAAAATATTAGCAATAAAACTTGAGTTTTGTTTTTCTAGATTAATACAATTCATCTGTTTTGTTCGAAAAACATGTCGGCCAATAATTGACAAAACCCAATCCTTACCATTTTTTTTTCTAGTCATTGCCGAAATTAATACATGAGAATCAGACATTTTTGCAATACTACAAAAAAGCATGACGAAGCTGTTGACTAATCTTCCTGCATTTTTTTTATCAGAATACATATTGAATAATCCATTTAACGAATCAATGATTAGTATAGATTTTCTCTCAGAAAGATTAAGCAAAATTGTTTTTATTATTTCGAGCCAATTTTTTCTAGTAGGCTGGTATAAAGTCAGACTCTGACTTTGTAAAATGATGTTAGAGGAGATATACCCACTAAATAATAGATCAAAATCTAGAAAAATAACAGGATTATTTGTTGTTGAAATTATCTTGTTTAGGAAATTTGTTTTCAAAAAAGGGTCTGAATGCATGATTAAATTTAATGTATTTAATTCCAATAATTCCTTAAAATCTGTAAGATTTTGCTCAGGATTTTTATCCAACACAAAACGAGTCATAATCTGATATAAGAATGAATTTGGATTCAATTGATTTCTCCAAAGAACTACCTCAAAATGGAAAAATCTATTTGAATAGTGCTTCAGTGTCTTTAATGCCTTTTTCCAGTATAAAGGCAATGAATGATTTTTTAGTTAATTATAGTTCTATAGGGCCAGATTCAATTGATTCAGAACAGTTTTTGAAAGAAAAACTTATTCGAATTAGGAAAAGTATTGCAGACTTAATACGTTGTAAATCTGAAGAGATCATTTTTACTCAAAGTACAACTGATGGAGTAAATTTGGTTTCTACGGGTCTATCTTTAGATTCTAAATCTAATGTAATAATTCGAGGTATGGACCATGAACATCATGCAAATTATTACCCATGGTTACGTTTATCAAAAAAGATTTCATTAAAAAATTTAAAGATAGATCATGATGGGTTTTTTGATATCAAGGAACTTCATAATTTTGTTGATTCAAATACCAAATGTGTTGTATT
>JACZUQ010000037.1:5820-7354 GCA_022573065.1 Nitrososphaerota archaeon
GCCATGCTTTGTATAATACAGGAACGATTCTTCCAGTAGAAGAAGTTGGAGAATATCTTGAAAAAAAGGATGTGCCTTTCTTTTTAGATACTGCTCAAACTGTTGGATGTTTTGGAGAATATGATTTTAAAAAAACTAAAAGTGATTTTATGTCATTTAATGGGTCTAAATGGTTATGTGGACCAATGGGTACTGGAATTTTTTATTGTAAAAAAGAATCTAGTAAATTACTTGAACCGAATTCTATAGGAGGAGAATCCGCTATGATATATGACGATACAAAATTGACATACAAAGATATTCCAGATAAATTTCAAACAGGATTTCGTAATTATGTTGGTTTTGTCGGATTAGAAGCATCAATTAACTATTTGTTACAATTTGGGTTGAATAGTATACGTAGTAAAATCATGAAGCTATCCTATATTATGCGTGAAGAATTATCAAAAATATCTGGAGTTTCTTTGTATGGACCAGAGGAGCAATCAGGAAGAACAAGTATTATTTCTTTTTCTTTAGAAGGACAAGACCCCCAACAAGTCGTTGAAAGACTTGAAAAGAAAAAGATAGTTCTTGCTGTTCGTGAAATTAGAGATAAAAAAATCATTAGAGCATCCCCACATTTTTTCAATTCTGAGGTCGAAATTCAAAAAGTTGTAGATGAGATTAAAAAATTATGATTTATCTTGTTCTTGAATTACCATCATTGTAAGAGTTGATTGAACCTTGTCTATCTTTCTAATTTTATTAGTAATTACTGATCTAAGATCTTCAGTATTTCCTGTGGATATTTTCAATACAATGTCATAAACTCCGTATACACCCTGAATCTCATACTTGATGTTTTCTTCGTTATCTAGAATTCCTTTAACCTTAGAGATAATTGATTCATCAGAACCTAAATCTGAATTTAACAAAACATAAGCTGTTGGCACATTCAGAATTTCAGTAGACAATATTTAACCTTTCATTAAAGTATCAAAACTGATTAAACAGTTAGAATATTTTTCTGCGTGGAGCCAATTGATTTAACACTTACCATATCTCAAAACATGCAAAGCTTTCCAGGTTCGCCAAAACCCCATTTTATTCCGTGGTCTAAAATCAAAACTGAAGGATACAATCTTGAATTACTTTTTCTAAGTTCTCACACAGGAACTCACTTAGATGCTCCTTTCCATTTTTTTGAAAAAGGAAGTAAAATTCATCAAATTTCTCCATCAAGATTTATTTCAGATGCTATTCTGATAAAAATACCAAAAGGTTCTCATCAACTAATTACCAAAACTGATATTATTAATTTTGAAAAAAAATACGAACTAATAAAAGATAACGCCACAGTTATTTTTTCAACAGGTTGGCAAAAAAACTTGGGGAAAAAATCTTTTTTTAAAAATAATCCTGGCTTGTCCTCGTCTGCAGCAAAATATTTAATTTCAAAAAACGTTAATTTAGTTGGGATTGATTCACCAAGTATCGATATAGGAACTGATGGGAGATTTTCTGTTCATCATATGTTTTCAAAAAATAACGT
>JACZUQ010000037.1:7452-9070 GCA_022573065.1 Nitrososphaerota archaeon
CTTGTCCTCGTCTGCAGCAAAATATTTAATTTCAAAAAACGTTAATTTAGTTGGGATTGATTCACCAAGTATCGATATAGGAACTGATGGGAGATTTTCTGTTCATCATATGTTTTCAAAAAATAACGTATTAATTGTGGAAAATCTGTGTAATCTCGAAAAAATTTCTGATATTCATTTTAAGTTGATTGTTTTACCTTTGAAACTTAAAGATGCTACTGGTTCGCCAGTGAGAGCAATAGCCATTTAGTTTACATAATCTGTAAGAAGCAATTGATCTCCTTTATCTTTTCCAAAGACTAGATCAATTTCATCAGAAAGAGTATTTATCCGTCCTGTAAGATATGCACCAACCTCGTATTTTTCAACTAATCTTTTTGCAAGTTTAAGATATTTTACAACTGAGCCTCTTGTTATAGTTTGAATTAATTTATTTCCACAAGTGCAATGTTGTAAAAGAGGTACTCGCCTATAGCTTTGACCACATGCAGTGCACCTAAACCTTTGACGGCCATAAGCTCTAAGATTTCCCATTATATCTGGAACAAGATGAGTCGTAATAACATATGAAACGATTTCTTTTGTGTCAACTGCATTAATAAGATCTGCATTTCGAATCTGCAAATCTAGCTTATCAAGCATTGAACCAAGGGTAGAATACGCACTTCTAGATCTTGATGTAGTAAGAGTGGTAGTACTATGAGTGAATTCATATCCATAAAATGCTGCTTTAGTTTCTAATCTTGATTTAACTGTCTCTATACTGGTCACATCAGCTGCTTGTTGTTTTTGAAGAGTTGCCTCAAAAAATGAAAGTGGTAAATGTTTCATAACTTCAAAGTTATGTGCTTGAGGCTGAGATTCATGTGGAAGAACAGATGGTTGAATTAGTAAAGGCGCATCCATAAGTCCACCAATTTTATCTGAAAGAAATTGTCTTGAAAAATTTAGTAAACTATCCATCAATAACATTATGGAATCCGCATCGCCATCTGCATCTCGTCTTTTTGCTGAATGCCATATTGGTGTAGCAAAACAAACGTTTGTCTCTGTAAAACCAATAATTCTTCCAACAATCCCAACTGATGTGTGAGGAGCTAAACCAATAATTAACTGACCAACAAGATCATTAATTTTTTTTACATTATAAAATTTTGATTTCTCATAAAATTTCTCTAATTGAATATCGATGTATTTACATACGTTTACAAGATAATTCCCACTGTTATATGGTATGATAACATCCTGTATTCTCAATTCTATTATTTGATCATTGTTAGTGAGAGGAGATTCATTTACATCATATGTGTATCCTAATTCTTTGAGTTTTTCAATAGATGTTCCAATCCAGGATGGTTTAAAGTGTGTTAGAGGGGAGTTTGTAGCGTCAAATCTTACAGTGCCATCTTTGAATACTGTCAAATCTAAACTTTGTCTAATTAGTCCTTTTTCAAGTGGTTCAGAAACTTTTTCTTGATTGATTAATTCTTTAACTCCCTTGAATGGTTCATGCGCACGTATTCCAATCCGTTCTTGCGCCATCATGAGTTTATCTTTTAATGGAAAAAGTTGATAAGAATAAGCGAAGGCATTTTTTTTACATTTTGGGCAGAAAGGT
>JACZUQ010000075.1 GCA_022573065.1 Nitrososphaerota archaeon
GTAGAAATACGTTCGTCATGATATTCCAAATAACTTCCTTGAAATTTTTTCTTTAATGAATCAACATTGAGTCCTTGAGCCATATTTGAAATTAATTTAATATAATACTCTCTTGGCTTTGCAGGAGCTTCAATAATTCCTGTTGTAGAAATAATCGATGGATTTGAACAAATAATTGCCCTTCCATGATATCTATAATCATCGGAATCATACGTACATGTTAGCCGATTTGTAAATATGATATGAAAATTATCTAAAGAGTTTTCATCTTCTGAAATTAAACTCGAAACGAGTTTCTGTAATTCAAATCCATCATACATTACTATGTTTTTTATTTTAGAAGAATTTTTAAAACTTTCATTTTCAAATTCAATTTCTTCTATACTTGCGGAATGAAACTCAAATGGTTTTTTTGTATTAATGATTCTACATGCTGCAAGATGTCTTGCAAGAGTTTTGTCTGCATTTTGGAAAATATTTTTCCTTATCTCTGTATCTATTGAAAAAGTTTTTTTGACAAAATCTGCTAGTTTTGAAATTTTTATTTCTGGTATTGATGGTTCATCATAAAGATAAATTTTTGAAATTTTCAATAATCATATTGGAATATAGTTAGTTATCTGCCTAGCTCTTTGATTTTTGCCGCAGTTATTTCCGCTGCTTTTTTACCTGAAAATAACATAGAACCAAACGTTGGACCCATTCTAGCCAAGCCATATGTTTCAGTTACTGACATGCCTGCTGCAACAAGACCTGGATATACTTCACCAGTTTTTTCTACCACATGTTCTTCTCCCTCATTAACATTCATTGGATTCATTCCTTTCCATTCGACAAGATTTCTATCAACAAGACGCTTTACTGCCACAGAATCATGTCCAGATGCATCAATTATCATTTTTGATTCAAATGCCACCGGATCAACACATGTAATGTTTCGCGGTAATGCAGATACTGGCATCCAATTTACAACGATGCCTTCTACACGACCATTTTTTAAAACCAAATCATCAAACTTTGTTAAATTAAGAAATTTTACTCCTGCATCACATGTAGCAGCAATTAATTTAGAAACTGCATGAGGACCTGGTGTAAGATATAATCCATTTCCTACTTTTTTATATGGAATCCCTAACTCGTCCCAAATCTTTTGTGCTGGTTCTCTAACAGTAACAGGATTCATCATATATCCGCCTAACCAATAACCTCCACCTAAGTAGTTGTTTTGTTCAATAATCAGAACTTTGAAACCCATAGTAGATAGTTCTCGTCCTGCGGTAAGTCCTGCAGGTCCAGCACCAATAATGATCACATCTGATTCAGCTCTATCTATTAAAACTGAATGAAATTCATTTGCTATTGCTTTAGTAATGTCTACCTCTCTTACATCTGTAAAAATTTTTTTAGGTCTTTCTTCGTTAACTGATTCTTGCATGACATAATCCATCTTAAAACCCATTAATAGTTTCCTCGAATTTGGCAAAATACTCTAAAATTTTAATATTTCTAAAGGAATTTTTCCTTTTTTTCGGTTCAAATTTTTTTAGGCAGCACAGTTAGATCTCTGTCTCTTTTAATTAGCAGATCTTTTGCCATGTTATTTTTGAGTCGTTTTATTCTTGCTTGTATAATTTGCTTCTCATAAATTTCATGTAAACACTTTGAACAAATTTTATCAATACCACTCATTCCTTCTGGCGGGATTAATCCCATTTTAGCAAATCTTGTTCTAGATGTTTTCAAACTTCCTATTTCAATTTTTTTTTTACAAGAATAACAAACTTTGTCCATATTTTATTTTCAATTATCTAATAAAAAAACTTACGTGACTCAACTGATAAAAATTAAATAAAATTAGTATAACCTAATTCCAATAATTTGGAAAGCGTTTTGAAGTGTTTCGATTTTTTATGTGGCAAGATTTGGTCACCATATTCTAAACTTTGGTTAAAATTCCTACTCTCAAAAATTTATATCTAAATTCAAGGGACATGTATTTACCGTTGACTATAGCTAATCTTAAGCAATCCAGTCCTGATTCTAAATTACCTAGAGTTAACTGGGCCAAAATTGAAGAAGCTGAAAATTTTGCAAAAACAGTTAAACTCTACAGACAAGGTAAAATTGACCACGATAACTTTAGACGTTTTCGATTACAACATGGTGCCTATGGTACTAGGATGACAGACGATTATGCTATGGTTAGAATTAAAATTCCTGCTGGTGAAATTTATCCAATTCAATTAGAAAAGATTGCTCAACTTAGTGAAACATTCTCTATAGGAAGTGCTCATATTTCTACTAGACAAAACATCCAACTTCATTGGGTGGTACTAGAAGATGTTTCAGAAATAATGCGTGAACTAAGTGAAGTTGGATTAACTTCTCGTGAGGCTTGTGGCAATACAGTTAGAAATGTAATGTGTAGCCCACTTGCTGGGGTATGTCATGATGAAAAATTTGATGCTACTCCATATGCTATCGCTACTGCAAAGTTTCTTTTAAGAAATCCATTAAATCAAAACCTTCCACGAAAATTCAAATTCAATTTTACATGTTGTGAAAAACATGGAATGGCAAGAATGGTTGATGTTGGACTAATTCCTGCAACTAGAGAGATTGGCGAAAAAACTCAACGTGGTTTTAAGATCTTTCTAGGTGGAGGCCTTGGCAACAAATCATTTGTTGGCCACCATCTTGAAGATTTTACCCCAGAAGAAGATTTACTATACACTTCGATTGCCGTCCTTAGAATATTCGATAGAATGGGTAATAGGAAAAATATGGCAAGAAATCGAATGAGATATTTAGTTGATGAGATGGGCTGGGAAAAATTTCAAAACTTGGTGTTAAAAGAAAGAGCTATTGTTAGAGC
>JACZUQ010000007.1:0-11234 GCA_022573065.1 Nitrososphaerota archaeon
TTCTGCATCAAAAGGATAGAATTCAATTTCTAAACCATGAACTAGACCTGCAGTTCCAGAATGTTCTTTTTTTCCATGAGAAATATGTCCTCCAGCAGGAATAGAAAGTGCTAACATAACATCTCCTGGATTAGAAAACGCAGAATAGATTACAAGATTTGCAACTACTCCTGATATTGGTCTTACATCTGCAAACTCTGCCTTGAAAAGCTTCTTTGCAAGGGACATGCATTCAACCTCAACTTTATCAATATACACACAACCTGCATAGACTCGTTCGCCTGGCCATCCTTCAGCATACCTGTTTCCAAAATCAGAAATTATTGCCTCCCTTACTGCAGGGCTTGGAATATTCTCACTTGCTATTAATGGAATTGAATGCTCAAACCATTTGTGGTGATCTTTGAGCATAGAAAAAACCCTCTTGTAAGAATTCTCATTAGAACTAGTCACGTACACCGAAATCCATTTTCCCAATTTAAAAACACCGATCTAAAATCACCAAAAAATTATTTAAAATTTATTTGACACGAAATAACGTATAAAAAGGGAAGCTGGGGCTGGATCAGCTATGAGTGCACAAGCAACTAGAAGTAACATGCCTGTAATTTTGCTAAAAGAAGGAACTAGTGAAACAAAAGGTCGTGAAGCTCAAAGAAACAATATCGCAGCTTCAAAAATTATTGCTGAAATTGTTCAATCTAGTTTAGGTCCAAGAGGAATGGATAAGATGCTTGTTGATTCTTTAGGCGATGTTACCATTACAAATGACGGTGCAACTATTCTCAAAGAAATCGATGTTCAACATCCCGCTGCAAAAATGTTAGTTGAAATTGCTAAAACAACTGATAACGAGGTTGGAGATGGGACAACCTCAGTAGTTATACTTGCTGGAGCACTCTTAGAACAAGCTGAATCTCTAATTAATCAAAATGTTCATCCCACAATAATTGTTGATGGTTATAGAAAAGCAGCAAAAAAAGCAAAACAATTCCTTCAAGATATTTCTTATGTTGTTACTGCAAACGATAAATCAATCTTACAAAAAATAGCAAAAACATCTATGCAAACCAAACTAGTCAGAAAACATTCTAGTCATTTAGCTGAACTTGTTGTAAATGCAGTTACAGCCGTAGCAGAAAAAGATGGCGATAATTTTGTTGTTGATGAAGATGACATTAAAGTTGAAAAAAAAGCTGGTGGGTCAATTAAGGATTGTAAAATAATTCAAGGAATTGTTCTTGATAAGGAAATAGTTCATGGTGGAATGCCAAAGGAAATTAACGATGCAAAAATTGCATTGATAAATTCTGCACTTGAAATTAATAAAACAGAGACCGATGCAAAAATCAATATCACAAATCCACAACAAATGAAATCATTTCTAGATGAAGAAAATCAGATGTTAAAAAATATGGTTGACAAAATTATTGCTTCAGGTGCAACTGTAGTTCTATGTCAAAAAGGTCTTGATGATATGGTTCAACATTATTTTGCAAAGGCCGGGATTTTAGCAGTTAGAAGAGTAAAAGAAAGCGATTTAACAAAACTTGCAAAAGCTACTGGTGCAAGGATTGTTTCAAACCTTGATGATCTTTTTGAAAAAGATTTGGGTTCTGCTAAATTAGTTGAAGAAAGAAAAATTGAAGAAGACAGGTGGGTTTTCATTGAAGGATGTAAACATCCAAAATCTGTTACTTTGCTTCTAAGAGCAGGTTCACAACGAGTAGTTGATGAAGTAGAACGTTCTGTTCATGATGCAATTATGGTTGTTAAAGATGTAATGGAAGTTCCATCAATTGTAGCAGGCGGTGGAGCTCCTGAAACATATACAGCCACAAAAATTCGAAGTTGGGCTAAAACACTTGAAGGACGTGAACAACTAGCAGCTGAAAAGTTTGCCGATGCTTTAGAAACAATTCCTTTAACACTATCACAAAATGCTGGCATGGATCCAATTGACACTCTAGCTACACTTCGTTCTCGACAAATTAAAGGTGAAAAGTGGACGGGAATTGATGTTATGAAAGGCCGTGTAGGTAATATGAAATCAAGTGATATTATAGAACCCTTATCTGTCAAGAATCAGATTATATCTGCTGCTGCAGAAGCTGCATGTATGATACTAAGAATTGACGATGTAATTGCTGTAGCAAAATCCGCAGGGCCTCCATCGCCTCCATCTGGTGCTGAAGGTGGAATGCCACCTGGAATGGGTGGTGGAATGCCACCTGGAATGGGTGGTGGAATGCCTGACATGGGCGGAATGATGTAAAAATTCTAGACTATTAGTTATCCAGAAATTTTTAAAAAGTTTATTTTATTTCAAATTTTACGAAGTTTATTGAGTAATACTACTAAAGCAATAATTGCAGCAAAGTATGTTTATTTGATATTATTTTTTGTACTTCTTGCAGGAATATTTAATCCACTCATCAATGACCGCCCATTAGATAAAGTAATTTTTGGTGTTATAGTCTTGTTTGTAGGGTTAGCAGGTTCAATCCTAGTTTACAAAGCTGCAACTACTGAAAATAAACGTGGTATCTTCCTTGGTGGAGGTTTTGGACTAATAGCTATTTCTTTTTACTATATTATACAGTTTACTGGTAGAGTTTAGTAATTCTAAACGTCAAAGTATAGATAAAACTCATGTGGATGAGGCCTAATTGCTATCTCTCTTTGATCCCTTCTTTCTAACTCAATAATTTTATCAATCACACTGTTTGAGAAAATTGGATTAAGGAATTTTCTATCACTTTCAAGAGCATCAAGAGCCTCACCTAAGTTTACTGGCAAAATATTAATTCCACGTTTTTTACGTTCTCCCCGAGTCATTTTGAAAATATCTTCACGAACTTGTTCACCAGGATCCGTCTTCTTCTTTAATCCATCTAATCCAGCTGCTAACACTGCAGAGAAAACAAGATATGGATTTGATGATGGATCAGGAGCCCTAAACTCCAATCTTTTTAGATAAGAATATTTTTCTCCTTTGAAATGCTGAGGAACTCTCACAATAGCTGATCTATTGCTACCGCTCCATGCAATATATACAGGAGCTTCATATCCTGGCACAAGTCTGTGGTACGAATTTGTTGTAGGATTTGTAATTGCAACTAAAGCTCTTGCATGATTAAGTATTCCACCACAAAAGTATCTGCCTATCTGGCTAAGTTCTTCTTTTTCATCTTTATCAAAAAATAAGTTGGTGTTATTTTTCCAAAGACTAACATTAGTATGCATTCCAGAACCAGAATCCATTGAAATTGGTTTTGGCATCATGGTGGCTACCTTCCCATGTTTTTGTGCAATATTACGAATAACGTATTTGTATGATTGAGTTGCGTCTGCAGAGTTTGTTAAATAATCATATCTAATATCAATCTCACACTGTCCTGCAGTTGCAACTTCGTGGTGATGGTTATCACATAAAATTCCAAAATGTTCAATCAACACATCAACACATTCACTTCTAAATTCTGAAAGTGTGTCAGATGGTGTACTAGGATAATATCCTTCTTGAAGACCCATAGGATATCCAGTTCCTTCCTGACTCCAAGGCGCTTCTACTGATTCAATAGAATAGGATTGACCTTTGTAAGGTGTTAAGACATCCCAATGTACTTTGTCAAACACAAAAAACTCTACTTCTGGACCCCATTGACTAAAATCATATCCTTGTGCCTTCACATATTGTTCAGCTTTTTGTGCAATAGCACGTGGGTCTCTTTCTAATCTACCTCTTCCAAAACCCCAATAGATATCACATAACAGACGAGCAGTCTTATGTTCAACCATCCAAGGTATAGTAGCATAAGTATTTGGATCGGGTTTTAGGATTAGATCAGAATCATCAATACTGGTAAATCCAACAATTGATGATCCATCAAGCTTTGGTACTCCATCTTCCATCTGATCGGGAGTAAAAGTATCAGCTGAAATTGTTGTATGATGAAATCTCCCAGTAAGGCTAGAAAACTGTAAATCGATAAATTTTATTTGATCGTGTTTAATCTTTGCAAAAACTTCATCTGCCGAATATCGTATTTGAGTTGGCCTTCCACCAATCACTTTATATGGCAATTTTATACCTTCAAGCTAACACAAAAAGATCCGTCATTTAAGGATTGTTGGGTTAAGAAGTATGTCTGAATTAAAAGAAATTGATGTCATTTCATTGTATTCTATTTTGTTACGTGAAACTAACAATGATACAGTACAAGAAATTGATCATCAACTTTACATTTCAATTTCAGAGTTTGTTGGAAAATTAAAGAGTGAAGGATATGATGGAGTAGAAGCTAAAGTCAAAGATGCTCTTGTTAACATGATCACAGATCTTACCACACTTCTTTTGAAAATTAGACTTGAAAAAGCTACGAAATCAAATAAGATAGATTATTCTAATTTACTTAATGAAGAAAAATTCATTCTTGATGCAGATGAAGAAAAACGTGAAAGAATGGACATTATTCTATCTAGTACTTTAAATGGAAAATCTAAATTTTTGGATTCTCTAGCAACTAAACACAAAACGAAATCTACTGTAGTTCGATTTTTGAAAGAAACTGAACAAATGGTTGGAGCAGATTTAGCCAAGTATGGCCCATTTAAAGCAGAAGATGTTGCAACTATACCTTATGAAAATGCACAGGCATTGATATCAAAAAATATAGCAGCAAAAATTCGCTGGGAAGATTAGATACAAATTAAATTGATTCTAGAAATTAGGTTGAGAAAAAATGTCACATCTTGATGTAGATGTAATCGATTTCTTATTACTGACCATATATCCAGTAATAGGTCTCTTCATAATCGAAATGATTAGTAGAGCAATTAAAATTTCAACTTGGTTAAAATTAACTACTCAAGGATTTTTATCCATTGTATTTGCAATTGCTTATGTTACATTAATCACAGCTCATTGGTTAACATCATTTGTATTAGTTGCCTTAGCTGTTGCATTATTTTATCAAGCTAGACGTGCAAAAATTAATCCTGATAAATCGATTTACTAATATCGTTTCTTATTTTTTAAATAATCTTTTAAAAAAACTACCTTTGTTTTTTTCGCCATCTCTAATTACACCTATTTGCCCAAATTTTTTTGCTCGAATCTGAGTTAATTTAACACATCTGTGTTCTTCAGGCAGTCTATGTTCTGCACAAAATGGATCTTTACAATAATTACATTGAAAAGGCATATCTTGGAAATCACCACAATAGGCACAATCTGCTGCATCCATAATATTACTATGAATATTGTTCTAATAAATCATCTTCCAGATATTTTTACAAAATGAAAGTTTCTTGAAAACATTTTTACGATGTTGAATAGAAGTTTCTATGAGTAGATTTCTGGATGATTAAAGATAAAGTAGCTATAGTCACTGGAGCTAGTAGCGGAATTGGATATGCAACTGCGTTAGCTCTCTCTAAAGCAGGGGCTAAAGTAGCAATTGGAGCTCGTAGAACTGACAAACTATCAGAACTTGAAAATGAAATCATAAAAAATGGTGGGGAGGCTTTTTCTCAAAAACTAGATGTCACTAAAAAATCTGATTGTGATTCATTTGTCAAAGCAGTTATAGACAAATGGGGAGGAGTTGATATTTTGGTCAATAATGCAGGATTAATGCCTCTTAGTTTTATTAAAAATCTCAAAGTAGATGAATGGGATCAAATGATTGATGTCAACATCAAAGGTGTTTTGTACTGTACTGCTGCAGTAATCCTTCACATGCATGAAAAAAAATCTGGACATATTATTAATATCTCATCAGTAGCTGGAAGAGTCGTTTTTCCTTCTGGAAGTGTATATTGTGCAACTAAACATGCTGTTACTGCCTTTAGTGAAGGATTAAGGGAGGAATTTAGTACAAGATCAAACATTCGAGTTACCTGTATTGAACCAGGAGTTGTAGCGACTGAACTTACAAATTCAATTACAGACGAATCATTGAAAAGCTTTGTTGAAAATTCAAAGAAAATTGATTCATTAAAACCTCAAGATATTGCTAACGCAATAATATATGCAGTAGACGCACCAAACCATGTTAACGTAAATGAAATTCTAATAAGACCAACTACTCAAGAAAGATAATAATTCTTAAAATCAATCCTTTGTCTTTTCTTTTTCTTTTGTCAGATGATCTAAAACTGCTTTAATTTCTAAATTAAGATCATCTGAATTTTTTGCCATGTTTAATTGTTCAGGAAGTTTTTCTTTAAGATCTTTAGCTTCTAATTCAATTCGTCTTTTTTCTTGGCAATCTAAATGATCATTATCAGTTCCAGATATTTTATTACAAATAGAACAAATTTTCATTTAAGAATATTATCTAATACTACGATTTAATAATTTCATTCCTTGCTTCAATCATGAGGGGCCGTCGTCTAGATTGGCTATGATGCCAGCCTGGGGTGCTGGAGGTCGCAGGTTCAAATCCTGCCGGTCCCACCATTACTCATCCAATTGTATCAAATTTTTGTAAACTCTTCCAAAGATACCAGGTTGCAACTGTTCTATATGGTCTCCAAGACTCGGCCATTTGTTCAATTTCATTCTCATTTGGTAATTCTTTTAAAGAATACATTAATTGAATTCCTTTTTTCAATCCTAAATCTCCCACTGGAAGTACATCTAACCTACCAAGAGAAAAAATCAAAAACATTTCAGCAGTCCATCTTCCTATACCTTTAACATCAGTTAGATGCTCTATGATGTATTCATCACTTTTAGTAGAAATTTTTCTCATATTCAGCTGTTTTGATTGGATTTTTTTTGATAAATCTTTAATATACATAATTTTCATTTTTGATAATCCCGCTGAACGAATTTTAGAATCTGGTGTTTTGATTACCTCAAATGGTTTAGGAAATTTTGACTTGAATAATTTTTTAAATTTTTTTAATATTGATTCAGCAGCAGAACCAGATAATTGCTGCGCAATTATTGTTTCTACTAAGGATTGATACCGATTTTTAGTTATTTTAACATTATAATCGCCTACTTGTTTGATAATTTCTGCTAATTTTGGATCTTTTTTTAAAAACTTGGTAGCTTCTTTATGTGACATAATTTTACACTCTTAAAATTTTTAGAAGAGCATCAAAATTTTTTCTTGATGGCTTATGCTTGTAAATTCGCAAAGCATCAATGAGTTTATTTTTTGATGGTAATTTGTAGATTTTTTGTGTAGCTTTTGATATTCCTGAACCTATGAAAATTCCCTGTGTAGCTGAAGTTACATTTGAAGCTCTTCTTTTTGTACTCGCACTCTCAAAGTCAATTATTGTAGTTTTTGATTTTCCTACAATAACATGTTTAGAAATACTACTTAATTCACCATGATCTAATCCTATTTGGTCAAGATTATAGCAATCTTCTAACGTCTTTTTTATTACTGATTTTAATCTCGAAGCACTTCCTTTTCCTTTCAAATCTCTTATCCACAATCCAATTTTTTTACCATCCAAATATTCCATTACCATAAAATTTTTACTACTAGTGATCAAACGAGGTCCTACCCCAGAAGAATTTGCTATTTCAAGTAATTTTGCTTCCCTATTCATTTCCTTTCTTTGTGAATCAGATCTACGAATTTTTACTGCAACAATCTTATTTTGTCTCTTTGCTAATACAACAATTCCAACATATCCTTTTCCTAAAATGCTAATAGAACCTAATTTTAAATCGCCTTGAAAAGAAACACTATTGATTCCAAGTTTCTTCATTTGTGCTATTCTTAATTGCACTTGTTTTTTTGTTGCATTTGGATATCCTATAATTGTAATATATGGTTTTTCTGAAAGCTTGTTAATTGAAAGAAAGGATTGTTGCATCAGTTGAGACAAGTTCTGCAATTGCCTCTTTAATGGATTTTCCTGCAGCTTTTTTTGCAGGCATAACTTTGAATCCTTTTTTGATATCTGCCTTTAATCCTTTAGGAATACCTGATTTATTTAGATGATTTTTCAATAAATCTTTTAAAAATAAACTTATATCATTTTGTCGGCGTTTTTGTAATGATAATATCTTTCTATTAGAACCAATCCACATCATACTATTTTTTGAATTTTTCCTTATGAATGTCTCAGATTCGGATTCATAAAAGAAATCAGGTCCGTCTCTGAGGAAACTCTCTTCTATCGTTAAAGACTGTAGTAAAAATATCAAACAGCCCTCATTTTTTTCATCTGTAATACCTGCATATCTTAAAACCTTGAATCCTTCAATTTCTAGTTGTATTGCTAATGAATTTGCTGCTCTTTTTACTTGACCCCAAATAATATCAGGACTTCTTTGTTTATAGTTAAATTTAACTGAGATTGAATTTTCTAAATTGTTCTTATAGATCTTTGGGTTATGTTGTAATTTGAAAAATGATATAGATGGTGATTTCATAAATGATCTTGATGCAAGAATAAATTTTCCAAGGTTTTCATTTGAAATTGCAGCACCTAGGTTTCTATTACTATCAATAGGATCAATAATAATAATTGAGGTATCAAATTTTTTCGTGGGTTTTCCAATGATATGATTCTTTTTTAGCTTTGCAATAGATTTTATCACATTTTGAAAACTTCCATAATGTAATACTAAAACCTCTGTTACATATCCACTAATTCCCTGTTTTGCAATTTCTGAACCATAGATTTTATTACAACTAAGAAAATTTTTGAGTAGTCTAACTTCATCCTTCATGACCCCAGTTAATGATTCTAACATGAACTTTGTGTGAAATGGGGAACGATCAGCAGCACTTTGCCACTGGCCTTTTTTAACATCATAGCAAGGAACAACATTTACTTTAGTATCTTTAATTCTTGCTTCAACATAGGGATGTTCTGAATATCTCACATAAGGTTTGAATTTTTTCATAGATTCAAAACCAATCTTTTTTGAAATTTCAACGAATTTTTTATCTGTTGTAGATTTTTCAAATTTTATGAATATATCAATATCAGCTTTTTTTGGTAACCATGTACCTTTAACATATGAACCTCCAAATTCTACACCAGTAATTTGAGAATATTTTGTAACTTGTTTTCTGACTAAATTAAAAGCAAGCTTGGCAACATTAGTTTTTTCTTGTTCCAATTTTTTGGAAGGAATAGATAATATCCTTGCTTTTTCAATAATCTGTTTCATTGTTTAGCTTTTACCACCTGTAAATCTGAATATATTGGTCCATCAGAAGTTAACACACTTTTTTTGAATTTTATTTCAGACATTCTCTGAATTCCAAATGTATGTGATTCATATTCTTTCAATTCATTTGAGATGTTTCCAATCTTATTTTTAACTCTAAAGATTGTAACATGAGGTTTGAACGGCTTGTCTTTTTTAAATCCTAAATTTGATAGTTTTTTTGATATAGCTGAAGCGAGTTCACTCATCCTTTTACCCCCTTCTTCATCTGTACCTACCCAAATTACTCGTGGAAAACTCGGTTTGGGAAATGTTCCAATTCCTTTTATACAAACTTCAAAAGGTTCGAATTCAATTGATTTCAATTCCTCCTGTATTTTCTGTGACATTTCATCAGAAACCTCTCCAAGAAAATGCATTGTAAAATGAATATTCTTTATTGATACTGGTTTTGCTTTTATTCTGAGTCTAGATCGAACATCATTTATTGAATTCAAAATATCCTGACTGTTGATTTCCATTGCAACAAAAGTTCGCATTAAAAGTTTTTTGATAATGTGTTTATAATAATTTCCGGTAGCTTCATAGACAAGATTATGTAAGTTTCATTGAACTTGTCAAAGCTAATTGTCTGTCTTACTGGAATGCCTGGTGCCGGAAAATCTACAATTGCAAATGGTCTGAAATCAAAAAATTTTGAAATTATCAATATGGGTGATGCAGTAAGAGAAGAAGCCAAAAAACTAAACCTAGAACCGACTGGTCAAAATCTAGGAAAACTAATGCTTGAGCTTCGAGAAAAAAATGGTCTAGGAGCAGTAGCTGAGTTAATTTGTGATAAAATAAAAAATTCAGTTTCTAATGTTCTTATAATTGATGGAATAAGATCTAACGAAGAAATCCAAGTATTACGAAAAATTGGAACTGTAAAACTCCTTTCAATTCATGCATCAACTGATACTCGTTATAGTTTTTTGAGTGATAGAGGGCGTTCAGATGATCCACAAAATCGAGAACACTTCAATGAACGAGATATTAGAGAAATTGGAGTAGGCATTAGTACACCAATTGCATTAGCTGATGAAAGCATTTCAAACAATAATTTAACTATTGACGAACTAATTGAAACAGCTTATAAAATAATTCAAGGCTGGCAAAAATAAATGAAGACACCTGATGTGTCGTGTAAGATTGATGCTTTTTGTTCCATTAACCCAACTGAAGATCCTAAAAAAGTAGAACAAGCCATTACCAATGTTTTAGTTAATGTAGATGTAAAAATTAGCAAAGAATCCTTAAAAGCAACTTCAACAAGTCTTGAATCTTTGAAAAAAATTTATGAAGCGATCCATTCCCATAAAAGTAAAAATGCTTATCGTCGTCAGTTAAATCAAAATTTAAGAGATGAATCTAGCTGGTTTTATCTAAACAAGCAAGCTGCTTTTGCTAATACAGTAGCGCTTTGTAGTGAATCAGAAGAGTCTCCTTTAGGGCCAATAAAGATTATTCTAAACTCCAAAAATATTGATACAGTAATAGAATGGCTAATCTTTAATCGAGAATAGTTTATTATTGTATTTGAATAAGGAAAATTACTACTAATTAGATCACTTTTTTTTACTTGTGAAATAAAAAACAATTTTTTATCTAGATAATAGGTTTCAAGATGATAATCAAATTATTAATTATTGGAATTGTATTAGTTGCCGGAGTAGCATTAATCTATCCCTATGATATAATCCAATTTTCTAAAGGTTCGACTCTTCAAGAAAATGCTGAACAAGGCTTTTCTAATCTAAAAGATACTTCGATTAATGAAATTGGAAATTCTTTAGTTCAAAATTTTCAAAAAACAGGAAACAAAATTGAAAATACTATCAACAATATGTTTGCCAGAACTTAATTTCAATTTTCAAATATAGTAATAAGATTTGGTAACGCTTTAGCAGATGTAGTTTTTAAAGAAAGATCCATTTCAGATGACATTATTGTTTCTTCAGGATTAATCTCAACAAGTAAGGCATTATTTTGTTTAGCGTAAACTGGTAATGTGTTTGCGGGAGATACTACAAGTGAA
>JACZUQ010000007.1:11332-20089 GCA_022573065.1 Nitrososphaerota archaeon
GATGTAGTTTTTAAAGAAAGATCCATTTCAGATGACATTATTGTTTCTTCAGGATTAATCTCAACAAGTAAGGCATTATTTTGTTTAGCGTAAACTGGTAATGTGTTTGCGGGAGATACTACAAGTGAAGTTCCAGCAATTATCATTACGTCACATGATTTTGCTTCGAAAATAGCTTGATTCCAAACATCTTGAGGTAAGGACTCTCCAAACCAGACAACATCTGGCCGTAAAATATTGTTACAACTACTGCATTTTGGAGGAAGTTCGTCAAAACTAGTTGGAATGTTATCTTTGAAATTACATACAGAACATTTTATTCTAATTATACTCCCATGAAGTTCTAGAACTTTAGTGCTACCACTTCTTTGATGTAACCCATCAATATTTTGAGTAAGTACAGTAACTTCCTTGTATTTTTCTAGTTCTGCTATAGCAGAATGACCTGGGTTTGGCTTTGCTTGAAGTATATTTTTTCTTCTATCTTCATACCATTCCCACACTAGTTTTGGATCATCATAAAATGCATCAATTGTTGCAAGCTGCATAGGATCATATTTTCTCCATAATCCATCTGTTCCACGAAAAGTTGGAATACCACTTTCTTGTGAAATTCCTGCGCCAGTTACAAAAACAATTTTTTTTGCATTTTTTAATTTATCAGCTATTAATTCAAACAATTTAGTTCTTATATTATTTCAATTTCTAAAAGATCTTTTGCAGCAATCACATTACCATGAATCTTTTTTGCTTCTTCTAATAGAACTGATTCATCATTGTATCGTGCAGAAAAATGAGTTAAAATTAGATTAGAAACATTTGCATTTTTTGCAAGTTGTGCAGCTTCTTTTGCTGTAGAATGATGGGTTTCTAGCGCTTTGCCTTGTAATTCATGTAAAAATGTAGAGTCAAAACTTAGATAATCACAATTTTTAAAGAATTCTTCAAGTTTTTTTGTTGGTCTGGTATCTCCTGAAATTCCAATTTTTTTACCAGATCTTTTTTCACCTAACACATCAGATGATCTTACAGTTTTGTCCCCGACCTGAATATCTTGTCCTGTTTGAAGTTTATGCCACAATTCACCTTCAGGCACTCCAAGTTCTTTTGCTTTGTCAGGAAAAAATCTACCAGGTTTATCTTTTTCTTGAAATAGATAAGAATAAGACTTCACAGAGTGATCAGCTTCACAAGCGTTTATAGTGAAAGTTTTCTCGTTTACGATAACTCCCTCTTTTACAGCAGTAATCATTACTGGAAATGATAATCCAAAATTTAATACCTTAATGTTTGCAGCAATAAACTCTTCAATTCCATCTGGACCATAAATTTCCATAGGTTCTGTTCTTTTTTGTAATGTCATTGTTTGAAGTAATCCAAGAATACCAATACAATGATCACCATGAAGATGTGTTACTATGATTTTCATTTTTTTATTCCATCCTAGACCTGATTTTAGATAAGAAATTTGTGAACCTTCACCTGCATCAAACATTAGAATTTCTCCTTCTTTTTCTAAGCAAATGCATGTTAATGCACGCTCTGGAGTTGGTTGAGAAGCAGACGTTCCTAGAAATACTAGTTTCATAATCTTTTTAAAACATCCTCATACAATTGCTTTTGCAATTATTCCAGAAACATCTACTAATGCAGTATTACCTGGAATGGTATTTGCACTAATTATTTGTGATACCCCAGCTTTTCTTATTTTCTTTTCAGCATTATTCATTAACAGAGCATGAGTGCATGCAACAAAAACTCGTTTGCATTTTTGTTTTTTCAAAAACTGTGCGGCTTTGATAATACTACCACCAGTACTTATCATATCATCCACCAGAACAAGATCTCGTCCTTTAACCTCTTTTAGATCAGATGATTTTATCAAAACTTTACCAGTTTTTCTATCTCTTTGTTTTTTTAATGTAATGTATTTAGTTCCAAAATGTTTAGCAAACTCCTTTGCACGAGAAGCTCCACCCAAATCAGGAGACACTACAAGCGGTTCCTTTAGTTGCAATTTTTTAAAATAATTTACTAAATTAGGAACTGCAGATACATTTTTTGATGTAATTTTGAATTGATTCAAAGCAATTTTACTATGAATATCAACTACGATAATTTTTGAGGCTCCAGAAGCCTTAAACAAATTTGCAATTACCTTAATTGTTATGATCTCGCCTGGAAGAAATTCTTGGTCTTGTCTAGCATATCCCAAGTAGGGAATTACGGCAATTACATTGGGAGAATATTGTTTTGCCTTTGAAATCAGGGTAAGAGCTCTAATCAAGTTTGAATCAACAGGTGGAAATGTTGATTGTACAATGATAATACTACCTTTTTTTGGTTTAGAGCTAATAGTAATTTTACTTTCTCCATCTGGGAAAACTGTAAGCTCAGATTTGATATATTTTGCTCTAATTTTTTTTGATAATTTTTTTGCTAAATCTTCTGATGCTTTTTCACTAATTACTGTAAATGTTGTCAACAAATAAACGAGAAAAAAGACACTCTTAAGTTTTGATGACTTGAAGAATCAAATATTTGTAAAAATTATTGGTAATAGAAATTTTTAAGAAATTAATTTTAGAGCTAATCCTCTTCTGCAGCGCCGGACTCTTTACCAAGTCCATATTTATCAATCAATTTATCTCGTTTTTTATCTAGTTGTCCAATCTCCTTAGCCTCTCTTTTTTCGTCTCCTTGGTAAACAGTTCGAATTGGCCATGGTATTCTAATATCATACTTTTTGAATTCTTCATACATGATGGCACGCATATCACTTTTCATTCTGAATTGAGAACCATAATCTCTGACAAACACTCGTAGTCCAAAAGCAAGTGAAGAGTCACTAAAGTTGTTAAATCTTATAGTTGGTCCATCACCTACATCAACATTGAGTTCCTTATCACAACCGCAGCTTTGTTTGTGTTCATCAAGATACGGACATCTTTTCTGTCTGGCTAGGTGATGACCAACTCCATCCTTAACCTCATTCATGGCACGTTTACCTATCTTGATTAAAACTGCCTCAACTTGTTTGGGATCATTTAGATAAGAAACTCCGACATCAATTGAGGCTGGTACGAGCTTGAATTCTTTAGTAAAGTTGATTATTTCAGCTGAGACAATTTGTTTTGTTGGAATAATTGCTAAAGATTCATTGAGACCATGTCTAACGTAGGTAACTCTAGGCGTAATTTTGTATATCAGACCGTTGTATCCGCTTGGTAGTGTGACTCTGTCACCTACTTTGACTACTTTGTCCTTTCTAATCATGATATAGGCAAAATAATTTTCCATCGTCTCTTTTAATGCAAGTCCAACACCAAGTGAAATGCCACCAGTAGCCGTGGCCAAAACTATCAGGTCCACTCCCCACCATGTGATAACACCAAGAACTGCTACAAAGAAAATTCCAATAGGCAGAATCTGTTTTGCTGATTTGGGAACTCCTTCTTGTTTTTTCTTTGAATATCCAGGTGGTCTTGCACTTGGAATCATTGGTTCATAATTACCAAGTCTCTTTTGTTCTCGCCATACATCTATTGGATAGATTTCTTCTGGTACAACACCCGGTCTTAACTTTTGTCCAGTCTGGTTATTTCCAGTGACACAATTTTCATAATATTTTTCATACTTTTTTCTTTCTGATTTTTTCCATTCCTCAAACGGATCTTCAACTGATTTTTCATATCCACCAACAGACAATCCTCTAGAGGTACGATATTTCTCGAGGAATTGCAGACCTTCTTTTGTTTGTAATAGTTTTTGAAATTCCTTGTCTTCCATATCATAAGGTGTTGTTTTTGGTGGAATCCATTTGAAGCACTTATAGAATAGATCCCCTTCATCATCTGGGAAACCATGCAATGCATTCCAACTTTCATAATCTGTTTGCTCTAAACTTGATTTCTCACGTTTTAGTAATACGATTGGTATTAGCTGTGCTACCGTCCATCCAATTACAAGTATATTGAAAGTATCTAAAATCTTAGCAAAAACACCACTTGGAGTTAATTCCCCGTCAATTATCTCTAATTCTTCGTCAAATACTTCAAAAGACTGAATGTAACCATTTGTAGCTGAAATCAACGCAACAGCAAAAAACGGAAGTATGGCTTTTCGAATAAATCTAGAAACATGTGGACGCGCATAGCTAATTTTCTTTTTTCTAACCCAATGTGAAAACCTGTGATAAATTACTGCTATTACAATCATTCCTATTATCATTATTGCAAAGCCAATCTGAAGGGATTCATTTGAGGCAAGTAGCTCAGTGACTGTTCCAATTTCACCTACTGACATACTTGAGACTTCTTCTTCAACCATCCTTAATACCTAATCTGATAATGAAAATGCCTTGAATACAAAGGTTATCAAGACTATCACCTTGTTTAAAAATAATTTACAACCAACCTTTAACAGGGAAAAAGTGACTATATAGGACATGACCTCTCAACACCAAAAACAAGAATCGGTATGGGATGTAACTGAATCCCCATCTATCAAAACTTATACTTTACCAAATTTTAGAGACCTTCCACAAATTCAAGAAATTTCAGAAGAAAAACAGTTTGAAATGGAGGTAGTAGGAAATGTTCTTCCATTTAAAACAAATAACTATGTTGTAGAACAACTAATTGATTGGAACAACATCCCAAATGATCCAATTTTTGTTTTAACATTCCCACAAAAAGGAATGCTTTTACCTCATCATTATGAAAAGATGGCTTCTACATTAAAGGAAGGTGCTGATAGAAAAAAAATTCAAGAAGTTGCCAATGAAATTAGATTGCAACTAAATCCACACCCTGCCGGTCAAATGGAGCTTAATGTTCCTACTCTAAAAGATGGAACAAAGCTTTATGGAATGCAACACAAATACAAAGAAACCTGTCTTTTCTTTCCAAGCCAAAGTCAAACATGTCATGCCTATTGCACTTTTTGTTTTAGATGGCCTCAATTCGTCGGAATGGATGAAATGAAATTTGCTATGAAAGAAGGCGAACAATTAGTTCAATATCTTAGAGAGCATCCTGAAATTTCTGATGTTTTGTTCACTGGAGGAGATCCAATGATCATGAAAGCTAAAATATTTTCATCATATATTGATACATTACTTGAAGCTGATCTTGCAAATCTTAAAACAATTAGAATAGGAACTAAAGCATTATCATATTGGCCTTACAAATTCCTAACAGATGATGACGCTAAACAATCTCTAGAAATGTTTGAAAGAATTACTAACAAGGGAAAACATGTTGCAATAATGGCACACTTTAACCATTTAGTAGAACTATCAACTGGTTCAGTTAAAGAGGCCATAAAACTTGTTAGAAATACAGGTGCACAAATTCGAACACAATCTCCAGTGTTAGCTCATATCAATGATGATGCAAATATGTGGGCAGAAATGTGGAGAAAGCAGGTTCAACTTGGATGTATTCCGTATTACATGTTTGTAGTTCGAGATACTGGTGCTCAACATTATTTTGGTATTTCACTAGTTAAAGCATATGAACTTTTTAGAGAAGCATACAAAAAAGTAAGTGGTCTAGGTAGAACGGTAAGAGGTCCAAGTATGTCTGCTACTCCTGGGAAGGTTTTGGTAGATGGCACTCCAATAATTAATGGCAAAAAAGTTATTTCTCTAAGATTTTTACAAGGAAGAAATCCAGATTGGGTTCAAAAACCATTTTTTGCAGAGTATGATGAAAAAGCAATTTGGTTAGATGAACTTAAACCTGCATTTGAAGAAAAATTCTTTTTTGAAGATGAATTAAAGGCAAAATATAATATCCAAAAATAAATCTCTAATCAATTTATAGTAAAAATCGACAGTCATCATAATTGAATCTAAATTCACCCTTCAAGAGCACTCTCAAGTTGTTGATTAATAAATCCCAAATATGATACAATTAATCTAGATATATTATGGTGACTCAGACAGATGATTCTAAAGAAAAGTGCAAACGTTGCGGTAAGAGCAAAATGGTTACTGATAATGAATCTGGAGAAACTTTTTGTTCAAAATGTGGTTTTGTAATGTCTGAAAAATTACAAGAATCTGGTCCTGAATGGAGATCCTTTACTCAGGATGAGCATGGGGATAGGGCAAGAGCAGGTCCTCCAACGTCCCTTACAATGCATGACATGGGACTTGCTACTATCATAAATCCAATAAACAAAGACGCAGCTGGAAGACCATTATCTGCAACAATGAAAAGTACAATTGAACGCCTTCGAACTTGGGATAGTCGAAGTCAAGTTCATGAACCAATTGATAGAAACTTTAGACAAGCATTTAGTGAACTTAATAGATTAAAAGATAAACTAGCAATTTCTGACGCTGTCATAGAAAAAGCAGCATACATCTACAGAAAGGCATTAGAAAAAGGCCTAGTTAGAGGTAGATCGATTTCTGCATTAATGGCTGCGGCGCTTTATGCAGCATGTCGTGATACTTCAACTCCAAGAAACCTTAAAGATGTTGAAATTGCAGCAAATATCAAACGAAAAGATATTGCAAGATGTTATAGATTACTAGTAAAAGAACTTGATCTTAAGATGCCAGTAACTGATTCTGTTCAGTGTGTTGCAAGAATCGCAAGCAAAATTGGTATTGCCGAACCAACAAAACGTTTTGCCATCATGGTTTTAAAAAGGGCACAAGAAAAAGAAGTTTCAGCAGGCAAAGATCCTATGGGTTTAGCAGCCGCAGCTTTATATCTATCCTGTGTCAAAAACGGTGAAGATAAAACACAACGAGATATCGCAGAATCTGCAAATGTTACTGAAGTAACAATAAGAAATCGATACAAAGGATTAAAAGAATTACTTGATTTATAATTTTAACTTCTCAAAATTTAAAACTTCTAAGTAGTACCATTTACTACCATCATAGCAACACGCTCAAAAATACTTAACATTATGTCTCCTGTAAGCATATCAATAATTCTCTGACCAAAATTTTCTATTGCAAAATCTACACTATCGCCTAAAAATTTTGTTTCAACTACATTTAGAATTTCATCAACTGTTTGTTCTGCCATAACTTCTGATGACTCACTTCCATTTGTTATGAAACCAAAAACTGAAGGTAGTATACCGCTAACCAAATCGGGGGTAATACTTGACATAATTTCAGATGCAGCTTCTGATGTGGGATCACGTATTGCATTTTGAATTATCTCTGAATACATCAAGTATGCTACGAATTTCTTACCTATAACAAGGAAGGACTATCTATAAGGTACAAGTAAACCATTTTGGAAAATTCCTGATGGATTCATTCCATTCTGGCAAGAGGTTTTTGATGAATTATTTTGGAAACTAGTCTTCTTTTTCTTTTTTAACAAATCCCCCTTCCAAGTTTTCAGGGGGAGGGATTTTTTTAGCTCGTCCAAGACCTACTGTGGTAATTATTACAGATGCCATAATAATGAAAAATACAATTTGTGGATAAGCTTCTCCATTAGGTAAACCAAGAGTTAAAGGGAAAGTTGCTAATACTGCTGCAGCAAGCCCACGTGGAATCATTACTGAGGTTACTTTTCTATCTAATTGCGAAAATTTATTTGTTAATGAAATTTTTGTTAGAATTGTTCTTCCAAAGTAAATTATGAGTGTAGCAATTATACCAAAAATGATGTACTCTATTTGGCCAAAGCTTGCTAATAATCCAACAAACACAAAGAAAAATGATCTAACTAGAAATGTGAGTTGATTATGCATTGTGTCATCAGTAGAAATGTCTGGAAGTTTGAATCTTAGATATCTTGAAAGTCTATATCTATTTCCTAACATTAATCCAAATACTAGTGCTGTTAAAGCACCTGATTCTCCAAATGACCTTGCCAAAAAGAAAAGTACAAACAAAATTCCTAACGTTAACATGTATGAGTGTTGAGCATTTGATAACTTTGTAGTAACATACATCCAAGGAATTCCTACACCTAAACCAAGAAGTAAACCAACTGTAACTGCATTACCAAAGGTAACTCCAAGAAGTTCAAGATCAAAATGCCCAGATAAAACAGCCTCAAACATAATAAATGCCACAATTGTTGCCAAAATATCCGTCAACGCTGATTCAAAACTCAGCATTGACTTTGTTTCCTCTGAAACACGAATTTGTCGTACTAGACTAAAAACTATGATCGAACTACTACCACCCACAATTGATGAAAGTAATATACTATCAAGCCATTCCCATCCAAGACCATAGTGTGCTATCATCGTAACAATAACCATCGATAAAATAAATCCCAAAATAGCAAGTACCAATGCAAAATGAGCTGTTTTCATAATCTGTTTGATATCAAGATTAAGCCCACCATCAAACATGATAATTATTAACGCAAGAGCCGCAAAGTAAGGAACAATCTCAAGAACAGTATCAGTTTGAATGATACCTAACACTGGTCCAATGATTACCCCTAGAACCATCAAAAATGCAATATCAGGTATTCCAGTTTTTTTGAAAAAAGCCTCTCCGGCTACTCCAAGAAAAATAGTAACGCCAGCGGCTAAAAGTACAACATGGGCTGATGCAATTGAATCTTGTCCAGCAAAACCTCCAATAGCTTCGTGTAAGTTAATTAGTCCTTGAATGAAAAAATTGGAATCTAACTGTTCTGCAGGAATTTGAGGAAGGGGATGCTCTTCGAAATAAGAATTTACCATATCTAAGATGCTTAAAAAAATTAGATTCATCAACGCCTGCTTGTTTTTTTTCTGTCTATTTAAAAGAAGAAT
>JACZUQ010000007.1:20187-23046 GCA_022573065.1 Nitrososphaerota archaeon
ATTGGGTTTGAGATGTTTCAGGTGGCGCCATTAAAATCCATGGTAATGGAAGGGTAATTACAAACCAGATGACGGAAAGTAAAGCAATAATCTCAACTTTTTTTCTTGTTCGTGGATTCAACAATAATTCCCCTCTCAAAAATTTTAAAATTTTACCCCAAATGTCCAGCTACGATTAATTATGAAATTAATAGCTCCCGCAATGGATATTGAAATTAAAGCAGCCAACATATAGTAAATAGATAATGATTCAACAAGGAAATAAACTGAACCCAGTTGAATTGCCATACCTAAGAAACTAACACTTGTAAATTTTACATACATTACAATTGTTCTCTGGGAATTTATTGAATCTCGAAATGTCCAAAATTTGTTTAAGATAAAATTTGAAGTAATTGAAGCTGAAATTGCCAAAGTATATGAAAGAAAATACCACAATCCAACATACTCAGTTAGATAGAACAGTAATCCAAGATTTACAAGAACTCCACTTGCTCCAACAGCATAATACTTTGCAGCTTGTTTTGCAAAACGTGATAAACTACCTCCTTTTTCTTGGCCTCTTAATGTCATGCAGCTTTCCCAAGTTGGGTTGTTCTTAATAAACAAAATCTTGAGGTAATGGAACTAAAATGATAGCTAGAATATTGAAATTTTATGATTTTTTTTCTAAAATAATAATTTAGTCTCAAAAAATTATTGATTATGAGAGAATTAATTGGAAAAATCATATTAAAATGTTAAATACTGTAAAAACGTATAACAAATGATGCGAAAGGATGCAAATCCTATCGATTAAGACTGCGTGACTCCGCAGAACACATGTGTAAGTCTTAGGTATTTTATTACCAGACAACGAGAGGAAATCTCTCAAAGTTCTGCTATGGGAGTCACGCCATTTTTGATTTTTTTTAAATTTTCATGATATCAATAGAAACTGGCCCCAAAAGATTTCCATTAGGGTCTATGAGAATTTCAATTTCTTGATTACTAGGAACTTGGATTATTTTATTTCCAGAATATTCCCATGTATAGTAGGTTGAAACACCTGTTTCGTGAGGAGTTCCTTCTAAAGCAAAATTTTCAAAAAAATTCAGAGATTGACCATTCATAGTTATTGTCAAAATTTTAGGACTATCTCCATTTGGCACAAATCTAATTTCATACATACCTTCATCAATTTTAAGAGAATGAGAGTAAACCCCATTCTCATAATTTTGAGGATCTGCTAGTGTTACATGAAAAACAATACTCGGCTCATCTTCAGTTTGGTTATCAGAAGAAGCAAATAATCCAATTACTACTGTTATTCCTATAGCAATTGCAATGAAACCTCCAAATTTTCCTCTCATCTAAAGTCTGAATATTAAATGAAAATAAAAACAAATTCTAAAATTTTATCCCAACTTGAAAATTTCAAAAATTCCTTTTGAAAAATTCAAAGTTTTATTTTTCAGGATCAAAATTCTTTTCGAAGCAATACTTAAATACAAAACTCCTCACTAATGCGTGAAATGGAAAAATGTCCACTTTGCGGGGAAACTCTCAGCCATGAGTCAGGAATGTATTCTCATATCAAAAAAATTCATCCACAGAGAACCACTCTTCTAAATATCTAGATTACTTTGTTTTGCCTCTTATCTAGTTAGAGAAATTTTAGTTTCTGTTAACCAAAATTAACATCTTCTATTAAAAATCAACTTTTCGAGCACTTTACGTGCCAAATTTCCAAAACAACTGGTCAAAACCACTCACTCCAGGAATAACTGAAAGAATTAATGATGCAATCAAACCAAAGGGTTCCTTAAAGCCCAGAGTAGAAATGGCTGTAAAGCGTCTAAAAGGTCAGATATCAAAATTAGATAATATGCTTACTAAATTAAAAGAAAGAGACGAAAAGATTTTCAACAGAATTGTTACTGCAACACAGCAGCATGATACTCATACATCAAAAGTTCTATCAAATGAACTAGCCGAGGTTAGAAAAGTTAGTAGAGTTCTTGGAAATGCAAGAATGGCATTAGAGCAAATTGAACTTAGACTCACAACATTTCACGACTTGGGTGATACAGTCATTACTATAATGCCTACAATAGGTCTAATGAAGAGTCTTAAATCATCACTTGTAAAATTCATGCCAGAGGCTGATCAGGAAGTTAACAGAATGACTGAGATGCTTGGCGGATTAATGACAGACACGTTCACGGGTGATTCTTCATTTGGTGTTGAAGCAGCTACTAATGCTGAATCTGATAAGATTCTACAGGAGGCAGCAGCAGTTGCTGAATCAGCTGTAAGCGAAAAATTCCCATCAATGCCTGTAGAGCAGGTAACTCCATCATCTACAACTACACGATACATGTAGTTTAATTCACTTTATTCTAAATGGAAAAAATTAAGATTCACTTCGAGAATCTTTAAAATTTTTGATTCGTTCTCCTTCAATACTTACAATAGAATCAATTCCTGAAAGTTTTCCTCGTAAAGTGTTTATCAAAGTACCAACGTCATCTGCTTCTTGTTCTACAGCTCCTCTCTTCCTAGTTAGATTCTGAATCCCCTGATTTTCTTCCTCAATATACTCATTAACCTTCATGAGTTTTTCTTTGAGATTCTTAATATCTACAGATTCATCTTCAATTTCTTTTTCTAGGTTTGTACGCTTATCTTTGAGATTTTTAATCATTAATCCAACATAATCAATAGCCTCTTCTAATTTCACACGTTTATCTTTTAAAGCTCTAATTCCTATCTGGCCTTCCGATGAGGAAGATTCCGTTTGGGATTGAGATTCAGAAATTTCCTTTTCAGTGTTATGATATTCAGGATTTTCCTGTGGCCTTTCTTCTACCATTTCTG
>JACZUQ010000007.1:23144-25204 GCA_022573065.1 Nitrososphaerota archaeon
CTTTTAAAGCTCTAATTCCTATCTGGCCTTCCGATGAGGAAGATTCCGTTTGGGATTGAGATTCAGAAATTTCCTTTTCATTGATATGATATTCAGGATTTTCCTGCGGCCTTTCTTTTGCCATTTCTAAGACACCTTCAGATTCTTCATTTTCTAGATGCTCTTTCCTAAATTTTTCAAACATGATAACTGGAATTGATGGGAACAGTATCGAATAAAAAGTTAAAGATACGATTAGCTGACAATTAGCTTTTCATCTGTGAATTAAATCATTTTTTTTGAGGTTTCGACTCTTTGCCCCCGCGCATCATAATCACTAAAATCAGCATTTTTTGAGAGTGAAACACCTGTTCCGCTAGGCGTTCCGCTATGAAGTTTCATAATGTCCCTCATAAATCAAGTATTTGTATACTATACCATGTCAAAACAACAATACAGATCCGAAATGGGCATCATGGGAGATATCCTCGGTGTTACCATGGACGGTGGACGAAGTGGAGTTATAGTCTCTGCAATATCCAGAAAAGCAAACCTCTCTCATTATGCAGTACTTGATAAATGTGAGAAATTGGTTTCTGCTGGATTAGTAGATACCATCAAGAACGACAGGAATAGACTATATTTGATGACCGAAAAAGGCGTCCAATTCTTCCAAGAGTTCCAAAGATTCCAGTCCCTCGTTGAATCAATGAATCTAAGGTATTAATCGAATGAACCAACAAATGGTAGTGCCTTACTGGCAAGACCGCTCTCCAGAGGATGGAATGCTTTTTGTAAGGACTAAAAGCATCCTCACATCTATGGGAAGGGCTTCTCTTCTTGCTGTAGGCTTGATAGTAATGGCCATTTCGATACCAATCCAGAGTACTTTCGGTACCGTAAGGACACTTGATCTGATAATATATCCAGATGGAACAACACATGTATCTTCTGAAATTTCAGCAGATCCATTTGAACCAGACTTTAGTGTAGAATTATTTGGTCCAACTATTGATAATTTTGTGGCAGAGGATGAAAATGGTTTCTTACTTTCAGCAAACATTGAAGATAATATAGCTATAGTGGAAACACTTGGGGCATCAACAATTTCAATGAATTACGATATTCATGATCTGGTATCCAAAGAAGGAAGAATCTGGTCATTTAAAATCAATTCACCAGTAGAATATTCTCTTTTGATGCCAAGTAATATTGTCATCGTTGGAATGAGTACTTATCCACTCAATTTACAAACGATTAATGAACAATCTCAGCTTTTATTGCCAAGTGGTTCTGTTGAGATAAACTACTTTTTTGGAGTATCAGAACTTCCTCCACCACTATCTAATAATCCAGAACAAAATTCTGATAACTCAATTTACTTAATTGGTGGTGGCATTGCTGTTGCGGGTGCAATTGCTGCAATATTGATTAAACGTTCAAAAAGTATCTCAACTAAGAAAATACCTGAAACTATAACAAAACAAGAGATTCTCGAAAAACCTCTAGATGTTGAAACAATAGTTGAACAAATACCAGAATTAAGAGAGGATGATAAAGAGCTAATATCATTTATCTCAACAAATGGTGGTCAAGCATATGAAAGTGAACTTCGAAAAAAATTCCTTCAACCACGAACTACAATGTGGAGAGCAGTAAAAAGATTAGAACGATATGGAATTGTAGAAATTAAGAAAAAGGAATTACAGAATTTGGTGATACTAAAGAAAAAATTGGAGGATGAAAAATGAGGAAAAAAATTACATCTATTGCATTATTTGCTTTAGTCGCTTCTATGATTATGGGCAGTATTCCAAACTATGCTTATGCAGATTCACAATCAGATTCATTAATTATAATTGCCTCCCAAGCTCGAGACCAAGTTAAAATCCAATTATCAAAAGTTGATGCTACTCAGGAAATTAAAGACAAGTTTCAGATTGGTTCAGTAGAAATTAGATTACTTATAGAAGCATCAAAAAATGAAGATGTTCCTGCATACAGACAACACTTTCTTTCTGCCATGACTATATTCAATGAGATAATACAACAAATTTCTGAAATATCTTCAACCTCAGATG
>JACZUQ010000008.1:0-6025 GCA_022573065.1 Nitrososphaerota archaeon
GGTTTGTCATCTTTTACTATGACCAAAAAGCTGATATCTTTTTCAGAAATCAATTTAGCAGCATCTAGTGCGGATTTATCCTCTTGAATGGTTATGACATTTTTTTGCATAATGTCTCGTACTTGACTCATACAGATTGTTGTTATGAATTCAAATAAAAGTGGTTTTACGTCATTTGATTTTAATTACACGTTAATCTACTAAATATGTGAAAGTCGGGGTAATTGTTTTTCCTGGCAGCAACTGTGATCGCGATATGTATCATGTGCTTAGAGATGTTTTTAAAATTAATACCGAGTACTTTTGGCACGAAAAAAATCTCTCAAAAAATCTAGATGCGGTCATTCTTCCAGGTGGCTTTTCATATGGGGATAGACTTAGAGCAGGAGTAATTGCAGCTCATAGCCCGGTAATTTCTGATGTTAAAAAATTTGCCCAAAAAGGAATCCCAATTTTAGGAGTTTGTAATGGATTCCAAATTTTAGTTGAATCTGGATTGTTACCCGGAGTTTTAATGAAAAATAATTCGCTTAATTTCATGTGTGAGTGGACAAATCTAATAGTTGAAAATAACAAAACCCCCTTTACAAACAAATTAAAACTACGCCAAAAAATCCCAATTCCAATTGCAAATGGAGAAGGAAGATATTTTGCAGATGAAAAAACCACAAAACTTTTGAAAAAAAATAATCAAATTGTGTTTAGATATTCTAAAATTGTTAATGGTTCAACTTTTAGAATAGCTGGAATTTGTAACAAAGACGGGAACGTTGTTGGTATGATGCCACATCCCGAACGTGCAGCTGAGCCCGAAATTAATCCAATAGACTCAAAACCCTCTTCATTGATTTTTGAGTCTCTTCTAAATGCAATTGGTGTAGCTCAATGAGTCTTGCAAAGCAAGAATCTGCATATCTTGAAAAAAAAATTGGCAGAAAACCCACTCCAACTGAATTTCAAATAGTTGCTGCACAGTGGTCTGAACATTGCTCTTACAAATCATCAAAAAAACATCTCAAAATGTTACCCATGAGTGGACCTAATGTAATTTCTGAAAAAGGATTTGATTCAGGGGTACTTGATGTGGGAGATGATTATGTTGTAACTGTTCATATTGAAAGTCATAATCATCCATCTGCAGTTGAGCCATTTGGTGGAGCAGCTACTGGTGTGGGTGGTGTTATTCGAGATATTTTATCTACAGGTACACGACCAATTGCAATACTAGATGGATTACGTTTTGGAGACATAGAAAAGGATCCACATGCTAGGTGGCTTTTTAAAAAAGCAGTTTGTGGAATTGCGGATTATGGAAATTGTTTGGGTATTCCAACCATAGGTGGAGAAGTTGAATTTGACAAATGTTATTCAGATTATGCTCTAGTTGATGTTGCAGCAATTGGATTTGGCAAAAAAGACAGATTGATTAAAAATCATGCTAAAAAAGGCGACCTTGTAGTTTTACTTGGAGGTCCAACGGGACGAGACGGAATTGGGGGTTCACAATTTGCTTCTGATTCACTAGAATCAGAAGATAGGTCTGCAGTACAAATTCCAGATCCATTTATTGAAAAACTAATCATTGAAGCAATTTTGGAAGCACGAAATGAAAAATGTATCAATGCTTTGAAGGATCTTGGAGGAGGTGGTTTGTCGTGCGCAGTATCAGAAACTGCAGATTCTTTAGGGATCGGAATCGAACTTGATGTGAACCATATCCACACAAGAGAATTTGATATGCATCCTGATGAGATAATGATATCTGAATCTCAAGAAAGAATGTTAATAATAACTAATGATAAAAAACTAAAAAAATTAAAAAACATATGCAAAAAATTTAGAATCCAGTGTTCTGTCATAGGAAAGGTAAAAACAGATAATCTAATACATATAAAAAAAGGGTCAAAAACGGTAGCATCTTTACCAACTCATCTTGTCGCAAATGCCCCTTTGCTTGATAGGCATCATAGGGTTCCAAAATATCTTAAACAATTACCAGTAAACCATCCTGCACCAAAAAATCAAAATTTCACTGACATTATTTTGAAAATGATTTCTAGTCCAAACATTGCAAACAAAAATTGGGTATATGGACAATATGATTATGAGGTGGGAATTAGAACAGTAATCAAACCTGGTCGTAATGCATCTGTTTTAAGATTAGATAATGGAAAATATCTTGCAGCAAAAATTGATGGAAATCCTAAGCATTGTTATATTGATCCAAGGCAAGGCGCAATTGGATGTTTTGAAGAAGCGTGTAGAAATGTAGTTTGTACAGGAGCTACTCCTATTGGAATGGTGGACCATTTACAATTTGGAAACCCAGAAGATCCTGAAATTTTTTGGACATTTTTAGAGTCACTCAAAGGAATAACTGATTTTGCAAAAGATTTTAAAATCCCTTGTGTTGGTGGCAAAGTTAGTTTTTATAATGAAACTCCTAAAGGTCCAATCAAACCAACTCCTCTAATTGGGGTCTTGGGAATTATTGAAAAACAACCGCGTCATCCTGCACAAATTAAAGCTGATGACATTCTTGTAATTATTGGTGAGACAAAAAATGAGATGGGCGGTTCTGAATATCTTGAATATATCCATGGATTCATTGGCGGTAATTGCCCTAAAGTTGATTTCAAAAAATCGAAGAAAAACATGAATATAGTTCTAGAAATAATTAGAAAAAATCTTGCCAAGTGTGTTCACGATTGTTCTAAAGGTGGTCTTGCAATCACAATATCTGAATTATGCATGAATAATAGGATAGGATGTAAGATTTCTTTTGACAAGATCCCATCTAAAAATCTAAAAAACGATGAATTACTTTTTTCAGAAAGTCATTCAAGATATCTGATCGTAGTTGAGAAAAAAAATCTAAATAAAATCAAAAAACTTCTGTCTAAAAAAAACTTGGATTATAACATAATGGGTAATTTTGGAGGAACAAAAATATTGTTTAAGAAAAATTCAGTAAACATAGCAAATCTAAGCGTTGAAAAGCTACGTTTGAATTGGATGAGCTCATTAGAGGAGATAGTAGTTCATGGTTAAGGAAAATTGTGGAGTAGTTGGGATATTCAGTCAGGATGGATCAAATGTTATTCCTATGATAATTGATTCACTTCGTGCATTACAACACAGAGGTCAGGAGGCATGGGGTATAGCAGTTCCAAATAAGGATCCAATGAAGAAACTTGGCCTAGTTTCTGCAGCAGCGTCTGAGTTTAAAAAAATCACTTTAGAGTATTCATCTCCATCCGCGATAGGTCATGTCAGATATTCTACTATTGGAAAAAGTAATCTTGAGAACGCACAACCACTCAAAGTAAAGGATCTTTGTATCGCACATAATGGAACAATATCTAATGTTGAGGAGCTCTCAAATCTCGTAGGCGGATGTACCTTTACCCCGCAAAACTCAAGTGACACTTTGGTGGCTGCTCAGAGATTAGTTTCTCTGATTTCTGAAAAAGGAAAATTTTCTACCGCATTATCGATTCTTAAAAATGAGATGATAGGCTCTTATTGTTTTACATTCTTATCAGATGATAACTCTGTATATGCTGCAAGAGATCCACGAGGTTTTAGACCCATGGTTTTTGGGCAAAAGGAAGAAAATAACTCTTACATTGTTGCATCAGAATCTTCAGCTTTGTCAGCAGTTGGGGCAAAATTAATTAGAGATGTTAATCCTGGAGAGTTAATTAAATTTAGTAAAAATGGAATGGAGACTGAAATGTTTTCAGACGATAACCAAAGAACACATTGTTCATTTGAATTTACATATTTTGCTCATCCAACTAGTAAAATGGAAGGAAAAAATGTTTACTTGGCTAGAAAAAGAATTGGGCAATACTTGGCCAAAAAATTCCCAATAAAAGACGCAGACCTTATAATCCCTGTACCAGATTCTGCAAGGCCTGCTGCATTAGGTTATGCCCAAGAGATTGGCATACCATTTGACGAAGGTCTCATAAAAGATCGTTATAGTAAGAAAGGCCCACTCCGTAGTTTTATTGAACCCCATCAAAGTGACCGAATCGAAATTAATCGATGGATATTTCCAATAAATGAGATCATTGAAGGAAAACATGTAGTAGTAATTGACGATAGCCTAGTTCGAGGAACAAGCTCCAGAGCTATAATCAAAGCATTAAAAAAAGCAGGGGCAAAAAAAATTAGCATGTTAATCACCTATCCCCCAATCAGATTCCCGTGTTATGCTGGCATTGATTTTCCCTCTCAAGAGGAATTAGCAACCTTCGTAAATGGTAAAGACATTTCCCTTGAAGAAATTATCGAAAAAGTTCGCTCTGATATTGGAGCAGATTTTCTTGGATACAATGATTCAGAAAACCTTGCTAACGCTATAGGTATTCCACATGACTCTATGTGCTTTACATGTACCACTGGAAATTATGATTCTTTGGGAATAAAGCCGTCGTTTAAAACAAGAATCGAATTGAAAGGAGAATAATCTCCAATTATATGCGAAAAAATTTCATGATAAGTTTTAGCGTTATTTGATGCTATCATTGAATTTCCATTTTGGAACTAATATTTTATCATAAGATCCAGACACGATATAAGAATCGCGATCTATTATTGAGTATGGATGGGGCAGAAAAATCGATCAATATTGTTAATTCCACTCCTGATTCGAAACTATACGAATACAAACTTGGTATTGAAAGGATCACAGAAGATCTTGAAAAATTCGGATTAACAAAGAGTCAAGCTAAGGTTTTCATATATTTGGGAAAATATGGTTCAAAAACTTCTCCAGAAGTTTGCAAAGATCTAAAACTGCCACGTACTGAAACTTATCATATTCTTAACGTCCTAACAAATCATGGAATCGTAGTTAGCGAATTTTCACATCCAACCAGGTATTCAGCCATTCAAATGGAAATGGCTATTAAGATTATGGTCGAGACCGAACAAACAAAGATATGCATACTAGCAGAAAAAGAAAAGGAAATCATCAAATTATGGAACAAAATACCATCATTTTTTACACCATCTTGCAAACCTGAATGTGAAAAATTTCAAATGCTTCAAGGCTCTCCTAGAATTCATTCTAAAATGAAAAATATGATTTCAGATGCAAAAGTTGACTGTAAATTGTTGTGTGGGGCAAAAGATCTATCACGATTTTATTATTCAAATTTGTTAGAGTCTTTTGATTCCTCGACATTGGATTCAAAATTAATAATTTCTTCAGAAGCTGTAATACCTGAATTTATGACAAAAATGAATAAATTAAAAATTAAAGCTTTACCAGAAACCATGGCTAGAAATCAATGTTTTCTCATCAAAGATGATGAAGAATTATTAATTTTCTTGCGAAATGCAAATTTTCCAGCAAAAGAAATCTTTGCATTTTGGACTAACTCTAAATCTCTCATTGAATCGATAAAACTTCTTTTTAATTATTCTTGGAAAAGTTCCAAGATTGTAGAACAAAAACAATTAATGATTCAAAACTAGAATAAATCTCAACAAATTATTCATAATTTTTAGAGTATATGGAAAGCTTTTTTGGACCAATTTAAAAGATAGAATGACACATATCAACTAGTGACTACTTATCAAATACTCCTATTGGGAGGAGTTGGAGTAATTGTCATTTTAAGCATTATTGTTGGTCTCTCTGTCTCAAAGGGTTTAATCTCATCTGAAGATTATGCAATCTTCGTAGATCCATTCAAAGATAAACAAGATCTTTTTGTTATGGCCAGAGTAACAATTCAAAATATAGGCAATCAACCTTTGACAAATGTTAGAGTAAATTTTGGTGGTGGTGATATTCAAGAACTTGGAACCTTGACTCCAGGACAAAAAATCATTATTTCACCACCTCCAGATAATGCGTTGGAATTTGTAATGGTTACCGCAGAAGAAGTGACTTTAGTTAGTAAAGCATATCGTACTCCTATTAAAATGCCTGGGATGATGGGCTCTTAGGAAAAACCTATGAATTAAATGATCTTGAAAATTATATTCATTAATTGAAATTTCTAGC
>JACZUQ010000008.1:6125-12657 GCA_022573065.1 Nitrososphaerota archaeon
GAAGAAGTGACTTTAGTTAGTAAAGCATATCGTACTCCTATTAAAATGCCTGGGATGATGGGCTCTTAGGAAAAACCTATGAATTAAATGATCTTGAAAATTATATTCATTAATTGAAATTTCTAGCATCGGGAAAAGTAAAGGATATTTATGATTTAGACGACGGTAATCTCCTTTTTTTATTCAGTGATAGAGTCTCAGCATATGATGTAAAATTTCATGAAGAAATTCCAAGGAAAGGAGAGGTGCTTTGTAAATTTGCAGAATTTTGGTTTAATGAATTAGATTTTGAAAACCATTTTGTAAGAACTGAATCAAAAACTGGAATAATTGTAAAAAAAATGAAGATGCTTCCAATTGAATGTGTGGTACGAGGATATTTTTATGGTAGTCTAGTTAGTAGGTGGAAAAATAATGAAATATCTTTACCTGATAATTCTAACACTGCGCTTGCAGCAAAATTGCCAAAACCTATTTTTGATCCAACTACAAAATCAACTCATGATATAGCTATAGATAAAAATGGTGCATTAGAAATGGGACTTGTTTCAAATGAGGAATTTGACTGGCTATCAAACACCTCAATCAAAATCTATGAAAAAATGACATCTATTGCAAATAATGCAGGATTTATCCTAGCAGATTTAAAATTAGAATTTGGAAAACTTGATGATAAGTTAATTCTTGGAGATTCTATAGGCCCTGATGAATATCGATTGTGGCCTAAGGATTTGTATTCTGTAGGCAAAACTCAAGAGGCGTATGATAAACAATTACTCCGTGATTGGTTAACCGAAAACGGTTATCAACAAAAATTCGATGAGTCGAGGGCGAAAAACCAAGATCCTATAGCTCCATCGATTCCTCAAGGTTTGATTAAGAAAATAACTGATCGTTATATCATTGCATATGAACGATTTTCCAAAAAATCCCTTTCACCATAATTTTTCAAATTTTACAAATATTTCAAATGACTGTTTTGGCCTTCTCGTAGCATGGAATGCTTAGATATCCGAAAAATTTTCCAAGAAGGGTTAATTTATAATTAATTTCGTATTGCTATGAACTATATTATTATTATACTAAATAGATAATATTGTTATAATAATTATTATAATAAATTAGTTATTATCATAGGGATTGAAGATTACTAATACTAAAAAAAAATTGATGCGAATAGACAAAAAAATATGATACAACGATCTTTTAGCTTACTTGATAACTCAAAACTATAATGTCTATATTAATGGAAAAATCCATTAGGGTAAATAGAATAGTTACAACTTCAGGAATACAAGCTAAAGCTATTGAAGAACCAACTAGAACAAAAATTCTTAAAATATTATACAAAAAACAATTAAATGCTGAACAAATTTTAGCCGAATTAAAAAAAACTGGATATAATAAAGCACTAACCACTATTCGACATCATATAGATATTTTAAAAATTTCAGGATTAATTGAAGTTGTGAAAATCAAAGAATGTAGAGGAGCTATTGCAAAATTTTATGGAACTTCTACAAAACTTTTAGAGTATGATACCCCAGATGATTTTGATTCTAAATACGCTAATCTCATAAAATCAACCTCTGGCAAGATCGAAAAACTTGTAAAAAATATCTCACAAAAAACTTATTCTAAAACAAAAAATCAAAAAACCTCCGAAATTGAAAATTATAATCAATACCTACTTATGGAAATTGTTAACCGTGCGTTAACAAATGTTTTAGAAAATTCTAAAATTAAATAATTTCAATTGAAAAAATCCCATTAGTTTTTGGATTTTGTAAAATTTGAATTAATTCTCTTGGAATAGAATCTGAGGCTTTATCACAATTTACCGCTAAAGTTCTGGGACAAACATAGTCACTTTTTCTTAAAACAATGTCATTGGGATCGGAGCAAATAAGATCTCGATGTCCTCTTCCTTTAATTTTAAAAATATAATCATTTACAATAATAGAAAAAATTACTCTAGAATTAGGATCTTTTAGTTTTTCCTTAATTTTAGATGGGATCTCACTGCAACCATATTTTGCATTTATCCCAATAATGCAATCTCCACTTGGAGTTAGAGCAGATTCCTTTGTAATCTCAATTGTATTTTTGTGAAGTGATCTAATATTTTCATGACCACTAAAAGGAATTTCAAAATGCACAATTTTAACGGGACTAGACTTAAATTAAACTTTCAAAGCATTCAAGATTGATTTGCTACCAGCACAACAAGGATATGATAGAGCAATTACGGTTTTTTCGCCTGATGGTAGATTATATCAAGTAGAATATGCAATTGAAACTGTACGACGTGGAACAATTGCAGTTGGGATTAAAAGTAAAGATGGAATCATCATTGCTGTAGAAGAAAAACCAAGAAAACTTCAGATTTCTCAAACTGCTCAAAAAATATTTCAAATAGATGATCATGTTGGAGTAGCAGCAGCAGGTTACATTCCAGACGCTAGAAGCCAAGTTGATAATGCGAGATTTTTCTCTCAAAGTAACAAATTGATTTATGACGAAACAGTAGATGTTGAAGCCATTGCCAAACACTTGGCTGATCAATGTCAACAATTTACACAGTATGCTGGAGTTCGTCCATTTGGGGTATCATTAATAATTGGAGGCATTGACTCTGGAGGACCGGAACTTTTTTTGACAGATCCAAGTGGAACATACATCTCTTATGATGCAGTAGCAATTGGTTCAGGATCTGATCAAGTAACAGAATTTCTTGAAAAAAATTACAAACCAGATATTTCTTTTGATGATGCTGGGACACTAGCTGCTGCATCTATATCCATTGCAAGTGAAGATAAAGAAAGTCCACAACATATCATAATGTCTCAAATCCTAGCTGACACAAAAACATTTGAAATCATGCCTGAAGAACAAATTAAAAAATACTCAAAAAATGCATCTGAAAAATATCCATCTGACAAAAGCTAACAGATAGTATTATTACAATTAAAATAAAGTTAATACATTGACAATTTCGATCGCTATTCCTGATTCGTCTTTATCTGATGATATAACACAAAAGGAAAAATCTGCTAAAATTTCTAAAATAGCAAGGGCATGTTCTATTTTTCAAATAGATGAAATTTTCATTTATCATGAAACTTTAGGGGAAAAAAGTGATGCCATACTCATGGCTACAATTTTAAAATATTTGGAAACTCCGCAATATTTTAGAAGAAATTTGTATCCAAAAATGGATTTACTAAAATATGCTGGGATCTTACATCCATTAAATATTCCAAGTCACAGCAAAATCTCAGATCCAAGAAAAATCAATTCTGGTGATATACGAGAGGGACTAGTAGTTTCAATAAAAGGAAAAAAATTTGTAGATACTGCGATTAATCATTTGGTACCATATTTTGGGAAAGAAAAAACTGGGCAAAGAATAACGGTGCAATTTAAAACTAGTAGTCCTAATTTCACAATTAAAGAGATTTCTAGAGATGATGTAAAAGAGTATTGGGGATACAAAGTAAAAGAACGAGGGAATCTTTTTTCATTACTTTCGTCGTGGGACGGAAAAATTATTTTAACATCCAGAAAAGGAAAATTAATTTCGAAAGAATTTCTAGAATCATTTTCAGAAGGGAATGTGTCGACTCTTGTAGTTTTTGGTTCTCCTGAGCGTGGTCTTCATGAAATTATGGGTGGAAAAATTAACCAAGTTCAAAATTCAAAAATTTTGAATTTCTTTCCCAATCAGGCTACTGATACTATTAGGTTAGACGAGGCAATTAATGGCGTGCTTTCAATTCTTAATCTATTTCAAACACATTAGATTTAATATCCAAAAATTAGATCACAAGATATGGCTAAACAAAAAAAGTTTCTTCTCTTTGCAATAATAATAGGAATTGCTGGAGTTGTTATAGGTTCCATAACAATATTTTATTACATAGAAGGTTTGTTAAGTACTTGATAATTTTTACAAAATTTTCATGTAAACCTTGAAATTTTTAGTAGATATATAATGGGGTTAACGACTTTTTTCGTTTATCTATGGGTCATAGAAAACGTAGTTCTCCACGTAGAGGAAGTTTGGCATATCTTCCGAGAGGACGTGCTAAAAGTATGGAAGCTAGAATTCGCGCATGGCCTAAAATTGACTCTGAAGAACCAAAACTATTAGCGCATGCAGGTTTCAAAGTTGGATGCGTTCAACTTGTTAGTATAGATGATAGAGATAAAACTCCAAACTCTGGAAAACAACTTGTTAGTCTTGGAACAGTTATTGTTACTCCCCCATTATTTGTAATGGGAATTCGTGGATATACAAAAGTGCATATGGGATTTCAAGCTGATTTTGATATTTATGCAAAAGACCTACCAAAACATTTTTCAAAATTTTTAAAATTAAAAACTGAAGGAAGTAATTCAGAACAAGTTGAGAAACATCTTGGTCGAATTAAAGCAATTTATGCCATAGTTGGAATTACCCCAACCTCCAATCTTGATCAAAAGAAACCTTACATTTTTGAAGCTGCTGTAAAGGGAGGAGACATTAAAAAACAATTTGAATTTGTAAAAAACATACTGGGTAAAGAAGTGAAAATTGATCAAGTCTTTGAGACTGGGGCAAGCGTTGACACTGCTGCCATTACTAAAGGAAAAGGATGGGAAGGCCCAATTACTAGATGGGGTGTGAAAAAGAAACAACACAAATCAAGAAAAAGCGTAAGAGAAGTTGGTTCATTAGGTCCTATTTCTCCTCAAAATGTAATGTACACAGTTCCCAGAGCAGGTCAAAGAGGATTTCATCAAAGAATTGAATACAATAAAAGAATTATGATAATGAGTAATACCGAAAAAAATGAAATAAAGATTAACCCAGAAGGAGGTTACAAACATTTTGGATTAGTGGATGGTGACTTTGTTATTTTAAAAGGCTCTGTTCCAGGAACTTATCGACGATTAATTAAATTACGTTCTCAAATAAGAAACGTACCTTCTAAAATTCTCAAACCAAATATTCTGGAGGTAATTTTGTAATGAAGATTCAAACTTTAACGACTACTGGAACAAAAGAAACTGAAATTGAATTACCCTTAGTTTTTTCTACCCCATTTAGGAAAGATCTTATTCACAAAGCAGTAATACATCTTACAACTAATAAATTTCAAAAACAAGGGCGACATCCAACTGCAGGAGAAGATGTTGTAGCTGATTCAAATAATCCGCCAACTGGTCAAGGCAGAGCAAGAATTGCCCGTATGAGAGGAGGAGGCGGAGGACGACAAGGCGAAGCAGGAGAGGTTGCGTCAATTCGAGGCGGAAGACAAGCTCATGCTCCTACTTCAGAAAAAGTTATTGTAAAAAAACTAAATAAAAAAGAAAACAAACTTGCACTGTGTTCAGCTATTGCAGCCACTTCGTCAAAGAAAATCATCGAGTCTCGTGGTCATATCTTAGAAAAAATCGATTCCTTTCCTATAATAGTTTCAGATGATATTGAAAAAGTCTCAAAAGCTAGAGATATGAAAAAAATCCTTGGAGCACTTCATCTAACTCCAGACATTGAAAGATTGCTATCTAGAAAAGCTAGAAGTGGAAAATCTGCATTAAGGGGACGTGGGATAAAAACTGGAAGAAGCGTTTTATTTGTAACAAAGGATGATGCTAAACTTTCAAAAGCGTGTGGTTCATTTCGAGGAGTTGAAGTCTGTTCTGTGAAGAATCTCAGTGTTTTGGATTTAGCACCAGGAGCAGTTCCAATTAGATTAACAGTTTATTCAAAAAGTGCAATTGAGGAAATTTCTAAAATTAAATCCACACATCTTGAATTAATGGTGAAATTAAAATGAATTTAGACGAGGCCACAAAAATTATTTTACGACCTTACATTACAGAAAAAACATTTGCTATGGTAGAAAAAGAACAAAGAATTTGTTTCATTGTAGATGATAATGCCAAGAAACCAAAAATTGCCCAAGCGATAAAGATCCTATACGATGAAAAAGTACTTCGTGTAAATACCGCTAGAACAATTTATGGGAAAAAGGCTTTTGTAAAATTTGAAACCCCAGATAAGGCGCGAGATTTAGCAACAAAGATAGGAATGCTATAATATGGTTCTAAAATCCTCCCTATTTACAATCAAGGAGAAAGATAATGGCTAAAAAATTCGATTATCACGGAATTAATTTACAGGAATTGGAGAAACTGTCCATGGAGAAACTTTTTCAGATGTTTCCATCTAGAGCTAGAAGATCTCTTACTCGCGGAATTAATGAGAGTAAAAGAAAATTAATTGAAGAGATAAAATCCGCAAAGGCAGGTAATCTAAAGAACCCAATTAGAACTCACCTAAGAGATTTGATAATTCTTCCTTACATGGTTGGTGTCCAAGTAAATGTATACTCGGGAAAAGAATTTACTCCTGTTACTATTTCTCCACAAATGATTAACCATTATCTTGGCGAATTCGTTATTACAAACAAAAGAGTCTCGCATGGTGCTCCTGGAGTAGGTGCATCCAGATCAAGTCTATACGTCCCATTGAAGTGATTGG
>JACZUQ010000008.1:12755-18850 GCA_022573065.1 Nitrososphaerota archaeon
TTACTATTTCTCCACAAATGATTAACCATTATCTTGGCGAATTCGTTATTACAAACAAAAGAGTCTCGCATGGTGCTCCTGGAGTAGGTGCATCCAGGTCAAGTCTATACGTCCCATTGAAGTGATTAATATGTCTAAATTCAAATACGCGTTTCAAAATTTTGATTCTACAAGACATGTAAGAGCTTCTTTGAGAGAAAAACAAATTTCACATAAACACGCTCGTGAAATTGCACTTGCAATTAAAGGCCTTTCTATAGAAAAAGCAAGAGACTATCTTCAAAGTGTAAGAAATCTGAAACGTGCTGTTCCTTTTAGAAGGTATAAGAATCAAGTAGGCCATAAATCTGATCCTGGAGTTATGTCAGGACGATATCCACAAAAATCTGCTATTGAATTTCTTAAACTTCTTGATAATTTAGAATCTAATGCTGAATACAAGGGTATGGACTTAGATAGACTCAAAATCATTAACGCTAATGTACACAAAGGGGTAGTAATAAAAAGATTCATTCCAAGAGCAATGGGTAGAGCTACTCCAAAAAATAATGTATTGACTCATGTTGAACTCGTAGCTCAAGAGGTATAGAATTGTCAGCTGTAAAAAATGTAATTAAAGATAATTATAATATGATGTTGCTTAATGATTATCTACGAGCAAAAATTAAAGATGCAGGTTTTTCAAAGGTAGAAATATCTAAAACTCCAACAGGCTCTCGTATAGTATTGCATGTCACCAGACCCGGAATTGTAATAGGACGTAAAGGAAGTGGTATTCAAGAATTAACTGAGGTATTTACTTCACAATTTGGTTTAAAAAATCCACAGATTTCTGTTGTTGAAATTCCAAAACCAGAATTGTCCCCAAGTGTTATGTGTAATAGACTCGCGTCTCACATTGAAAGAGGTACCGCATTTCGACGTGCTACAATGTGGACTTTGCAACAAATTATGGAAGGGGGAGCAATGGGAGTTCAAATTACAGTTTCTGGGAAATTAAGAGGTGACCGTTCTGCATTTGAAAAACATTCTGTTGGAATTTTACCAAGAGCAGGTCACCATGCAGATGTAATAGTATCTGAGGACATTGCTCACGTAAAAACTCCTATGGGACTTATTGGAATTAGAATTAGAATAGCTGAAAAAGAAAAACTCATTCCTGAATTTGAATTTAAACAGAAAAAAGAAGAAAAAGTAAAGCAAGATGCTGTTCCAACGATTAAAGATGAATCTATAGAAAAGAAGAGCGATGAACCTGAACATGATGATAAACCCAAAACAGAACCTGAACATGATGATAAACCCAAAACAGAAACTGAACAAATTAAAATTGATGCAGAAAAAATGAAATCGATTGAAACGATGGAAGAAGAGGAAAATAAATTAAAGAAATGACTAGATTAAAAATGAAAACAATAAACGCATTAAATGAAAAGGATTTACTAGATAGATTGCAGCAACTTCGTTCAGATCTTACAAAACTGAAAATAGATTCTGCTAAGGGTACATTGCGTAAGCAAAGCGGGAAGATAAAACCATTGAAACGGAATATTGCAAGAATCTTGACAAAATTAAATGAGATGAAGAAAAAATGATTACGCTTGAAAATATCCAAATACATGAATTAGTTGGACTAAAAACAATGATTTCAGATTCACCTAACAAGCAGATTATAGGATTATATGGTACTATTGTTGATGAGACTAAATCCATGTTTGTCATTAATACAAAAAAAGGATTTAAAATGATTCCAAAAAAACACAATACTTGGAAATTCCATGTTAACAATAAGGAAACAACTCTATCAGGGACTCTTTTTGAAAAAAGATCATTTGATAGATTGGAGACAAAGATATGACAAGAAATATAGGAATTCCAATCACTGTGCCAAAAAAAGAGTGCACTGATAAACATTGTCCATTTCATGGAATTTTAAGTGTTAGAGGAAAATTATTTGAAGGTAAAGTTGTTAGTGCAAAGGCCAAAAATACAATTGTATTACAAAAAGAATCGCTTGTTTATTTTACTAAATTCAAAAGATACGCCAGAAGTAAAAGTACAATTCATGCTTACAAACCCTCATGTATTGATGTTGAAGAAGGCGATTTAGTTTTAACTGGAGAATGTAGACCAATTTCAAAATCTGTTTCCTTTGTTGTTGTGGAGGTTAAAAAGTAGTGTCACAAGGTAGAAGTCGTGGTAAAGCAAAAGGTGTACAAGAATTTAGGCCTTATGTAACCAGAGTACTTCCTGTAGGTGCTCAAATTAAATGTGCTGATAATACTGGCGCTAAAATATTAGAGATAATTATGGTTCATAAAATCAAAACACGTGCATCTAGACTGCCTGCAGCTGCTGTGGGTGATTATGTCAGTGTTGTAGTGAAAAAAGGCCCAGCTGAATTAAGAAAACAAGTTCATGGCGCAGTTGTAATTAGACAAAAGTACGCAGTTCGAAGACTAAACGGAGTTAGAGTAACTTTTGAAGACAATGCTGCAGTTCTTGTAACTCCAGAAGGCGAAATTAAAGGAACTGACATCAAAGGACCTGTAGCTGCTGAAGCAGCAGAAAAATGGCCTAGAGTAGCAAGTATAGCATCAATGGTGGTATAATTGAAACCAACAAAAATGAGAAACCGTCAAATCTATCAAGCACCATATGCTGTAAGAAGTAAACAACTTTCAGGACCACTTTCAAAAGAACTTAGAAAAAAATATGGAAAACGAAGTATACGATTATCTCTTGATGATTCTGTCCGAATTATTCGAGGAGAATACAAAGGCATTGATGGAAAAATCACAAAAATTTCTGTAGCAAAAGGTTGTATAGCAATTGAAGGAATTAAAAAAGAAAAATTAAAAGGGGAAAAAATTGATGTTTACATTCCGTCTTCTAATATCTTGATTACCTCACTTAACACTGATGATCATTGGCGTAAAAGTAAATTAGAGGGTAAAAAACCTAAATCTACTCCTAAAGAAACTAAACCGGAAAAAACTAAAGAAACTAAACCGGAAAAAACTAAAGAAACTAAACCGGAAAAAACTAAAGAAACTAAACCGGAAAAAACTAAAGAAACTAAACCGGAAAAAACTAAAGAAACTAAACCGGAAAAAACTAAAACAAACTCTAAGGAGGTTAAAAACTAAACATGGTTAGCATTGCAGGCAGTAAGAAGCTTAAAAGACAAATGGCTCCAACTTTTTGGGGAATAACTAGAAAGGATAAACGATTTGTGATCACCGTCAGACCAGGACCTCATTCAAAGAATTATGCTATTCCTACTGCAGTATTTTTACGTGATACCTTAAAAATCGTATCAACATTACGAGAAGCAAAATCAACAATTTATGAAGGCAAAATTACTGTTGATGGCATTAAAAGGAAGTCATTGCATCATGGAATTGGATTAATGGACGTCGTTGAACTAGAAGGCATTTCAGATATTTATCGTCTTGTTCCGCAAGATTCGAAAATACTAAAACCAATAAAAATTAATGATTCAGAAAAATCAAAAAAATTAGTCAAAGTTACTAGTAAGACGACAATAAAAAATGGAAAAACTCAGATTGGATTTCATGATGGACGTTCCTCAATTTCTGATAAAGCAATGAATGTGGGGGATTCGTGTTTAATTCAGGTACCTGAACAAAAAATTATTGATGTAATAAAATTAGAAAAAGGCTCACAAGTAATTGTAATTAAAGGAGTTAATACAGGACAAATAGGTTCAATAGAGGAAATTAAAGAAGGTACATTCATGTTGCCAAAACGTGTGTTAATAGCATTAGGTGAACGAAAAATTGAGCTTCCTGCCACACTTGTAATGTTGGTGGGAAAAGATAAACCCGTAATACAAATTAGATGATGAATATGGCTCAACAAACTCAAAATATTATGAAAGAAATTCGACTTGAAAAAGTTGTACTAAACATGGGGGTTGGAAAATCTGGGGAAATTATTGAAATTTCAAAAAAAGCTTTAGAACAAATATCTGGCAATAAAGCTTGTTCAAGAAATGCAAAAGCTGCACAAAGAGACTGGGGCATTAGAAAGGGCGAACCAATTGGTGTCGCAGTAACCAGCAGAGGAAAAGAAGCCAAGGCTCTTCTTAAACGTCTTTTAGAAGCAAAGGGAAATCAAATTAAAGGTTCATCCTTTGATAATTTTGGTAATGTGTCTTTTGGAATTTTAGAACATATTGACATTCCTGGAATAAAATATGAACCAAAAATAGGAATCCTTGCTCTTGATGTGGCTGTGTCTATAACTCGTCCTGGATTTAACATTAGATTTAGAAGCAAACATAAATCGAAAATTGGAAAATCTCATAAAATTACGTCTGATGACGCAAAAGAATTCTTGACACGTGAATTTGGAGCGCAGATAGTATAATGGCAAAAAATAGATCTTATGAATTCACAGGAAGAAAAAAACACAATTTTGGAAGAGGATCACGTTGGTGTAAGCGCTGTGGCGATTATACTGCAGTTATACAAAAATATAAGCTACTTCTTTGCCGAAGATGTTTTAGAGAAGTAGCTGAATCCTTGGGATTTAAAAAAAATATGTGAGTGAGATGATATAATGCCTGCAACTAATGTGTTAGCAAATCTGTTTGTGTCCTTATACAATACTGAATCCAGAAGAAAGTCTGAATGTACCATTCTTCCAACTTCAAAGTTAGCAAGTGAGATTCTTAAAACATTGGAAAAGCAAGGATACATTGGAAAATTTGAACGCATTGAAGACAACCGTGGTGGTAAATTTAAAGTTCAATTATTGGCAAAAATTACTAAATGTGGTGCGATTACTCCACGATTTAAAGTTAAAAAAACCGAATATTCGGCTTGGGAGCAACAATATTTGCCATCATACCAAAGAGGCATGTTGCTAGTTACTACTAATCAAGGAGTGATGTCACATCATGACGCAGTTAACAAAGGAATTGGAGGGTTTTTGATAGGCTATGTCTACTAAACAAGCAGAAAATTTTGTAACTTCTGTAGAAATACCTGATAAAGTTACAATTTCTCTCAAAAAAAGCATGCTTGGAGTATCTGGTCCATTAGGTAAGACATTCAAAAACTTCAAAAAAATCCCTGTTTTATTAGAAATACAAGATAAGAGCATTTTCATAAAAACCCCTAGAAACAGGAAAAAAGATTTTGCTATTATGAATACTGTTAAATCAATTATCAGAACTCTTTGCGAGGGAGTAATTGTTGGATACACAATTCGAATGAAACTTGTATATGCGCACTTTCCAATCACCGCGAAAGTTAAAAACAAACAAGTTTTAATTGAAAATTTTCAGGGAGAGCGTTCAGCCCGAGTAGCCAGAATTCATGGACAAACAAAAGTAGTTTCTAAAGGTGATGAGATAATTTTAACTGGTCCGGTATTTTCTGAGGTAACTCAGAGTGCAGCTGAAATCGAACAAAAGACTAAAATAAAAAACAAGGATCATAGAGTTTTTCTTGATGGAATCTATATCTCCTCACAATCAAAAGGTATAGAAAAATAACTATAACCTATACCTGTGTCTAGACTAATTATGACACTTGATCCTGAATTCAAAAATCAAACTATTAATCTAATTAAAGAAACTTTAGCTCTTTACAAAAATGCTGGGACCTCCCCACGCATTGGAAATATTTGGCAATGTAAAAATATCGGTGATTTTTTATGTGGATTTTTTGTTGGAGAAATGGTTGGCTCAGCTTTGAGTGCATTTCAGGTATATCACAAAAGAGAACCAACTGCTGACGAACATATGGAAATTGTTGATTTGGTTGAAAATTATAATGAAGAAATACGTGAATTTTTTGCAAAATTTAATTGATTTTACATTTTTTATCTAAAATTTATTTAGTAAGAATTAAATCGCTTTGATCAAGGTACAAACCTGTGCCGCCCTAGCTCAGCGTGGTAGAGCGTCGGACTGTTAATCCGTTGGTCGTCAGTCCAAGTCTGACGGGCGGCGCTATTCATTGTTTCTAAATTCGAATTTAGAAATATAGAATGTTAGAACCATTTGGTTTACTGCTTTAGACAGCCTAGATCTAATATCTGATCGCAAATTAGGTATGATG
>JACZUQ010000008.1:18946-25001 GCA_022573065.1 Nitrososphaerota archaeon
CGTCTTTCAAACCCAAAAGCCCCTAACGAGCACAGAATTTTGGTTTATGCCTGCCCTGATTGTACGAATGACTTTGATAAACCAAAAATGTTCTCTATTAGAAGAAATCAGGTAGATGAACCATTAGAAACAGTAGAAATCGAAATTAACCAAGTACGTAAAAAGCAAGATTCTAAATAACTCATTCAAGAAACCACAATTATGCATCCTGAAAGACAACAAAGTCTTTGGTGGATTCTGTTCCCCGTTTTTTTACAATTAATTGGGGGAATAATTGCATATTTTGTTCTAAGAAATAACGATCCAAGATTGGCAAAATTTTGTATTCAACTTGGACTTTTGCTACAATTTATAAATTTAGTACTTGTATATTATTTGATTTCACAAATTCCTGAATTTAGCCAAGAATTTGGCGTTCAAATATAATGTTGAATTTCTCCTCATTTATTGCCTGAAAGCTAAACCCCCCTATAGTTGAGTACTAGTTACTCATAATGTGTTTTTTTCATAAATGGTTGTTTTAAGGGGGGGTTTAACACTTGTTCGTAAGTATTACAACCAATGGTGAAATCACCCAGGTAGCTCAGCTAGACTTGTATGATCTTTTTTTGTTAGGTGTAAAAGCTAAACCCCATGTTTTTGTTATTTTTTAGTAGTTTCTTGTTGATTCTTGGTAGTGTTTTGGAATGGTTTTTCCGATGAATAATTAGATTGAGGAACATAGAATATGCTAAAAACCCCCACTGTTTTTGATAAAATCTAGACTATCAAGTCCATAATTGGTATATTTCTGTGGTTCAATATTCTATCATTGATAAAGTTGGAGACTACAATGATACTTTTGATACTGCTTTTTGGAGGAATTAAAATTTGAGCATTCATGACTGGTGGACTAATTCCTTGAATTTAGTTTCAGAAAGATATGATCATAAGATTTCAAAGGAACTTAATTTCATAGCAAAAACTATCAGCAAAAAATAGTTATTCGTATATTTTCAAGTATGTGATATTGGATATTTCTTAATTGTGTAAAAATCGTGATTTAATTCCTAGCCGCAATTACGTTTTTTTTTAATTACCAAAGAATAGTTCTAAAAGGTCTTGAAAACGAATCGATTTACTTTCTCACTTAATTCGTTTACTTTAGCCATTGTATCTATGACTATCTGCTGGGTAAATCGCTCGACTTTATCTAAAACAACATAGACTCCAATAACGACTTTACCATCTTCTTTGAATATTTTATTTATCGCATAAATCGAGTTACAATAATCCTTTACAGAGTTGTGGAATTTCTCACGTTCGGCATCGTTTAATTTGTTATATCGCAAGGTTTGATTATTCTTAAAGAAGACTTTACCTCCTAAAACTAAAACCCCAAGTTGATTTTTTGGCTCAAAGATTTCAATTGGAGTTCCAAATGATCCTACATGTTTAATTACAGTACAAAATGTTGCATCATCATTTTTTTTGTTTGAAAACTTGTAATTTTCATGAATTAACCAACGTTCTACATTATTACGTAATTGATTTACACTACTCACGCAATACGTGCCATTTTGCGCCTAAAATATGTATAATCAAGCATTTTTACTATTCATACGATCGCTTTTTTTACAAAAATAACATGTTTGGTGTTGTTAGAAAAAACTATCATACAATAAAATGTAACAACAACATTGTATCTTTGAAATTTGTATGTTAACGTGCGTAATTACAGCTATTTTGTACTTTGTTGTGCATCAACAATTGTAATCCAAATGTTTTTGTAAAATATTGTAATATTGTAATTGCAAATCAAATTTTTCGATCACTTTTTAGTCAAAATATTATATAACTTACACTAAAACTACTGACTTGTACCACATAAGACGTAATAAAATGCGAACAAGAATCAATGGCAGCTTCAAAAGCTAAAAGAAGTGCTGCAGCAAAGAAAGCTGCACGTACTAGAAAAAGAAATGCGGCTAACAAAGCAGCAGCTAGTCAAGCTGGTGCAAGACGTCGAAGACGACGTGCCGCTGCCACAAAAGGCGGAGCAAAAAGACGTTCTCCAGCTAGACGTTCTCCAGCTAGACGAACTGGCGGAGCAAAAAAACGTTCTCCAGCTAGACGACGAACTGGTGGAGCAAAAAGACGTTCTCCAGCTAGACGACGAACTGGTGGAGCAAAAAGACGTTCTCCAGCACGTAGAAGACGTCGATAAAACTCAAAGCCTTTTTTCTTATTTTTTTTAATTAAACCACTTGTAAAGTATTACCAGAATTGTTACTCCTATCAAAACTGGAATAAAAAACCATGGTAAATTTTTTGGTTTTCCTGCCGAAAACAATGAATCTTCTGGCGTCATGTACCTATACTATGTCAGTTATTAGATTTACACTTGTTGATTTATAATATTTCTAAATTCGAATTTAGCAACATAAATTTTCTGTACGATTGTTTACTATCACAGAAAAAAAAATAATGTTTCTATATTCGAATTGTGAAATATAATAATTCATCAATCTTGATTCATCTTCAATTTAGGCAGTACATATACTCTCTCAGGAAGGATTTTGAAGATAATTCTTTTTTCTCCAGGCTGTTTGAATGGATAGATCTCTATCCCCATGTATTTTTTGGTTAGTTTGTTTGCGTGTTCATATTCATAATCTGGAATAATATCGATGACTTTGCCTCGAATAGTTGTCATATCTAACGGATTCTTCTGATTAACTACTGAGATTGCTACTCGAGGATCTCGAAGAACGTTTTTGTGTTTTATTCTACCTTCTGCAGTATTTACTAAAACATGTTCGTCTTTAAAATCTGCCCACACAGGAGAAAGTTGTGGAGACCCATCTTTCATAATTGTAGCAATAAAAACTAAATTCCGTTCTTCAAAAAGTTTGATAACTTTATCATCCATGTGAATAGCACCTAAAAATTAGTTTCTCCAAATAGTTGATAGTTTTCCAATAATTTCAATTGCTACATCATTATTACCATTTTGTGTTGCTACAGAAAAATCATATCTAAGTAATCTTGCTTCTGGAGTTAGATCATCTATGTTTTTAAATTCACTTTCTTTAATTTTTATTCTATCTTCTATTGCATACATTTTCCAAACATCTGACATATCTTGATGATTTTGATTGATTTTTTCTTGTAAACTCTTTCTCCATTGTGTTAACTCAAGTTTTTTAATTAGCTGTTTAGTTGTTTGACTTGAAAAAACTCTTACCATATTTATTTTTAATTATCAAGTACTTTAGTTTTTTTCTTAAATCATATACCTATTGTTTCTATATTTTCGTTCATACCAAGTCCAATTTCTGTAAGGTAATATTTGAGATCGTCAATACATTTTTTTGGCACTGCTATACAAAATGGTAGATAAGTTCGAGTTGCCCCTTTTTTTAAAATTACAGTATTTCCAAAATCTTCAAATTGCACTCTAGTACGTTCAGTTGTTAGATTCTCACACGTTTTTGCTTCTCCAATGTAATAATTATCTTCATTTAATTTTTTTGCAATTACATCAGGTTCATTATTTCCAATTATTTCACATTTTTCAAATCCATCATATGATGCAGAAATAATTTTTAAGCCTCTAGATCCAAAATGATCGATTATTCCTTTTACCAATTTCTTATGTTCGTTATTTTCCATAGAGTTGACAAATTTTACCGAAAAAAATACTATATAAAAAATCTAATTAAACTTGAATAATCAAAGTAAAAAAGCAACGAAACTTAAGACCGACAACTATTGTACATCGGTGACAGTTCCGTTTGCTTATGTTTCCTATTAGGTTTAGTGTGATTTGTATGTAGTAGTACGTCTTTTTTGCACACACAGTCAGTATTGCCTTACCATCATAATGTAATAGAAAATCATTAAACCATGAATTAATTCGTCACTCTCCCACAGACTCCAATGCCCAACATTTTTGTTTTTTGGGAGATCTGGCGAATTCCTATCAAAAATTAGACTAATTTAGGGTGGATATTATGACTTTTGTGTGAGATTAAAGGAAAAATTACTAGTGGTTATCCCGTTAGCGATCTTTGGAATCATAATTTTTGGATTTGACCTTTTTAACAAAATTTGCAGAAACGCTAATAGCATATTTGATTGTTAATTCAAATTTAGCATGAATTTTTTAACAAAGTGAAACAACCAAATTTGTGGCAAAGCAACAAATAGATTTGATTATTTCAAAAAGACCTAATGATGAACAGCTAAAAAAATTAAAAGAATATTTCAAAGAGATGCCAGTAGAAGAAATTTTAGCTGGATTAAAATTTGCAAAAAACAGATGGACTGCAAAAGACGCCGGTGTACTTAAAGTCGGCAGAAAAAGTATTATTCAAAAAGAGGTGCACTCAGTTACAAGAGAGCAAGCTCAATGGAGATTAAATAACTGGAAGATGATGATTGCAAATTATAGAAGACGCGGATATAGTTATCCGACAATTTCTAGAATTAAAAAGATTCTAATTCAAAAAAGCAAAAAAAGATCTAGATAGACGACCTTTCTCTTTTTTCTGATAAAATATCTTCTGGTAGATTAGTTGGTATATCTGGAATGTTTTCTTTTGTTTGTCCTTCAATGACTGCCTGTGCTTCCTCTAATATTGCAATCGTATCCGCACTTCCTTCCCTTGTCAATAACGTGGTATCTTGTTGTCGGATTGTTGAACCAGATAAAACCTCGCCTAATATCTTTGAAAGATCTTGCATAGATGAGTTGGCTTGTGGCATAATTCCTCCTAAGGACACTCCTAATCCTTTAATGACAGACATGCATGGACTTAAAGTTACAATAACATCTCCTAATTCAGAAACTGTGTTTAATCTAATGTTAATTTGTTCCATGGAAAGTTTTGCACTACTAACCATATTAGTCATTTTTCTAATTTCTTGAAGTTCAATTGCATATGCTTTTGCATATGCATGGTTATTTGATTTTTGAGCATTGACTATTTTTTCAAAAATATGATCATTCTTTTTTTGAAGTTTTGCAGAAATATCTGCTAATTTCATAATTTGTAATTCTAATTTTTTTTGAGCATTTTCGATTTTGTTTTTAATAGGAGTGTCTGGTATAACTCTACCAAATATTTTTTGTGATAATCCTTCATTTCCATTTTTAGTCCAATTACTAAAAGAACCCAAATTTTTCCAAATTGTCTTGAAAAATTAGTTTTAAACTAGACTGTACCTTGCCTTTGTGTAACTCTAGTTACAGGGGTTTCAGGTTACAAAACATCCTAACCAAAGGTGAACGTATACATTTCAAACCCAGATTCGGACACTTTTATTTCTAAAATGTGAGATGCGGCCTGTTCTGATGTAACAATATTGTACAATCCCGCCTCTTCAACCTGAATTTTTCCTGATGATACATCCATTCCTGCATATTCAGAGCTTATTGGGTTTCCATCAAGGAGAATGGTGAGTTCTGCTTTACCAGCAGTAACGATATTTACTTCCTTTGCAAAATATGGTAACTGAATTCTTCCTTCATCTGAAACAAGTTTCATACTTCCTTGCAAATTCTTCCATACCCCATCAATATAGAAATGATTTAACTTCAAATCATTTGGTATAGTATAACTTACATCATTTTCAGGATTAAATCCTTCAGTATTTCCTAACTGATTACGTCCAGTAGAAAATTTGTATCCAAAGTATAATTCGGGGGTTCTAAAACTGGTATGTTCAAATTCTTCTAATTCTAATATAGACTCCGCCGCAGCAACATTTAATCCTAATTGAGTTGCGCGTTCTTCTAAAAGTTTTTGAATCACTTTTTCTGTCTGATCGTAATTTCCTTCTCCAATATGATCATATCTAATATAGCCTTCATGATCAGCTATGTATTTTCTAGGCCAATATCTATTCTCAAAAGCTTTCCATGTTTTCATCTCATTATCTAATACAACGGGATAGGTAATTCCATTTTTCTGAACAGCCATTTCTACATTGTTTGGATCTTTTTCAAATTCAAATTCAGGGGAATGAATACCAATAATTAATAATCCATCATCAGAATATTTTTCGTTCC
>JACZUQ010000076.1 GCA_022573065.1 Nitrososphaerota archaeon
TTTCATCAGAATACCATCTTTGTCTATATATCTAAAATCAGAATCCAATATTGTTGGTGTAGTCATTTGAAAAAACTGGCTTTATTCTGTATATAAAATGTGGTTCTCTTAAAGTAATGAATTCAGAATTTTTGCAAGTTTAATGTCATTATCTGTAATCCCTCCAGCATCATGAGTTGTCAAGTCTACGATGACTTTGTTGTAAACATTAAACCATTCTGGATGGTGATTCATTTTATCAATGTGGCTTACAGCTCTCGTCATAAAATCAAATGCCTGATTAAAATCGTCAAATAGGAATTCTTTATGCAGCTTTCCTTTAACTACTGTCCATCCAGGCATGTCTTTGAGATGATTTTCTATTTCTTCAAGAGTTAACTGTGTTAATCCCATAATCCTACCACATTCAAGTTCAATTAATAGATAACCGTAAGCACTTTGTATCCCATCATAAAACTATAGTTATTGGACAGTATATCAGAATTAGTAAAAGAACTTCAAATAGCAATTAAAGACACTGTATCAGACAAAAAAATTGGTATTGCTTTTTCTGGTGGAGTTGATAGTTCCTTGTTAGCAAAACTGTGTACCGATCTTGATTATAAAGTAATTCTACTAACTATTGGTTTTCAAAACTCACATGATATATTGTTTTCAAAAAAAATTAATGAAATAATGAAATTATCTCATAAAATTTTTGAAATAGAAGAAAAGCCATTTTATGACATATCATTAAAAATTAAAACAAAAATTAACACAGATAATTTATCATGGAATGAAAATTGCATTGCTTTTTATTATGTTTCCAATTTAGCACAAAGCAATCACCTTAACACTGTAATTACCGCAAATGGTATTGATGAATTATTTTGTGGGTATAATGCTTATAGAGATGTTATCAACGAAGGGGAAAAAGCTGTACAACAATTAATGGATTCAAAACTAGAAAATGAATTAAAAATGATGAAGGCTGTAAATACGATATCATCTGAATTTGGAATCACTATACTTCAACCATTTTTGTCTAACCGTTTCATAAAATATGCAAAAAAAATATCTCTTGAGAATAAAATAAAAAATTCTGAAGATCTAATTAGAAAACACATTATTAGAAAGGCAGCATCAAAAATAGGCGTTCCTGAAATCTCTGCTAATCAAAGAAAAAAAGCATTGCAATATGGCTCAAAAATTCACAAGGCGTTAATCAAATCTATATGAATTTTTTATAAGTTTTTTGAACTGACTTAGAAACATTAGTAATTATTGACGATGAAGATCCAAGGTGATTTTCTGGAGTGAAAATAGTTTTAATTTCTTGTTTGGTAAGATGCGATGAAATTGATTTGTCCTTGCTTATTGCATCAATGTATTCAATTCCTTTATCATTCGATTCAAATGCAACTCTTTGAACATCTCTGTAAGCTTTGAATCTAGGAATTCCTTTATTGATTAGAGCTTTCAATAGAAATTCTGCAAAAATTTGACCTTTTGTGATGTAAAGATTTTGATTTATTTTCTTGGTGTTTATGTGTAAATTTTGAATTATTCTGATCATTGTTTCTAGCATATCATCTAGTAAAATTGAACACATCGGAAGAATAAATCTCTCATTTGCAGAATTAGACAAATCACGTTCATGCCAGTGTGGTATATTTTCAAATGAAACATTTACTTGACTTCTCAATAATTTTGAAAGTGAAGTGATCCGCTCACTTTTAATTGGGTTTCTTTTTACAGGTACTGCACTACTTCCCATCTGTCCCTTTTTGAAATGTTCTGCAACTTCACTAATCTCTGTTCTTTGCAAGTTTCGTATCTCTATTGCAATTTTTTCAAGTGTTGAACCCAAAAGAGCCAATTGAAAAATATATTCAGTATATCTTTCTCTTGGAATTATCTGCGTTGCAACTTCAGCGGGAAACAAACCAAGCCTTTTTGCTACCCTTTTTTGAACTTCAAGAGCTTTTGAACCCATTAGAGATCCTGTTCCAACAACTCCTAATGTTTTACAAATCAATACCCTCTTTTTGATTTCTTCAATTCTTTCAATATGTTTAGCCATCTCTGCTGCCCAATTTGCAAATTTTAACCCAAATGAAATAATGCTTGCATGTTGCCCATGAGTACGACCAACTGCGGGAAGTTTTTTGTAAGTTATAGCTTTTTTAGCTAAAAGCAAAGCAAGTTTTCCAACCTTTGGCTGAATAATTGCTAACGCATCTTTCATTTGCATAGAATTACTAGTGTCCACAAGATCATTACTTGTTAGTCCATAGTGAATCCATGGTCTTGCTTTAAGTTTACATTTTTCACTTAATGCTTCTACAAGTGACGCAGTATCATGATCACTTTTTGCTTCAAGTTGTTTAATTCTCTTTGCAGTAATTTTTCCAGATTTAGCTGCTCTTAAGATCTCCTTACCAACATTTTTTGGAAACATGCCTATTTCACTTTGTGAAATAGCTACAGTACCTTCAATTTCTAATTGATAATTTATTTTATTTTGCTCTTTGAAGAGAGATAGCATCTCTTTAGTTCCATAACGTCCACTATCGATTGGTAATATTGACAATACTGTATCTCAATTTATATCGAAAATAAATCTACTCATAAGCTGACTTAAATCAAAAATGAAATACTACCTGTATGGTTTCCTTTATCCTTGCTTTAGGCATTTATGATGTCATAAATTTCATCGTTGGACAAAGCCTCGTCTTGAACTAAGAC
>JACZUQ010000038.1 GCA_022573065.1 Nitrososphaerota archaeon
TTGGAAAATTTCAGAAAGCCAACGAATTGATTAGTTTTTAGGAACTAAAACGAACCGCTAGTAACACGGATCCTAACGGATTCGAACCTTGATGGATTCTACCTTTTAGTTCAGTTCCTAAATAAGGAATTCAATTTCGCTAAATCACTTTGAAATTAAAAATTAATCCACCATAGGATCAGAGCATATTAGAAAATAGGGGTACAATGAAAGCCTATAAAACATCAAAAGAGGTCTTCCCAAAGAGATATTGTTGAAAGTTAACATCTCAATTCTACAAAAGATTAGAAGTAATTATTGGCAATTAATTCTACTAGTCTTCCTTACAGGAACGGTGGTAATGTCACTGGAGCTTGTTGCAAGCAGGCTTTTGATTCCTGTTTTTGGGGGATCAATATCCACATGGGGAAGTTTGATTGGAGTAATTCTTAGTGGTTTAAGTTTAGGCTATATTATTGGGGGAAAGTTAGCTGATAGCAATCCTAGTTTTACAAAGTTTTGTTCCTTAGTTTTTTCAGCAGGTCTTTTCATAGTTCTGATTCCCTTCATTGCTCCCTCAACATTAGAATACTCTTCATCAATATGGCCTGGAAGTCCATACTCGCCGATATTAGCTGCAATCCCGTTACTGCTATTTCCCAATATTCTATTAGGAACCGTATCACCATACGCTGTTAAGATTGGAACAAAAACTCTTCACAAGCTAGGAAAAGTATCTGGAAATCTTTACTTTTTTGCAGCAGTAGGAAGTATTTTTGGTACATTCTTTACTACTTTTGTTTTAATAGAACAGTTTGAAGTAAGACAAATAATTTTCGGACTCGGACTAGTTCTATTAGTTTCGTCGCTAATAGGGTTGCCAAAAATTCCAAAAATTGCAACAGTAATTATTTTTTTTCTTATCTATTTACCTGCCTCAGCTTTAGTTTTAGTAGCTTTTTCCCATTCTGGAGATTTGGTTTATGAAAAAGAAACACCTTACAGTCACCTTGAGGTAATTGATACTCAAAATTTTCGTGTCCTAAAACTTAATGGACTGCAACATAGTAAGATGGACAAAGATAATCCTGATGATTTAGTAATAAGGTACACAAAATACTTTCACCTTGGTATGTTAGCCAAACCAGATGCACAAGATGTTTTGTTTGTAGGAGGAGGAGGTTTCTCAGGCCCAAAAAATTTCCTAAAGACTTATCCTGAAATCAATGTAGATGTGGTAGAAATTGATCCCGATGTAATTAAAGCTGCAAAAAATTACTTTAACGTAGAACCTAATCCAAGGTTAAGAATAATTAATGAAGATGCAAGGGTATTTTTATCAAATACTGAAAAACAATATGATGTAATTATATTGGATGCATATGCCCAGGATTTTGTTCCATTTCATTTACTTACAAAGGAATATTTTCTATTATTAGACCAACATCTAAAACCTAACGGCATAATAATTTCAAACATACTTACTTCGTTGGTCGGCGACACTTCTGATCTATTCAGAGCAATCTATAAAACAATGGCAGAGGTTTATCCCACAATCTATGTTTACCCTACAACTGACCAATTACCTTCAATAAGAAACATGATGATAGTTGCAGTTAACGAAAATTTACTTTACAATCAACCACAATTTAGTAACTTATTGGTAGAGAACGACGTAAATGGTTACCTGAATGGGCAATTTATACAAGAAACTGAACTAGAAATAAAAACTGATGATGTACCTATACTCACAGATCAATTTTCTCCAGTTGAACGGTTTCTTAATCCTGTTACAAGTAAACCATTGATCATAAAAGAACAGTCATCAGGTGTTTCACAATCTTTTTTTTGGAGTGAGCATACATACATCACCGTATTCTTGCTGTTCGTTGTAAGTATTTACTGGCTCTTCCAAATGCGGCAAATTTGGAAAAAACAAGTCCAGATTTCCATTGCGTGAAAGTTTTTTCAACGTTTATACTTCTGATTCTTGAATTACGTATAGTGAAAAAGTCAGTAATAGTTATCGGAGCATCTATCGTGGCAGCTGCTCTTATTTTCTCAGTTTATCCATCATTAGTTCAAGAAAATCTTAATCTTGAAATGCAAAGACAACATGGAACGGTAGACACTGCACTGGCCTCACCACTTTTGGGGTCTAGTTCTGCTCCTATTACAATTATAGAATTTGGAGACTATCAATGCCCAAACTGTAAACAATGGTTTCTTGACACCAAACCAGATATAATTACGAATTTCATAGACACCCAAAAAGTGAATTTGATCTATGTAGATATTGCATTTTTAGGAAGGGATTCTGGTCCTGCAGCGCAAGCCAGCTATTGTGCAGAAGATCAGGGAAAATATTGGGAATACCATGGAATCATGTATACTAATGCAATGGGAGTAGATACTGGCTGGGCAAACTCAGAACGTCTCAAGGCATTTGCCTTTGATTTGGGATTAGATATGGAATTGTTTGAAAGCTGCCTTGATTCTGGTAAATATAAGAAAAGAGTTCAATCAAACACAAGAGAATCCGCAAAAAATGGAGTTGCTGGAACACCTACATTCTTTATAATTGGACCTGACAATCAACAAAAAATAATTAATGGACCTCAACCATATTCAGTTTTTAAAAATGTAATAGAATCAATGATGTAAATTGTTTCATTCCATCAAACTAGTTTTTTCAAACACACAGGATTCAATTTCGCTAAATCACTTACTATGATTATACAAAACAATATTGAACTGTATATAGGTCTAAAAATAGATCTAGAAGTGACTTGCCCGTACAACTAGATGATACCGACATTGCCATTATCAAATCATTAATGAAAGATGGAAGAAAATCATTTAGAGCAATATCAAGAGAACTAAAAATTAGCACTCCTACAGTTAAAGCAAGATATGAACGACTTGTTAACATAGGTTTGATAAAATCAATAAGACCTGAGATTGATATATCAAAAATAGCTAAAAAAACTAAAGATAAGTTTTCTGAAGATATAATCCGAAATCTCAAAGAGCAGAAAAAACACTTTCATGTAAAGCTAGATAATCTGAAAGTAAAGATGAAATGTGAATTTTGTGAAGGCCCAATCAATGACAAACCTACAGTGTTAAAGTTTGCAAATCTTGAGAGATTTTTCTGCTGCAAGACGTGTAGAAATGTTTACAAAGAAAAGTATGGCGGTCGAATACAAGCACTAATAGAACAACACAAAGACAAGAAAAAAATCTAGTGACACGAAGGTTTTCAATTGGTCTAAAATAAAACCAAAAATGATCCGAGTCTGACGGGATTCAATTTTGCTAAATCACTTTACAACCAATTAGGGTAAATTCGGGTCTAAAATAATCCCATTTTGGCTGTAAAAGTAGGTTCAGAACCAACCATTCTTGTTAGAATAGTGAATTATGGATAAAACACCTCCTTTAAACAAACTGTTTTTTACAATCCAACATGGAGATTGCACTAAACGCAGGTCTGACAGTTTTAGGAATTGTAATGCTATGCTTTGGAGGACATTATCTAGTAGAAGGAGGGGTTCGCATTGCAAGACGGTTCAGGATTAGCTCATTTATAATCGGTATGACAGTGGTTGCATATGGCACATCAACACCAGAGCTTGCAGCATCAATTGCGGCAGCTGGTCAGCATACTCAACTAATTTTGGGAAACGTTGTTGGTTCTAACATCAGCAATATTGGAATGGTTATTGGAATTTCTGCAATTTTGGTTCCACTTGTAGTACAAAAAACTACAGTAAGAAAGGAAGTACCAATCATGATTGGAGTATCTCTTTTGTTAATTGTACTATCCCTTGATAATGGCATTTCTCAATGGGAAGGGGGTTTACTAATTGCAGGACTTATTGTATTTACTGTATACATATACAAAAGTGCAAAAAAACAACGAGACAATAGTAATTTAGAAAATACTGAAAAATCTACTAGAAAAAGTAATTTGGGTAGAGCAATTAGTCTTGTTGCTTTAGGTGTAGGGTTGTTGGGGGCTGGTGCCATTTTAACAGTTGACAATGCAGTAGTTATTGCAGAATCATTTGGAGTAACAGAGAGAATAATTGGACTTACAATAATTGCAATTGGAACATCACTTCCAGAACTAATCACATCTGTGATTGCAATTAGAAAGGGACACCATGACATTGGAATTGGTACTATCATTGGCAGTAATATCTACAATGTCTTGATGATAATTGGTGTAGCAGGTGCAATTGGTGGAATTGTTGTTGTATCTGAAGTGTTCATTGATTATGCAGTAATGATTGGATTCAGTGTTGTTTTGTTAATTGTTATGAAAACTGGATTGATTACAAGACCAATGGGAGTTGGTTTGGTTGCTGCGTTTGCTGCCTATTTAGGATGGCTTTTATTCCTTTCTTAATGGTATACACATACCCATGCAGCTAAAAGGTTCTTTTTTGGTTACTAAATAAAAAATAATTAGTTAGTTATTCTTGTTCTTGGACAATATTTAATGTCATAGTAGTCCTAACCAAATCCAAATTCCTTATCTTTTTCGTGATAATCTTTTCTAATTCTTTATGGTTTTCTGCTTCAATTTTTCCAACTACATCATAATTTCCATAAACTACATCTGCCTCCTTTACCTCAGGAATTTTGTTGAGATCCCGCAATACTAGATCTTCTCTTGCCTGGTCACAATGAATAACAACATATGCTTGTGCATTAGTTTTTCCCAAAATTGAACCCATTAATTTTTCCGTATCAACTTTGAATAGTTCTTCTCCTTCCACTTTTGTTAGCGTCATTGTAGAACGAATATTATCCACCTTTCTAATTTTTTCAGTAATTGTTTGCGTTATTTTTTCTTGGGAATCAGCTTCTAGCTTTGCAACAATGTCATAAAGTCCCAAAGTACCATGAACCTCCTTAACATTTTCTATAGTTTTTAATATAGAAATTAGGGATTTTTCAGAACCCAATTTACAGCTCATCAAAACAAACGCTTTTGCCATCTTAATTTCTAATTCTATAAGAGATCATATCTCAACTTGTTTTTTTTAATTTAGTCTCTTGTTTGTCTATAGAATCGGAATGGACTTCTAAATGTTCATACAATTTTTCTTTTGAATCAAAAATTTGGTCGCAATAATAACATTGATGACTCATAGAATATCTCCTAACTCAAATACATGTTCAAGAACTCGCTTTTTCCCATTTATCATATAACTACTGTAAACGTTACCATAATATCTCTTTTTCATAATTATGGCTATAACACTAAATAGGAATTACTTTAATTCTTTCTGCTTTTACTGTTGGTGCAATAGATGGTAACGAGGCCCATTGCAAAACATTTTTTGAATCATTTCCAATGGCTGAAATGTTTTGCAACATTACAGGTAAATTATGAACTATTCTAACTGGAGTTCCAGGAGATTTTATCTTTCCATTTTCAATAATTCTAACTCCACTTCTAGCAGTACATGAAAAATCTCCTTTAGTTGGATTTACTGCATAAGTATACCAAAGTCTGCCCACCAGTAATCCCTTTTTTGTGTCTTTGATAATTTCATCTCTACTCATCCCATTTCCAATTATTCTTATGTTGTGTGGAGCTGCACTAGGAATTGGTTCAGCACTACGTCCCATTGGTGAGCCTAGCCGAGTTGCATTGCCAGAAGATTCTTTTCCCTCCTTGAACGCATGAAACAAATCAGAATATAGTCCTTGAAAGATTCCTTTTTCAATTAATGATTGAGATGTTGTTTCAAAACCCTCATCATCAAAAATTTTACTTCCTATTCCTTCAGGTGCATGTGCATCATCAATCAAACTAAATTCATCAACTGCAATTTTTGATCCAAGCTTGTTTGAAAAACAGCTTTTCTTATCAGAGTAAGTTTTAAGATCAAAGTTTGATGAAAATACAAATGCTAAAAGCTCTCCGACAGAATACGGATCAAAAATAATACTATATTCTCCAGCTTCTGGTTTTTGTGGATTAATTGAATCAACACACATCTTTAATGCATCCGAACCAACTAATTCTGGAGTAAATGCTCCCAAAGTACGACAGCTTGCCTGTCCTATACCAGAAACAGGTAAACTTCCTTCTTCTGAATCTGCATTAATGGTTCCAGAAATGTAAGTTGCATCATCAGAACAACAAAGCCCATTGGTATTTGAAATCTCTAAACTTTCAGAAACTATGTTGAGCGAACCAGTGATACATGATATTTTTGAATGAGATGCTGCATTAATCATTGTTTGAGCAATATCAACTGCTTGTGTTCCAGAAATATTAACTAATTTTTTATCATAAAGTTTTTCGATTCTTGCTGATGATTTAAATTCAGACGGTAATGATTTCCAGAATTCCTTTGGTCTTTGTAGTGCAGATGAGGACAAAGCCTGCTCTACAATTTTTGGAGCCTCTTCAATGTTTGTAGTCTGTGCCGCTGAAATTTTTTTTTGGTTAATGACTCGTATTCCTAGGGACTTTTCTTGATTTTGTTTTATTTCAGCTATTTCTGAATCAGTAATTCTCACTGTAATTATTTTTCTTTGAGAAAAAACAGATTCGCATTCATCTATTTTCAGGTTTTTTGCATGAGTTAATGCCCTATCACAGGCTGACAATTATTTTTCCCTAGGATTTTTGTACTTGTACTTGTCGATTTTAATTAATTCAAAATAAGAGCCAAACTTTGATTGGTCTTCTACCTCATCAAGTGCATCTACATGATCATCTTCATTTTCAAATGTTCTCAAAATTTTGTATGAGGTGCTTCGCTCAGCTGGAACACGCCCAATTTCTCGGGCTAGTCTCCTAATCTCTTTTGGTCTAATTAGCTGTCCATGTTGGGCACCAGCAGACGTTGAAATGCTTTCATTGATCAGAGTTCCTCCAAAGTCGTTAGCTCCCCATAATAACAAAAGCTGAGACATTTTTTTTCCCTCTTTAACCCAAGACATTTGTATATTGTTGATATAATTATTTAGCATAATTCTTGCAATTGCATGTGTAAGTAGTACATCTTTTGCACTTGCACCATGTTGTATGTTTTCATGCAAGTTGTGTTTGTACATTGGTGCTTCATTTGCAATAAAATTCAATGGTACAAACTCTGTAAATCCTCCAGTATCTTTTTGAATCTCACGAATCTTTGCAATGTGGTTTACTCTATCACGTGCACTTTCTACATGACCAAACATCATAGTTGATGTTGTTTTAATTCCCATCTTATGTGCAGTCTTGATGACATCTACCCAATCTTTTACTTTGATTCTACCTGGTGAGATTAAATCACGCATTCTTTGATCTAAAATTTCAGCTGCAGTACCAGGAAGTGTATCGACTCCGGCTTCTTTTAATCTGCCAAGATATTCTGAAATAGATACCTCGGAACGTGATGCTCCATACAAAACCTCTTCAGGAGAAAATCCATGAATGTGAATGTCTGGGATTTCGTTTTTGATTGATCTGCAAATATTCTCATACAGTGATGCATCCATGTCTGGTGGCAATCCTGCCTGGATACACACTTCAGTTGCACCATAATCATAAGCCTCCTTTGCTCGTCTAACTATTTCTTCAGTTGGAATAAAATAGGCTTCGCCTTCTCTAAAGTCTCTACTAAATGCACAAAAACCACATTGCTTTATGCAAACATTTGTGAAATTGATATTTCGATTAACAACATAAGTTACCTTATTTCCGACTCTTCTTTTTCTTAGCTCATCAGCAACTGCTCCTATTAGATGAAAGTCTAAACCGTTTGCATTATAGAGAATCTCTGCTTCCTTGGGAGAAATTTCTTTTTCAGATAGAGCTCGATTTAGAGTATCAGAAATCAGAGGATCAGCATTTTTTAAAAGGGATTCAAGATTAGATAATTGTAAAGTCATCGCCAGTAATCCTCTTTAACTAGATTACCTCCATCATTTAACTCTGCCATTTTTTCTCGAAGATCAGAATTAACAAAATCAAAAAACTCTGGATAAATTGGAAACCTTGCCTTGAGCTCATATCCTGCATCTAACGAATTTTTTTCAATATTTTTTATTTCTGGCCATGAAAATTCTGGATTAACATAGTCTGGAGTTAGTGGCGATATTCCTCCCCAGTCATTTATCCCAACAGATAGAAAACTTTGATACGAACTTGGTGAAAGATTTGGAGGAATTTGTATATTCATTTGTGGAAGAATAATTCTAGTTAGTGCAACAACTGTTTTGAAATAATTTTCTTCTGCTGATGGATGAGCATTCATTTGTGTATCAGGTTTTGGTTGAAAGTTTTGCAAGATAACCTCTTGAATATGTCCATATTTGTCATGAAGTTTTTTTATTGCAAAAATTGAATCAATAATCTCATATGGTGTTTCTCCAATTCCTACTAAAAGACCAGTCGTCATAGGTATACCAAGCTCTCCGGCATTTTGAAGAACAACTAATCTTGACTTAGGATGCTTACTTGTAGCACCGTGGTGAGGCATTCCTTTTTCTGTGAGACGTTCACTAACATTTTCTAACATCAAACCCATGCTAACGTTTGTTTTTTGTAACTGTGAAAGCTCAGTTTTTGTGAGGTTTCCTGCATTAGTATGAGGAAATAATCCTTCTTTTAGT
>JACZUQ010000039.1:0-5789 GCA_022573065.1 Nitrososphaerota archaeon
CTTTTCAAACAGTGGATTAAAGATATCTACCAAGATAATCTGCTAATTCAAGACAAAATGTACGTTGGTGGAAAGCATATTTCTCTGAAAAATCTCAAAATGCCAATTTTTACACAAGTTGCAGTTGGAGATCATCTTGTATCACCAGAATGCAGTATGCCATTGCATTATGCTGTAGCCAGTGATGATAAAACATTAAGAGTTTATCCAACTGGCCACGTTGGAATGATTGCAAGTTCTTTTTCTCAAAAAAAGGTTGTTCCTGAATTGGGACAGTGGTTAATAAAACATTCCTAATTTGATAAAAAAAGAAAAAAGAGAAAATCTCTTTTGATTTTAGATTAGGGTTTACACCTAGTTAGACTTTGGTGCAAAGGTGCTAATCCAAGATTGTACTACATTTTTGTTCAAATCAACAAATGCTTTTGCATTCTCGTTGAATGTCTTGATGTTTTGCTGAGTTGAATCAATAATGGCTAATGCAACTTTGTTTTGTACTTCGTATGCTTTTACAATTTCTTCTGTAGTATCACGAATTATTCTTAGTGCTGCAGAAGGTACATTAGTTGTAATGCCTGATTTTGTAGCAAAGTCTTTTTGCAGTGCAATTGTTGAATTGATTACATTTTCAACTGCTTCAAGGTACTCTTGTTGTACGTTAGTTACTGATTGATGATAACGTGGTACTGATTGTTTAACGCCAGTGAAGTATTTATCAACATTTTGCTGGTATACTGCAAAAATATCTTTTTGACTTGTTGTAGATTGTGCTGTGTTACTCATAGTTTCACCCCCTTTTTAATTTTTTTCCAATAGGAAGAATAACAACTTGAACCAAGTCGCCTTCCTTTAATCCGAGTGCAGTTCGTTCTGCCTCTGGAATCGAAATTCTTCCGTTGCTTCCAACAGATGTTTTGAAAGCTCCCCAAGAAAGAAAGTTTGGCATCATTTGTGCCATGTTAAACATTTTATCCATGCCTTTTGCTTGCATGGAACCAAGATTTTGCATAAGGTTTGATTGAGCGTCAACAGTTTGTGTAGAAATTTCTTTGAGAGTTTCTAATGGATCAAATTGTTTTGTTTGAGGAGACATCATTAATGAAAAATTTTTCATAAATTCAGATTGTGCTTTACCACTTTTTTGTATCCATTCTTTGAACATTTCAGCAGGATCATATTGGTTTTTATTACCACTCATAGGTAATAGTAGGAATTAAGAGGTATTTAAAGGGTTTGGTTATTCTAACTCTTTAAAAAATCAAGTACTAACTTTGAAAATCTCTTAGGATCATCAACGTATGGAGTATGTCCACAATCATCCATGGTCACAAATCTACAATCCTTGATACTTGATACAAAATCATCAGCATATTTTATCGGAATTACGGGATCATTTTCTCCCCACACAATAAGTGTGGGGGCAGATATTTTGTTCAATGATTTGGTTATTACTCCTGCATTTTTCAAACCTAGTAATGTAGACATGAATGCCATTTTCGCATTCGGAAGTTTCATTCGTTGAACGAAATCTGAGATAATTTCTTCATTGATCTTTTTTGTAGGACCAGCCATCATCTGAAAGGCATTTTTTGCCCCTTCAATATTTGGATACAAAGCAGCCATAACATATGCGTCCAGTGCAGGAGTTGAATGCTTCATTAATCCAGAAGGAGAAACTAGTACTAAATTTTCAATGATATCGGGATTCTTACATATGTATTCTACAGTTATTTGTCCTCCTAAGGAAGAGCCTATAATGTGAGTTTTTTTGATTCCCAATATGTGGAAAAAATTATCCAAAAAATCTGAGAAAAAATCAGTTGTATAATCAACAAGTGGTTTATCACTATGCCCAAAACCAATTAAATCAGGAACAATCACCTTGTAGTGCTTACTAAATTCTGGAATAACAAATTCCCACCTTTCAGCAGATGCCCCTAATCCATGAATCAGGACGATAAAATCGTCTGATTTTCCTGACTCTAAATATCGGATTTTTTTATCATCTACTGTAACAAATTTTTCCTCCATCTATTCCAGCAAACGATTTTGTGTAGATAAATTTTTGCGTGAAAAAAAACAAAGTTATTGTTCTAAAACTGAAATTCGGGGTTTATGTAATCCCAAAAATTGATCTGTGGATACTACACTTTTTAACAAGTTATGAATTAAGAATTTTTAGATTTTAAAGGGGGATGATCGACCTCCATTCCAAAAATGATTTTAATTGAGTATGGGTTATTTTTCTTCATGGCAGAGTTTTCCAAAATTGAGCCGTCTTACATCTCAAAGGATGGATGTCGACTAATCTGGAAAGAAGTTGAAGAGGATGATCAGCACGTGATTGTTCTAAATAAAGACGAATTCGAACAAATCTTTGAAATATTATTAAAAGATTCTACAGGAATAGTACGACTTGAAGATGAATACAGTAGAATTTTAATTAATACTGATGTTACTCAATTTCAATTAAAGGAATTAAAAACATTAGAGGTTAAAACATCAATTCTTAGAAAAAATGTTTTAGAATACAGAAATGTGCCTCATGAACCAAAGCCAATTAAAATTTATCCAAAAGAATTCTATCCTTCAATAGAAATTGAAAAAGAAGATGATGACGAGCAAAATAAACTTCTAAATGCAGTTCTAACTTCTAAAAATAAAGATACTGTTTCTGAAAGTGATCTTTTTAGAGTAATGGCTACACGAAGATCAACTAGAAATTTTGATGTATCTAAGGCAATAGAACAATGGAAAATAGAAAAAATCCTAGCAGCTGCAGATACTGCCCCAACTGCAGGAAATTTTCAAGGGTTTAAGTTAGTTTACATAAAAAATAGAGAAATAAAAAAACGGCTAGTGGAAGCTGCAAATAATCAACCGTATGTAAATGCCCCACTGGTCCTTGTGTTCTGTATTGATCCTTCTCGTGTAAAAATGAATTTTCCTCCAGAAATTCTTACCAAGTTTTCTCTCCAAGACGCTACGTTAGCAGCAGCCTATTCACAATTAGCAGCCTCAGCACTTGGTTTGAGTTCAATATGGATTGGAATGTTAGATGAAGAAAAAGTAAAACAAATTATTGAATCAGATTTAAAACCATCATCAATTTTATGCGTTGGTTATCCTCATCAAAAACGTCCTCCCAAATCACGTAGAAAATTAAAAGAGTTAATTCGAGTAATAGAGTAAGGTTTTTAGTTAGAAAACAATTTTTTGATTTATTAAAAAATATTAAAAAATAATTAGAAATAGATTCTAATTATTTATCGGAATTTGCGAATTTTATTTATCAATGGAAGAACATTCGCTTTTGGGTCTGTGGTGATATAGATAAGATGGTTTGGCCCAGCAGGTAATGTGATACGCTTTACGCGGTCATATTCTGCTATGACATACTTACATCTACCAATTTTTTTTGCTAAGGTTTTTCTTTGTTTCCATGAGCGACCTGCCATCACTAGGGATGCTTTACTTTCAGATTTTGACAAGGTAGTTTTGACAGATTTTCTGTGTTCAGAGATGACTATCTTACCATTTAGAGATGCAATAGTCACATAACGGATGGATCTGCTACTCTTGAGAATCTTAGCTGCTAGAGTGTCTACATTCATGTCAGATCCATAATGTTTACCATGTTAAAGGTTTTCTAAATTAGTGGTGAAATTTATCTAATAGTCATTTCACATTTGTCTAGTGAAAACATCATCATTATGTGCCTTTATTATAACAACTTCAATGATATTTATCATATATCCAGTATATGGGGCCACGGTTTTTTATGCAAATGGTGCATTTACACAAAATGGAATTGAATGGTGTGAAGAAAATAAACCACTCTATGATTTACTTGGAGACCAGTTCTTTGAACACCACAGACATAGCATCGAATCAAGAGTTTGTGCCAATTTAATTGAGGATGAATTATGGAACTATTCTGGACCAGATAGAGTGGAAAGATTAATTGAGCGTAGCTTATATTTTTCAGAATTAGAAATTGCTGAAAGCCTGGTTGAAGCTGGTATAGGAATAGTAGATACTACTCCTGCAGATGTTCCAGATAGAATGATTGAGGAACCTGAATCCGTATTAATTCAAGAGGAAGAAAAACAAACACAAGAAGAAATTCAAGAAAACAATCAAGAAGGTGGAGGATGTTTAATTGCAACTGCAGCTTTTGATTCAGAATTATCAACACAAGTACAAATGTTAAGAGAAATTCGTGATACAAAAATAATGAATACCCAAGTTGGTGCTATATTCACATCAGGATTTAATCAATTCTATTATTCATTTTCTCCGGTAATTGCAGACATGGAACGGCAAAGTCCTTTATTCAAAGAAATTGTAAAAATCACTATAACTCCATTGTTAGCCACTCTATCCCTTTTAAATAATATCGATATTGATTCTGAAATTGAAATGTTAGGAGTAGGAATTGGAATCATATCACTTAATGTAGGATTATATTTTGTCATTCCTGCAATAGTCACTATAAAATTAAAAAGAAAGTTACTAGATTAGTTTTCTTTCTTTGAAAATATCTGAGCCATACCAACTATATCTAAAGTAATCAAGACACCATTCGTGAAACATTGTATCAGTACTGTAAAACATTTCAGTAATGTTTGAATCACCGTCAATTTTTGGAAAAGAAACGCAAGCTTCTTTTTCATTTAATACAACTACAGTTTTTACAGTTTTTTTCATTTTTCTTTCTACTTGTTTTGAATCAATGAGTTTTTGAAAATCCATTTTTTCTAATAGTTTTTTCCTTGCCCGAGGAACTATAGCAGTCTCTGAAAATATTGATTGCACTTTAACACCTGACTTTGCCTTTTTAATTATAGGCTCAATTAGTTCAAGTGGTTCTTCAACTAAAATTCCATAAACATATTTTTGAGAATTATCAAAAACATCTATCCATTTTTCTAAAACTTTGGTAATACCTTTAACGTATTCACTATTAAGGAGCTGACCTACTCTTAAGATGAATTTTTGTGGAACGTCACCAAAGTCATGGCTTTCAAAGTATTTTTGATTCTTCGATAAAAATACCAATGTTGGAACTTGGGCACACATAATTTGGCCATAGGTGGAAAGCCCATAGGTTCCATCTTTGGTTTTTACAATTAATCCTCCATCTTCTAAACGCATAAAATTTCTATGGACTTCTTGATTTGTAGCCTCTAATTTTTTTGCCATGTTAGAGACTTTGGATTTTTTTTCAATTAAACTAAATAAAATTTCAAGTCGTTGATGGCTTGAAAGTTCCAAAAAATTTTCAGACGCGTGTTCAAAAATGTCCTCCATGCTAAAAGATAGTAAATGTAAAGTGTAAATATGGTTATCGATAAAAGCCAAGTCCTTGAATTACATCAAATTTTTCCCCTTGGTTTTTTATTATGAACAAACATCACCATAATAGTTCATCAAGAATAATTTGTTATGTAAATGCACGATTTGGGGAGAACGAAATTACGAACTGAAACTATTGTTTCAGGTTCAAATGAAGATTTTCTTGAAAAAGCAATTGATGCATTATCAGTCCTAAAAATTTCAAATTCATATATCCAATCAACGATTTTTACTAAAACGACGGATAACAAAGCTTTAGCTGCTTTTTCAATGATTAAAAAATCAATTGTAAAAATTGAGGCCTATTTAGACAGCTCAAAGCATGAACAGAAGGTTTCAGTTAAAAAAGGTCATGATCATTCAGCAGAAAATATCAAAAAACGTTGGTTTGCCTTAACTGAATTAATGGAGATGATAAAACCAAAAAATGC
>JACZUQ010000039.1:5887-8575 GCA_022573065.1 Nitrososphaerota archaeon
TCCGTCTACAATTCAAATTAATTTCCCAAAAAATGATTTTCAAATATTTGGTAATTTTTACAAATTAGTTGTTGTGCTGTCTAATCTTGTTGAAAATTCAATAGAAGCTATGAAAAAAAATGGTGTAATCAACATTCTAGCTAGAGAAGGAAGTGATTATCTTCAAATTGATATAAAAGATTCAGGTCCTGGATTGCCAACAGAAATTATCAAAAAAGCATTTTCTTCACTATACACTACAAAACCTGATGGTAATGGATTGGGATTAAAGGTAGCTAAAACTATAATTGAATTACATGGTGGAACAATTTCAGTTAGAAATAATCCAACTACATTTTCAATTAAACTTCCAAAAAATTGATTTCTAAAAATTCATTTTATGCCACTAAAAATATCTACAACTTTTTTAGCTAATTGTTCAATATCTACTGATGGGTTGGCAGAAATTAATAATACAAATTTGCTTACTGGAAATGGAAAACTTACTAGTACCGCCTTGTCTCTTCGAGCAGCAAGATAATTTATGGGGCCAAGACTTTCATCATATTCTTTACGAATTGTAACTTTAGAAACAAATTCCATAAAAGATTTAAGTTTTGCTTCATCATTTTCTAAGGGAGTAATATCTTTTTTAAAACCACCAGAAACAAGCTTACCATCTTCATTAATTATTCCAGCAAATCGAATTTCATCTTCGTCAAGCATTTTTTGACATTTATTGTCGTAGATTTCATAATTAGTCTCAGACATTTAGTTCACCAATCTTAATAATATGAAAGATAAAAATCTAGTCAATGTTATTCAAAATTCTTTTTTGAAATTAGAAATAACTGATGTAGTAAATCAGTTACCTCGTTTTGAGGATATCTTCCAAGATCCTTTCGGTCTACCTTTATCCCTTTCCAAGAAGAAGTGTGCCATTTTCCAATTGGTAAATTGTTTTCTACTACTTTTGGATTAAATGGATAAGGGTTCATGTAAAAATAGGGTTCAGAATATTGTTCATCACCAGGAGAAATACCTGTACCAATTTGCTCATCATTTTTCCCAGTGAACCATTCTACTGAAAAATCAAAGTGGTGAGGCCACAAGTGTACTAGAGTATAATTTCCCTCCAATGTCATTCGAAAATGCTCAATTGTTCGTTTAGCAATTACAGCATAGCTGTAAAACTCAGAAAGTTGGCTATGGGGAACAGCATCAAGTTGAATTTCAGGTATTTTCAAATTATATTTTGAAGTAATTTTTGATAATTTTTCTGAAAAATTGTCTTTGGTAATATCGATTAAGTGACCTTCTTCATTATGAAAATAAAGTAACTGTCCGGTAAGTAAGTGAATTTTAATTTCAGTTTTGTTATTTAGTTGACCAGTTGTAATTTCGTCATTTTGAAAGAATAGTGATTGATTGCCAAAATGAGGAATCTCCTCAATTAACTGTGATTTTAATTCCCCAATTGCCATACATGCGTTTTGTAGTTGTTTGATTTTTTCTGGTTTCATTTTCTCATAAACTTATTTTTGATTAATTTATCCATTATAATAACAAAATGCCAATTGAAATTTGAACGGATTTTGTTCAAAAAAATTAGCAAAAACATTATTAGTTAATTTTTGATTTATCGCATATATGTCAGATTCAGAAACAGGTGAATCAAAACCTACACAACTAATTCTTGCAAGATGGAGTGATAGATTTTTTGCGTGGTTAATTGATTATGTGATAGTTTGGATAGGTTTTTTTGCAGTTTGGTCAATAACGATTGGAGTACCAAATCTTGAACCAATTATGGAAGGAAGTTTTGAACAATCTTCTTCGATTCAATATCCTATACTAAGTATAGTGTTTATCTTGTACTGGTTAATTTTAGAATCTAAAACTGGTCAATCAGTTGGTAAGAGGGCTTTACATCTTAAAATTACAAATTTGACTGGGGGTCAAGCTGATATCAAAAGTATTGCCATCTCAAGTTTTGGCAAGGCTTTTCTATTACCCATTGATGTAATTGTTGGTCGACTTTTCATTAATAAAAAAAGACAGAGAATATTCAACAAGTTAGGAAAAACTATAGTTATCAAAATAGAAGCTGACGACGAACCAGAAAACGTAATTTACAAAAAAGATTAGCAGATCAATATAAACTAATGAAGTGGTAGTTTACCTTGTTGACCTGTGTGTCACAAATGAAAACACACTTGATTATTATTTAGAATTTTCCAAGTGTTAACTATGCAATTTGAACTTTGTAGACACTGCGGAGAAGAAACCATAGAGGCAGGAAAGTGTAAAACTTGTCAGAGGGTTTTCAAATTTGTTTGTCCAGAATGCAATGTTGTCTATGAAGAATTTCATTCAGATTGCTCTGATGCTCGAATTTTCTAAAAAATTGTAATTGAGTAGTCTATACTGTTTGCATATACGCATTCTCAGACACTGAACTGCCTTTTCTTAGCATAAATCGCATCAATACATCTTTAGAATATTCTATTCCGTGCTGGTCTGATGTATGCTTTGCAAAATCATCAATCATTTTGGATACATCGTCTGATTCTGCCGCAAAAGCGCACTCAAATCCATAGTCCACACAACAAAGTTTTGCCATCAATAATACAAAGGAACTTAATCTAATAACAAAATGTTTGTAATATTATCCTGACAAAACGCAGTATTTTGAGAATTCTGTTCCTA
>JACZUQ010000077.1 GCA_022573065.1 Nitrososphaerota archaeon
TCCTTGATGATCTTGACACTTCCTGCAGTATCATAAGTGGGAATTGTTTTGAATTTGTTTTTTTGAATAAATTTTCTGCATTGACCTAGTGCTTGAGGATGGGAATAAACTGTGTCAATTTTTTCAATTGAGTCAAACCCAATTAGACAGTGTTGAATTTTATAATATTTTTCACCTATTACATTTAGTATAGTTTGATAAAGAAGATCATTACTCTCACCAACACTTCCTTCAATAGAATTTTCTACAGGTAAAATAGAATATTCTGTTTTATCACTTTCTGTGCTTTCTAATACTTCTGCAAATGTAGGCAATGGAACTGTCTCAATTTTCTCACTATGGAAAGATATTGCTGCAGCCTCACTGTATGCCCCTCGTTCACCTTGGAACGAAACACGAATCATTTCTATTCTCCAAGTTTTATGAAATCATTCTTCCCAAAATTGTTAGATAATTTTCTCTCGTCAATCCAATTACATTCTGTACATTTTATTGCATCTCTCATTGGAATAACTGATCCTCCACATTTTTTACATTTTGTAAAAAGTACCCCAAATTCTGGTTCATTTATTGAAGCATGGATTGTTCCATTTTTGTGAGCAGTAATTCTTAGTGCAACAATATCATTAACTAACGCAATATTTTTTCTTCTAAAATGTCTTGTTTGACAAATACATTCCACATTAGATTTTGTCCTAATATTGTTAACATAATTTATTGATACTGCAATCATAGAAGACATTACAGCAGCAACTGTACCAATTACTACATCATCAACTTCTGGTATTCCCGAAGTTCTAATATTTTGTACTTGTGCAATTCTACTTTTTTTATCAATCTCAACAGTACCAATTACTGTAGCTCGTACATTGTGCCCATCTTCAAAAGTATTTTTGCCACTCTCATATTCTTCAATAATTCCAATCTTATCTCCTGGAATTGTTTTATTATCTGACAATGGGCTGTTTTTTAAGTTGATGATTATAATTGTTTATAGCCAATGGGGAATTTGTAAATATCCGTCAATGTTTTCATTTCGTAAAATTTTCAATAATGCTGTGGCTTGAGGAGTAGATAAGAGAGGTTTGTCAAATTGATTGTCGGTAGAAATTCTTGGACATGCAACCTGAATAAATGCATCAATTCCTTTAAAATTTCGTAATCTTTCGTTAGTGATATCTGTTAATGCAAATAATTGTACTTGTTTTCCTTCCTTTTCTAACTCTTTTTTGAATTTTAATGCCGAAACTTTTGAGAGTTGGCCTTCTTTTAATCCAACAATTATTCCAAAAGTTTTAGCTTCGGCAGCTTTGTAAATTGCTAAAGTTGCTTTTCTTTTTAATTTATTAGCAAATTCAGTTACTTCTCTAATTTCATTAAAGTAAGGATCTAAAACATACGTTGGCTTATCTGTAGATAAAGCAATTCCTGCTGCATGAAAGTTACTTTGTCCTAAAAATACATTGGCGTCAACTTTTTCTTTTGTTTCTACTACTGGATAGAACTCACATCCAAAAACTTGACCATCATTGAGCTGTCCTTTGCCTTTTCCAATTTTAACTGTAATTCCTCCATCTTCAAAAATTTTTCTGACATTTTCTATCTCATGAAGATGTTGACTATCTGTAACAAGAGAAATAGTTTTTCCTTTCAAAGTGTTAATACTAATTTTGGCAATTTTTTCAAATGAAATATCATCAAAAGCGTCAATCATTACAACATTTTTCTCAATTGAATCTAAGCTGATTGTATGTCCTATATTGAACAGTACATCTGCGGCAAGAACTTTAGCTCCATTTGAATTCAAATCACATGATCCCCATGTAGTATCTGCTAGAACGTATGCAGGAATCCCAAATCTTTTCATAATATTTGAGGCAGTATCTTGGACCTTAGGAAGTAATCCATCTGGCGCATTAAGTGCTACTGATACAGCTTTTCTATCTTTAATTTCCTTGAAAATAGATTCTTCATCAATTCTTATCATGATAATATAACAATCTACGATGATTTTAATTTAAACTAATACAACTTTTTGAAGGATAACTACAAAATGTACTAATTTTAATGAATATTGATGATGAAAAAAGACTCTGTTATGCATATTGGATTTGATGACACAGATTCCCCTAAAGCAATGTGTACAACTTTTCTTGCATACAAAATTGTAAATTATCTCAAAAAAGAAATGGTAGAATTTTTAGATTATCCATATCTTATCAGATTTAATCCAAATATTCCATGGAAAACTAGAGGTAATGGAGCTGTTGCCTTATCTATTAAAACAAATAATCCAGAAAAAATTAAAAGAAAAATTAAACAATTTGTTAAGAAATATTCCGATACTAAAGGTGGAGCAAACCCTGGTCTTGTATTTTATGAAAAAAATACTATTCCAAATAATTTTTCAGAATTTAGCAAGCTTGCGTTATGGCGATTAATTAATAGAAGTCAAGCAAAACATTTTGCTGTTAAAAATAGATTAGAAACACTATCTCTTGGAAATGGACAAGGACTTGTGGGTGCAATTGGTGCAATTGGTTACAAATTTCAAGATCACACATTTGAGTTGATAAGTTATAGGAAAAAATCCCATATTGGAAAAAAAAGAATAATTGATAAAGAAAGTGTTAAAAAAATGCAAGAAAAAACATATCCAACTACATTTAACAGCTTTGATCACAAAAAAAATAGAGTTATC
>JACZUQ010000040.1:0-1141 GCA_022573065.1 Nitrososphaerota archaeon
GAAGAATTGAATCCAAGTAAATTAACAGAAACACTAGTTATTGCAGAATTGGGACTTTCAGATATTATCATATATGGGGATTTTCCAAAGGGAGGAATTACTTCAAGAATGGTTGTACCAATCATTGTTTCTAGAGGATTCTTACTAAAATTATCATAAAAGCCGGCCCAAATTTTTATCCCACTAACTGGAAAACTTAGTGTGTTTTCAACTTCGCCAAGAATTACAGTTTTACCATCATCGTCTTTGTAGTTAAAAGGTGAAAAACTAGTAAGAACAATTCCCAAGGTTGGTTCTTTATCTGTAAATTGAGAATAACTTGAACTAATTGGAAATAATGAAAATATCAGAAAAAATGCTAGTAATGTCTTTTTCATACAAAATAGTTTGACAGTGGCGATTAATCTTGTAGAATATATCATAATGTAAACAAGGTGGATAGCAAGGTTTTACCTATTACTACTCTATAATGAAAAGAAGAAAAAGATGTTAAAGATATAATTATTTTATCTTCGCTTTTTCATAGCAGTAATAGCTAGCCAATAAATTAAGCCAGGAGTTAAACCCACTATAAGAGGAATCCATACGGGCCATCCGTCTGCTGGTGATGCCATGTCAAATTCACTCTATATATCATATTTAAATCCATCCTCGAGTTTTAAACTCGCGAATGATCGCTTTGAAGAAATTCGTCAACTCAAAGCAATTTTAAAAAAAAATCTAGAATTAAAAATGGACTGAAGGGGATTTGAACCCCTGACCCCTCGCGTGCAAGGCGAGTATTCTACCAGTCTGAACTATCAGCCCATGGGGTTGTTGGTTGGAGTGTGGATTTTAATTGTTGTCTTCTTTGTTTGGCAAAGATTTTATTTCCAATAATTTAATATTTTTTTTATGGTACTATTAGAATCTCAAGTCAAACTAAAAACTGGAGATCTTGCACCAGATTTTGATTTAATGGGAATTGATGACAAAAAACATTCCTTAATCAATTACAAAGATTATGAAGGATTACTTGTAATTTTCATATGTAATCATTGTCCTTATGTAAAAGCCAAAATTGAAGCAATAAAAGAAATTCACGAAAAATTCAAAGACAAAATTGCAGTTGTGGGAATTAATAGTAATGATCCAGTGAACT
>JACZUQ010000040.1:1239-6573 GCA_022573065.1 Nitrososphaerota archaeon
TACTTGTAATTTTCATATGTAATCATTGTCCTTATGTAAAAGCCAAAATTGAAGCAATAAAAGAAATTCACGAAAAATTCAAAGACAAAATTGCAGTTGTGGGAATTAATAGTAATGATCCAGTGAATTACCCTGATGATAGTTTTGAAAATATGAAAAAAACGGCTCAAGAAAAGAACATGAAATTTGATTATCTAGTAGATGAGACTCAAGAGATTGCCAAAAAATATGGAGCAATGTGCACACCAGACCCATTTCTTTTTGATAAACAAATGAAACTAATTTTTCACGGTAGGATTGATAACGCGATGAAGCCAGAAGATACCGCAACAGAAAAGACAATGATTAGCAATCTTGAGAAATATCTTTCAGGTGAAAAAATTGAAAAAGATTTTGATCCTTCAATTGGCTGCTCTATAAAATGGAAAGAACAGCAAACTTAAATGACCTAGCTCTTGAAAATTTTTCAGGGCCGGTAGCTCAGCTTGGCTGGAGCGTTCGACTGATAAACTATTCAGATATCGAAAGGTCGTGAGTTCGAATCTCACTCGGCCCACGTTAATTTTTAATTAATGGAACGCTCAAATATCGTTTGAGACCATTGCAAAACAGTTTTTAAATTATTTGCAACCAAATCTGCTTTTATGCTAGTCATTGTTTTGAGATTACTACATAGAACCAGATTAAGATTTTTTCCGATTTTTCCTTTAGCAGAATTAACTGCTTGAGAGAAAAACTTCAAACCTTCTTCAGTTACTGAAAATATAACGATTATCATAATGTCACTATTTTTTTGCCAGATTTTTCCAAGAAATTTCTGTAAATCCAAATCAAACATGACATCGATTGCATCAGACATATCACCAAGAGAAGAAACATTCCAACCCTCAGAATGAAAAGATGCAGAAGCTGCTTCAGCAAGCAGGGTACTTTGCGAATCTGCAGAAATTAATACAACATTTTTCCGTTCGTCAATTTCTTCATTAATTAGATAAAGTATTTGAATTGAGTTTGAAATGATAGTTCCAAGTAGTTTTGATTCTGATTTACTAATTTTTCCTTGCTCAAAAAGTTCATGAATTGATTCTATAGCTGGAACAATAATCTCATACATGATTTTTGAAGTATTTGCATTCGAGTGAATGCAATTTCGAATTAGATTATACGATTTTTGTTCAGAACGTTGAGTTAACAGTTCTAGATATTTTGTTTCTACACGAAAATAATCGGCTGGAAATTCAAACTGTTCTGTACCTTCTTCTAAAAACCATAAATGTACACTCCCAATATTTTTTTGGCCAATCAATCCTTCAGTTGCAAAAATGTTTAGATATTTTGACATTGTAACTCGATTTACTCCAAGCTTTTCTGAAATCTCAACTCCTGAAAGTCCTGTTTTTGAATTTATCAATACACCAACAAGTTTTTGTTTAATTTCTTGAACTTGATACCCTTTTGCCATATAGTGTTACATTTTTTGGTAAGTATAAAGTCTAATTCTTGTTTTCTCTCATCATTCATAATTATTAAAGAACAAACATTAAATAGTTGAGTACCTTAATATACGGTAGGATAAGGTAAAATGCCAAAAGCTGGATTTAAGTCAATTACAATTTCTGAACAAGTTTACGATAAATTCCACGACGTTTTCCAGAAAAATAAATCAGAACTTGCTATGAAAGGAGTCAACAGTTTTGCTGGCTACGTTACATACATGCTAGAAGACATGATGTTAAAGGACAAAACATTTGCAAGATATGCACCTAAACTTGAAAAAATATCTGTAGATGATGACAGAGTTATAATTAAAGATAATATCAAAAATAGAATTGCCGAAGTTACCATACAAAGAGGCGAGCTTTTCTGTCAGTTATGTGAAGAAAAGGATTGTGTCCATATTGGATTTGTATTTTCACTTCCTGATGTTTACGAAGTATTGAATTCAAAAGGAATCAGTCGTCTAAAATAAGTGGAGGAGGTGGGATTCGAACCCACGAACCCCTAAGAGACGAGATCACCCATTTTTAGATCTTAAGTCTCGCGTGTCCAAAAGCAAAAGCTTTCTTTGGCCAGGCTTGACTACTCCTCCACAGGAATAGCTAAAATTTATTCAGAATTTAACAGTTTATAGATTTTCAATATCATAATCAAAATTATAAAGAGTCTACAAAGTCAGAATTGCATGCTTCGATAGCTCAGCCTGGTAGAGCGTTACCTTGGTAAGGTAAAGGTCGCGGGTCCAATTCCCGCTCGAAGCTTTTAATAATTTTTTATTAAGAGTTCATAATGTCCTGTCCTCTTGTTAGAGTCAGAGTTGATTGCTCGATTTGCTTCAATTTCAAAAATTTTCCAATCCTTTGATGAAAATAATTCACGGACTTGTTTTGAGGATGAATTTGACAACAAAACATTAACTCCTTTTTTTGTTAACTGATTTGAAACCTTTGCAAGTCGTTTAAGATCATTTAATCCAAAGTTGCCATTTGTATAGCTTGTAAAATTTGCAGTTTTACTAACAGGCTGGTATGGAGGATCAAAATAAACAAAATCTCCTTTTTTTACTTTTTCAACTGTTGATGAAAAATCCTGACATTTTATTATTATTTTATTGTGATTCAAAAATTGATTTACAGAATGAAGATTTTCTTCTTGGACAATGTTTGGGTTAGAATATCTCCCTAATGGAACATTGAATTTTCCTTTGCTATTTACCCTATACAATCCATTAAAACAGGTCCTATTCAAAAAAAGTAGTCTTGAAACCTTTTCAATTTGGCTGTTGGGATTAGTTTCTCTAATTGAATAATAATAGGATTTTGAATCAGAAAAATAATTGTCAGAATGCTTTTGAAGTGATTTTAGTAAACCATTGAGATTATCACGAATTGTTACATATGCTAAAATAAGATCAGAGTTTAGATCAGAAACATATCCTTTCAAATTTTTATTTTCTGAAAGCAGATGAAAGAGTAACGCGCCTCCTCCAAGAAATGGTTCATAATATGAACTAAATTTTTCTGGTAAATGTTTTTCAATTTCTGGTATAAGTTGTCGTTTTCCTCCAGCCCATTTTACAAATGGCTTTGGAGAGGCAGAAATCTGCTGGTATTGTTGACTCACCCGCCATAATCAAAGAATGAGTCATTAACAAATAATGTTAGAAAAGATTACAACATGTACAATATTTTTTTATCAAATTAGGAATAGGTTAAATACAAACTTCGTAATGCTAGTGATTTTTCCAATCCGTGTATTCAATTTCTATGGCTTTTAGAAAACTTCGAATACTAGAGTTGATCGATCTTGGGCCAAAAAGGTTTTCATAAATGGGCATTTGTATTCGTAAGCATGCCTAAAAATACAATTCAAAAAATATAACAAAAATTGATCGCAATAAGATAAACTATTCTCTAAGAAAATCTAATAAAAGGAAAAGATTTGGGGAATTAATCCCACTTTGACCAAGCGGCCATCCATCTATACGTCCACGTAGTCAGTTTACATCCCAACGCCGTAAACGTTACAGACAACACAGCTCCAGCACCTGCGCCAAGCGCAACTGGGCTGTTATAGAACTTTCCTACCTGCGGTTCTATAGGTGTCATGTATGGTGGCAATGTAGGCCTTGGATACTTGAATGCAGTCTCCAGTGGATCTGCTACTGTGATCAGGTTTACCATATTGAACAACGGTAATGACATTCCACATAATACTCCACCAAACAGTATCAGAGAGTGCTTGTTCCTCTTTGTTGCCCAATATGCCAAGTCCAACAGCATTGCTGATGGTATCCATACTGGGACTACAATGAAGTCGTATGGATATCCAAGTGAAAACCATGCACCTTTGGCTATCCATGTATACACTGTCATAATTAATGCATAGTATGTTGCTGTACCTGGAACTCCTGTAAACGTTAGGTAATATGTTGCACCTACACAAAGCATCAAAGTTTGTGAGATGGAAAATACTACAAAGGATGTCCAGGCCCAATCTGTGTAGAAGATATAATCACCTGCGTTAATTACAAGTAAAGTTGAATTGACTGCTACTACTATTATGAATATATAATGAGTACATCGTCTAAGCCAGACCAATATCAGGTAGATAATAGGGTCAGTATATAAAATTTTAGAAGATTATCGATCTCGTATATAATTGAAAAATATATGAATGATTATTGTTTTCTACCAGCCGACATACATAGCTATTAGAAGAGTTCCTACAGCTACTGAACCTAATACTATAGTCATTAATACATTGCTATTCTTTCTGGTTCCTTCTTCTGATACTTTGATACAGAAGATGTAACCAATAGACTCGATGATTGTGAGAACAATAAATGCAAAGTGACCGCTATTTGTTGGATATGCCCAAGGATAATAGAAGTATCCTGCAGCAGTTCCTGCAAACGTAGCTAACCATGCTGCGATATATGCTAAAGTAATTATGCCAGTCATGTTCTCAACACGTCTGCCAATCATTCTTTCAACGTCGGCACTAGTTGCACCTTCACCGCCCGCTGAACCAAAACCCTTCGGTAAAGTCATTTGGGATTATACTATTCAGAATCCTTTTAAGTCTTTCTTAAATTCTCAGTCTGAATCGATCTAGTGAGTTAATATAAAAAGAGAAAAAAGTGCGTGGATACGCATTTTTTGTTTATGGAATTGCTCTACTGTACAGTTTGCCTTCTAAAGCCATCTTGTACATTTCAGCGATGTAGGGGTTTTCACCTGGGGTTTCTGCTCCAAGTTCGACAAGTCTAGCATAAACTCTAACTACATAAGCCAGAGCGCCTATAAAGGCTACAACTACACCCATATTGAACATCCAGTGGTTTGGTACTGCAAAGATTTCTTCTACAAACCAAAAGTGCCACATCTCATTGATTCCAATTGTAAACATGGTTGCAAGATAACCTAGAATGGTCATCTTAAGTCCAGTGTTCATTGAGTTGTTTGGACCTCTAAGAATTGGTACTTTTCTATCATAGATTGCAATTGCACCCCAACCTAATGGAAGGGCCACAAAGTGGGAGTATAACCACCAGTGAGCTGGTGTAAATGCACTATCTCTGATAGATGTTTGATGTAGAGAACCGTCAACAAAGTTGTCGACTTCTACCGATGCAGCAATTGATCCCAAAGCGATAACCATGAGATAGATTTTTTTCAGTCTCTGGATTTCGACTTCTTTGGGAATTAGTGCCGGCATTTGTGCCATAGATACATTATTGTTTTTTCTACATATAAGGGATGAGAAAGGAAAAAGGAGTTTTTTTTGTAATTATTTGAAACAATCAATAGAAAAATCGTAAAAATTTATTGTTTT
>JACZUQ010000040.1:6673-8516 GCA_022573065.1 Nitrososphaerota archaeon
ATGGAATTCAATTTTCTCTGAATCAACTAATGCAGGTAACAGATGGGAAATTCTTTCAAGAGACCCACCTGGAAATGTATTTGACATTGAAGGCAACTCAGTGGTACCATATGAAATATGTGCCATGGCACTTGAACCAGGAGTATATCACGTACACTCTCAGCTAAACATTGCTGGTGTTGGCCCAGGACTTGGACCAGGACAAACAGTTGTAGTTGACGGAGAATTTATCATCAAACCAATTCCATACACCAACATTGCATATCAATCAATTTTGATAGGGGTTGCATATGTAGTCACATTTGCGACACGACCTTGGCAAGTAATCTAAAACAAACATTCTCACCTTTTCATTTTATAGAATCTACGAAATTAAATAGAATCTCACTTCATAACTAGATAATAGAACTCGTCATACTTAGTTGGATAATAAAAGAGGAGTAAAATCTTCTACTAGTTCTTATAAGAGAGAAATCACCATTATACTATCCTTGGTTTTACAAACTTCTAACTCGGTAATTAGCTGTGCGCGTTGTGGCAAAAAGGGCATGTTAACTGATAATGTAACGGGGGAACTGTTTTGTGGAAAATGTGGTTATGTTATATCTGAGAAATTAAGTGACACTGGACCAGAATGGAGATCATTTCCAAATGAAGGCGGGAAGGATCCTACCAGAACTGGTGTCCCAACATCGCTTACAATGCACGACATGGGGCTAGCAACCATAATCAGTCCAACAAATAAGGATTCATCTGGAAAACCACTCTCTAATTCGATGAGAAGTACTATCGAGCGTCTTAGAACTTGGGATAGTAGAAGCCAGGTTCATGAACCAATTGACAGAAATTTTAGGCAGGCATTCAGTGAGCTAAACAAATTAAAGGACAAGCTTACAATTTCGAGCGCCGTTCTAGAAAAGGCAGCTTACATTTACAGAAAGGCACTACAAAAAGGACTGGTACGTGGAAGATCAATTTCTGCGCTAATTGCAGCCTCCCTGTATGCTGCATGTAGAGATACCGAAACGCCTAGAACATTAAAAGATGTTGGGCAAGCCGCTAACATCAAAAGAAAAGATATTGCAAGATGTTACAGACTAATACACAGAGAACTAGATCTAAAAATGCCAGTAGTAAATTCGATTCAATGCATTTCAAGAATTGCAAGCAAAATAGGAATTTCAGAAAAAACAAGACGTAGTGCGTCTCTAATCCTCAAACAAGCACAAGATAGTCATGAATCTGCAGGAAAGGATCCAATGGGTCTTGCAGCAGCTGCATTATACTTGTCTTGTGTTAAAAACGGCGAATCTTTAACCCAACGTGATATTGCTGAGGCTGCAAATGTGACTGAGGTTACAATAAGAAACAGGTACAAAACTCTAAAATCAAACAAAGACATTTCTTTCTAGATACAAGATAAATTTTATTCTCCAAATAATAGATGAATTAGAGGACACATAGAAAGGACTTTAAGTAATTCTCAACAATTTTTGGTATGATATGGCCAGGAATGGGAGATCCTTACAAGAGGAAAAAAACCTTACGGCTTCTTGTTGTAACAGCAATTATTGGGGCAGTGGTATTTTTTGGGGCTCAAGCTTTAACAACTCAATTGCAAAAAAATGATCCTCTAAAAAATTGCATAGATGATAGATATACACCATACAAAATCTCTGCCACATTAGAGTTAATTATTGACGGGCGTAAAGCAGGCATTCCAGCCAATATTGGATTTGAGGAGGACTGTCAAAGAGCACTTTACACACTATCCAATGATGGAGTAATTTATGCAGAGTGGGAAGAGGAATATCCATTTGAGATTGGTCATTTTCTATGGACG
>JACZUQ010000041.1:0-3508 GCA_022573065.1 Nitrososphaerota archaeon
ATGACTCTAACCTATGCATTTGGTGTTACAATAGTAATACTGAAGATAATGGACGCAATCTGGCCAGGTGGAATTCGAGTTACTCCAAAAGAAGAGGAGATTGGACTCGACTTAGCACAACACGGCGAAAGAGCATACGTAAACGAGTAAATATACTCACACCTTTTTTCTTCTTTTTTTTATTTTTCAAAAACACAAATGAATTTACATTCCTTTTGTAATACCAGAATGTGTTAATCAGTTGTATTGAACTTGAAAAAATTCTCAATGATCCTAATCTAATTTTGATAGATACAAGATCCTACAAAGAATATTCTGAAGGACATATTCCAGGAGCAGTCAACCTAGACCTTTTTGCATTTCATTGGATTGATACTTCAATACCAGGACTTGAGGCCTTCAATGCTCAAAGCAAACAAATTCTCTCATTTGTAGGAGTTTCAAATAACAAAAAGATAGTATTTTATGATGATGTATCAGGAATGCTAGCAGCTCGAGGTGTATGGCTATTGATGTATTTCTCACATCCTAATTCCATGATGCTAGATGGCGGTATTAAAAAATGGAAAAATGAAAATCTTCCACTTGAAACCAAGCCAAATCAATACAAACCATCAAAATTTTCAGGAAAAATAAATGCTGAACTTATTGCTGGTTTTGAATTCATTAAAGAAAATCTAAATAATCTCAAAATAATCGATGCTCGCTCAAAAGAGGAGTATGATGGTTCACTGATAAGAGCAGCTAGAGGTGGTCATATTCCAAATTCTATGAATATTGATTGGAATGAGAACTTGAGGAATGATGGAACAATGAAAAATAATGAAGAGCTATCAAAATTATACAATATTCCAAAAGATACAGAAATTGTAACCTACTGTCAAGGTGCATACAGAGCAGCAAACACATTCTTGGCACTGAAAAAAATTGGATTCAAAAATGTCAAAGTATATTTGGGATCATGGGGAGAATGGGGAAATAAATTAGATCTTCCGATTAATGGGTAACTATATTTTAAAAACTCTTAATGTATAATAAAAAATTGTAAATTAGTGAGAGCCAAAACCGGAGCTAGCAATCATTAATCCAAAAGCTGCAAAACTAGCCATAATTAATGCAGGAATCATGGTGATTAAGAATTCTTTTGACATGTATTTTCTAAAACATACTTTGTATTAATCGTTGATATGAATATTTGAAAAGTTTTTCTAAAAAATTTCTAATTTCTTTTCTTCCAAGAAAATGAATTGTAAACCATTTCTGGAACTAATTGTTTGAAAGGTTGAGCGCCACCATCATACCATTTTGTAAAGAATTCGTACAAGTGAAGCCTCAACGACTGGATGTAAACAATTAGTCCCTCAATCATCATTATACCAAGCTGTCCTCCTACAATTAGAACAATTGCGCCAGGAGAATCTATACCTCCCAAAGTAGCATATGCTTCGTTAACTGTAAGTAAAAGTGCAGCATGAACCAATAACATTATTCCTATTCTAGCATAGCTTATGGTATGTGAGAGACACTCTACTGTTTTTCCAAGCAAAACTTCCATTATGACACTTACCATATCTCCACCATCATCTGGATGTTTTTTGTTATGCTTTAGTCCACCAATAATCATTAGTACAACAGCTGCAATCACAACAATAACTGAAATTCTTACAATTAACCAAACAACTGCCCACTCTCCAACAATTACTGTAACCCATGGAACCGCCTCTGTATGGATCCTTGAATACATATTCATGACATCATATCCTGAACCAATTGCTCCCATCATTACTCCAAAAACTCCTAACCACATGAACATATTTGGGATGGCTTCAAAGAACATTGCATCTTTGTTTCCTGTCCTCCAAAAGTTATGAATTCGTAAGATAAAAGCCCATCCAAGATGTATAACTCCTAAAAAGATTGATACCTTTAGAATCATTATGACTTGATCAAATGTGAGTTCTGCTACGCTAATTGCTCCAACAAGCCAAGATACTGAATGAAGTGGACCTCCTTCATGTAACAAGGATTCAAATCCAGCAAAATGTTCTAGATGAAAACCAAATGCTTCTCCTTGGAATAATCCTGCAACTGCACCTGCACCACCTGACATAGCTAACAACATTCCCCATCTTGATAACGTTCCTTGACCTTTGAATTTGAACAACAAACCCAAACACATTAACAATAATCCATGACCCATGTCTGCAAACATTATTCCATAAAAGATAGGCCACATGAGTGCAATCATCCAAGTGGGATCAAACTCACCACGTTTTGGAATTCCTTGGCTATTTGTAATTACTTCGTAAGTTCTTACCCATTTTGGATTTTGTAAATAGACAGGAAGATTTGCCAGAACTTTAGGGTCTTTAATTTCTTCAGTAACTGACACCCATTCACTTGTAACTTCTTTGAATTTTTTTTCCATTTTTTTTGGAATATATCCTTGTATTACTGCAAATCTTTTCGTTCCACCTGGTTTACGTAATGTCTCAAGAACATCTTTGGAAACCATTGCTGTTTCATGCAAAGCAAGAATATCTGCTCTAATTTTCTTAGTAATTTTTGCAAGCTCCTTTGAATTGGATTTTTGTTTTCCTTTAAGTTCTTTAATTTTTGATTCTGCTAATGAATAAGCTTCACTTGGAATTTGTGGAAAACCTTGAGGAATTGTAAATGGATTTGTATTGAGAGCTCTCATAACTTTTAGAACTTTATCAGAATCTTTAGCATCAGAAATAATTAGTAACGCTGATTTATCTTTTGAACCTAAATCATATTTGTAAATTGTAATTTCTTCTAAAGAACGTGAAATCTCACCATAGTCAGCTGATTTAATAACAAAAAGATTGGTGTAAAAATACCTCATCAATCCAAAGTTGCCAAGATCAATATTTAGCTTATTTACAATTTTTAATGTTTCTTTTAGACTGGAATATTCTTCTAGAGAACTTTTTGTTTCAGCATGTTCTTTTAATAACTTTTCAGCCTTTGTTATCACATCTGGAGTTTTTTTCTCCAAATCATTTATCATATTCTCAATTTCATCAAGCTCGAATTTTCTTTTTTTAATGACAGTTCCTTTGAAAAGAATTTCCATAATGCCTACGCGAAGAGGAATACCTAGTCCTTTTACCACCTCATCTACAGATTGGTAAATTTTTTGAGCCCTTAAAAGAAGATCGTCAATTTCTGGAGTTACAGTCTCGTTTTCGGTTTCAATTTTATGAAACCATCCAAACTCAGTAAGACGTGAAATAGCTGCTGGTGAATCAGTTCTGGGCAAAACAATGTTTCCAATCAAAAGTTCTGAAACAGCCACTGATTACAAACGTCCATGATGATGTTTTAAAATCTTTCTGAATGTTCATTTTACCAAAAATTTTCTGAAATAAAATAAACAATGATCGACGAAATCATTTTTTATCTCTCCCAAACATTAAAATCCAATATCAATAGAACCGCACTCGTTGACTTCTGATTCTAAATTAGAAAGTACAATTGATAA
>JACZUQ010000041.1:3605-4832 GCA_022573065.1 Nitrososphaerota archaeon
AAAATTTTCTGAAATAAAATAAACAATGATCGACGAAATCATTTTTTATCTCTCCCAAACATTAAAATCCAATATCAATAGAACCGCACTCGTTGACTTCTGATTCTAAATTAGAAAGTACAATTGATAAAATTTTAAACCAAACAGAAATTGAAAATTTATCTAGCCTGAAAAAATCTTTTGAAGAATCATTAGAAATTCTGACAAAATCACAGTCTTCTCTAGAAGAAGATTACGATAGAATTATTGATGAGGGAAAAAAAGAGGCAGAAAAAATTGAAAAGCAACTTATTGGAAGCTCAGACTTGGAATCAAGAAATAAACAAATTTTACTTGTAGAGGACTCGATTAAAAAAGTCTTTGAAAAAGCTATTGAAAAAATTCGTTCCTCTATTCATAATGATAACTATCCCAAATTAATGGAATCTCTACTTGAAGAATCAATTAATGCGCTTGGTACTAGCGATGTGATAATATCTACTAATTCTAAAGATAAAGAGGTTGTTCAGGGACTGTTATCAAAATTTTCTGGCGCAGAACTTTCTACTGATTCAATTGATTGCTTAGGAGGTGTTGAAGTAAAGTCCATGGATGGTTCTATGACGTTTACCAATACTATTGATTCAAAAATTGATCGCATGAAGCCTTTAATTAGGAAAGACATCGCTACCAAATTCGGAATAGGGAGCTAAGATGGTAGCACAAGGTAGAATTGTTTGGGTTAGTGGACCTGCAGTTAGAGCAGATGGAATGTCTGAGGCAAAAATGTACGAAACAGTTTCTGTCGGAGATGCAAAACTAATTGGTGAAGTAATTCGTTTAACCGGTGATGTTGCATTCATTCAAGTTTATGAGTCTACAAGTGGTTTAAAACCAGGGGAACCTGTAATCGGAACCGGTAATCCACTAACTGTTCTTCTTGGACCTGGTATCATTGGTCAAATTTATGATGGCATTCAACGACCACTAAAAGAACTTTCTAAAAAATCAGGCTCTTTCATTGGAAGAGGAATTGTAACCACCCCAGTTGATATGACTAAAAAATATCACTTTATTCCAACTGTTAATGTTGGAGATGAAATACAAGCTGGAAATATTATTGGTACCGTAAAAGAAACTGACTTGATTGATCATAAGATCATGGTACCGCCAGTTCATCTTGGTGGAAAAATTTCTAAAATTGTTAGTGAAGGAGATTATGATTTAGAAACAGAGATAGCTACAGTT
>JACZUQ010000041.1:4927-8438 GCA_022573065.1 Nitrososphaerota archaeon
TGTTGAGAAAGATGGTAAATCATCAATTCTTAAAATGTATCACAGGTGGCCTGTACGAAAACCACGTCCTATTCAAAAAAGACATGACCCAATAATTCCATTATTAACTGGCCAACGAGTAATTGATACATTTTTCCCACTTGCAAAGGGAGGAACTGCTTCAATTCCAGGTGCCTTTGGAACAGGTAAAACTGTTACCTTACACCAAATTGCAAAGTGGGCAGATTCACAAGTTGTAGTCTACATTGGCTGTGGAGAACGTGGAAATGAGATGACCGAAGTATTAGTCGAATTTCCTAAACTAAAAGATCCTCATACTGGCAAACCATTAATGGATAGAACTATACTTGTTGCAAATACTAGTAACATGCCTGTTGCAGCAAGGGAGGCTAGTATCTACACTGGAGTTACAATTGCTGAATATTATCGAGATATGGGTATGGACGTTGTTTTGGTAGCAGACTCTACTAGTAGATGGGCAGAGGCTCTTCGAGAAATGAGTGGAAGACTAGAGGAGATGCCTGCAGAAGAAGGTTATCCATCTTATCTTGCATCAAGATTAGCACAATTTTATGAAAGAGCAGGACGAGTCAGAGCACTTGGAAGTCCAGACCGAGACGGTTCTGTAAGTTTGGTCGGAGCTGTTTCTCCATCTGGTGGAGACTTTACCGAACCTGTAACAACTCATACAATGAGATTTATCAAAACATTTTGGGCATTAGATGCTAAACTTGCTTATTCAAGACATTATCCCTCAATTAATTGGATGAATAGCTATTCTGGTTATCTTACAGATGTTGCAAAATGGTGGAGTAAAAATGTAAGTGATGAGTGGTTAAAATATAGAGGTGAAGCATACGCAATCTTACAGAGAGAAGATACACTAAAAGAAATCGTTAGACTATTAGGTCCTGAAGCATTACCAGATGAAGAAAAATTAATTCTTGAAGTTGCCAGAATGATAAAAATTGGAATCTTACAACAAAACTCCTTTGATGAAGTGGATACATATTGTAGCCCAGAAAAACAATTCAAATTAATGAAATTACTTGTTGATTTTTACAATGAGGGACAACAGGCATTAAAGGACGGTGCATCTCTTGCTGATATCCGTGCAATGTCAGTCATTGGCAATTTACTCAAAGCAAAAATGGAAATTAAGGACGATGAGATGGATAAATTAGAACAATTAGGACAAAAAATGAGAGAACAATTCAAAAGTATTACTGGAGTTAAGGTTTCTAAATGAGTAAACAAGGTGGAGTTCAATATAGTAAGATTGCAGAAATTAAAGGCCCACTTGTAGTAGTAGACGATGTAACAAATGCCGCATTTGACGAGTTAGTTGAAATTCAAACAACTGATGGAGAAAAAAGATTGGGTAAAGTTCTAGAAGTTGGAAACGGTAAAGCAATTGTTCAAGTCTTTGAGGGAACAACAGGATTGTCTGTTGCTGGAACTAGAGCTAAATTTGTTGGAAAAGTAATGGAGCTACCAGTTTCAGATCAATTACTTGGTAGAGTATTTGATGGACTAGGAAGACCAAAAGATGGACTTCCAGATCCAATTGCTGATAAATTTTTAGACATTAATGGAGAACCAATGAATCCAGAACAAAGAGATTATCCCAATGACTTTATCCAAACAGGCGTTTCAGTAATTGATGGTATGTTGACTCTAGTCAGAGGCCAGAAGCTTCCCATCTTTTCAGGTTCTGGAATGTCTCACAATATTCTTGCAGCGCAAATTGCACGTCAGGCATCTGTTGTAGGTACTAAAGATGAATTTGCAGTAGTTTTTGCAGCCATTGGAGTACAGTATAGTGAATCTGAATATTTTAGACGAAGTCTTGAAGAATCTGGTGCTCTCAAAAGAAGCGTTTTGTTTCTAAATCTTGCAGATGATCCTGCAATTGAAAGAATCATTACACCAAGGGTTGCACTTACTACAGCAGAGTATCTTGCATATGATCTAGGAATGCATGTTCTTGTAATTCTAACAGATATGACAAATTATGCTGAAGCATTAAGAGAGATTAGTGCAGCAAGAGAAGAAGTTCCAGGTAGAAAAGGATATCCTGGTTATTTGTATACTGATCTTTCCACAATCTATGAACGAGCAGGAAGATTAAAAGGAAGAAAAGGCAGTGTTACACAAATGCCAATTTTAACAATGCCTTCTGATGATATCACTCATCCAATACCTGATCTTACTGGTTACATAACAGAAGGTCAAATTGTTCTTGGAAGAGATTTGTTTAGACAAGGAATTTATCCTCCTGTGAACATTTTGATGAGTCTTAGTAGAATTATGAAAGATGGAATTGGTGAGGGAAGTACACGAGCTGATCACCAAGAAGTCTCTAACCAAAACTATGATGCATACTCTAGAGCACAAGAGGTACGTGCTCTTGCAGGAATTGTAGGTAAAGGCGGTCTAACTGGAGTTGATCTAAAATATCTTGAATTTGGGGATGATTTTGAGAAAAAATTCTTATCTCAAGATCTTGATGAAAATAGAACCATTGATGAAACACTTGCATTACAATGGAATGCAGTTTCACTTTTACCCAAAAATGAACTAACCAAAGTCAAAGACAAGTACATTGAACAATACTACAAGGAAAGGTAGTAGCTAATGTCATTTGGACAGAATGTAGTTGCAACAAAGATTGAACTTCTAAGATACAAGCGTTCAAGTCAAGTTGCTACGATGGTCCGAAAAATACTTGATGATAAAAGGAAAGTTTTATTAAAAAATATTGAAGAAATGATAACAGAAGCTACTAAAGCACGTGGAGGAATCTGGGAACCCCTACAAGATGTGTATAAATCGGTAAATGAAGCGTATCTTAGCCTTGGAACTAATACGGTTGATTCTGTTGCACAGTCTGCACCTGCAGTAATGGAAGTAGATGTAACTGTAAAACGTGTAGTAGATGTAAAAATCCCAGTACTTAATGTTACTGAGAAAGATACCAAATCAATGCCTTATGGATTTGCTGATACAAATTCCTCAATTGATAGAGCAGCAAAACAAATCAAAACAATGCTTCCAAAAATTTGTAAGGCAGCAGAATATGAAAATTCAATATTCAGCTTAGCAAAGGCTTTGGAAAAAACTCAAAAGCTGTTAAATGCTTTAGAAAATGTAATTATTCCTCAATATCAGTCTCGAATTAAATACATACTAGATACTTTGGAAGAAAGAGATCGCGAAGAATTCGTAAGATTAAAAAAAGTCAAGGCAGCAATTGAAAAGAGGAAGTTAAATGCCTAAAGACGAAATAAAAAAACTGTTAGAAAACTCGAAAAAAGTTTTAGAACAAGATCAAAACAATTTTGAAAATATGATAAAAGATAATCTCACTTCTTTCAAAAAGAAGACGTTGGATCAAATTTGATTTTTAAAACACATCATGATTTAAATATGGACCCTCAGGAGCTTACTCGACAATGAAACCGGTACTATTTTTCTTGCTGGCTTTATCAGGAGTTTTTCTAGTATCTGG
>JACZUQ010000078.1 GCA_022573065.1 Nitrososphaerota archaeon
GAAGAGGAGATGTTAGGTTATGGAATTAGTCTAATCGTCTTGAATCTTGGAATGTATTTTGTAGCACCAGCTATTGTAATATTAAAACTTAAGAAAAGATTTTAGACATTACAGAAATTTTACCTAAGTTATTATACCCAGATAAATCACATTTGATTAATGAAGATAGAATATGAAGAGTTTGATTCAGTAGAAGATATCTTCATGTACATGTCTTCTGTTGCCCCTCCAATGAAAAATACTCTGCCAATTAATTCTTACAAAGGTTATGTTTTCTCTTTTATTCCACTCAGTCCTTCTACAGGTGATGTTTATTTGCTGATATATACAAAAGGAAGTTTAGATGGAAGAATTTTAGAATATGATATAAACTTACACACTTACAAAAAAGTTGATTCAGTTGAAAGAGCAGACAAAAATTATTTTATTGTTCTGACACCAAAACGTAATACTATTGCAGATGCTGCACTAGAAAAATTATAATTTTTTAGTTTCAATTTTAAGAGCACTAACAGATCTGCTCCTTGCCCATTTTTCTATAATCTCATCAGGTGTTTTTCCATTGAAAAGATCTTTGCACAGTCCACGCAAGTATCTCATAATTGCCCATGTTCCTACCTTAAGGAGACCATACATGAAAACTTTCATAGCTGGCCCATAGGTTTTATTTCTTAGAATAATTGGAATAATGTCATTAATCACACGTAAGTTATGTTCCCAACACTTCCAAAATAGGGTAAATTGTGCTTCATTTAGATTTCCAAAATGCATAGAATTTTTCTCACCAAAATCTTGATAAAGTAAAGGTGCTACCAGTCCTCGAAAATTTGATGCTCTAAAGTCTACCATCATATCTATAGTGTATTGAACATCATCTGGTGTCTCATCTGGCCAACCAATGATAATAGTTGCTGCTGGGAACCAATGGTTATCATTTAGTATCTTTGCACCTTCTCTAACTACACTTCCCCATTCGTCAGTTGAAAATGGTTTAGTCTTTACACCTAGATGTTTTTCAACCATCCTAGGAGAAACTGTTTCGATACCTAGATTTGTAGAAAGCCATCTACCACTTTTTTGCATTTCATTTATGTCAGAAATGTTCTGAATAAGTGTTGGATCTGCTACTACTCCTGAAAAAGTCATATGAGTAGTTCCAATAAAGTTAGGTCCTAAGCTCTTCAAACCTTTCCATAAATCAGTGATGACATCCCTATTAGGAATAAAATCTCTATTATCACATCCATATAGTAACATTTCATCTGAATGTAACCAAATTGAATCAAAACCATAATCAAGATTAATTTTTGCTTCTAGTTTCAATCTTTCAAGAGGCAAATCTTTTTTAGATCTTTTATTAACATCACAGAAATCGCAACCTCTACCACATCCACGCATTGCTTCAATTAGTGAATTAACTGTAGGGGCTTCAATAATTGGAATATTTTGAATATTTTTTACAAAACAATGCATTAATTCTGGAGCATCACCTTTCTCTAAATCGTTAAACAAATCTAAAGCTAATTCATCAGCTTCACCTACTACTACCGTATCAATTCCATGAATTTTCATTCTGTCTGATTTTGCAAGCTCCCACGCACCATTTCCACCCACAACTACTTTGAAGTTGTACTTTTTCTTTAATTGGATAATTTTTGCACACATTCTTTTGAATTTCATAGCTACATAAGACAATTTTTCAGGTGACATTGTAGTAGTTACTGGAGCCATTCCAAGCGGATCCATCACATTAATTCCTACAACTGTAGTATCTGGACCAATAGATTTTTCAAGATAATCAGGATTTGCAACAAAAACTTCCTCTCTCTTGTAACCTTGCAATAATGCACTTTCAACTCGTCTCAACCCCACTTGAGCTACCTTTGCTTCTCCAGTAACTGGGTCGGTTTCTACTGGAGGACAAAATACTTTGTCAAATACCCATTCAGGAAGAACTTCATATGGTCCACAAGCAATAAACCCATAGAGAAAATTCCCTCTATAATTTGTCATTAGACTACGGTCTGCCGTAAGAACTAATCGCTTGCCAGACAACTCCTCAAATTTATCCCTGCACGATATAAATCATTTACGAATATCATGTTGACTTTTATTGCTTATCATCAACAATTAGAGGCAAGTGATGCTTAATGAAAGAAGTTAGTGAACCTAGACATATAGAACCTCACCTTAATGAATCAACTTCAATGCGTGATTTTGTATTTGGATTTGGTGATGGCGTAAACACCTCATTGGGGATTGCAGCTGGAGTTGGAGGTGCAGACGCTTCATCTGATATTATAATACTTGCAGCATTAGTTGCTATGTTCACTGGAGCAAAAGCTATGGCAGTTCAAAACTACCTTGCAGTAAAATCACATCGTGAATTATTAAAATCAGAAATTGACAGAGAAAACTGGGAAATTGAAAATAAACCTGAGGATGAACGAAAAGAAATTGAGGACATTTACAAAGCCAAGGGTTTCACTGGAAAAGATCTTGAAATGATTGTAAATAAAATTATTTCTGATAAAAAAGTCTGGTTAAACACTATGCTAACTGAGGAATTAAATTTGAATTTAGAAATTGCTGGTCATCCATTAAAAGGTGCACTAATAATGTTTGGTTCATTTTTAGTTGGGGGAATTTT
>JACZUQ010000042.1 GCA_022573065.1 Nitrososphaerota archaeon
TTTCAATTTTTTTTAATTCTTTAGCATTGTTTACTTTAGGAATTACTATTCCATCAATGCCTTTTTGAACTATTTCCTTAAGATCATCTGGGATTTTTCCAGATATTGGAGAGTTTGTTCTAACATAAACATTTGAAGAATATTGGGAACGAGTTTTTAATGCATCTTTGATGAGTGTTCTAGCGTTCTTCTTTTCTGAATCAGGTACTGAATCTTCTAAATCAAAACAAACAACATCAGCAGAAAGTGTTTTTGCTTTTTCTAAAAACCTTAAATTATTTCCTGGAACAAAAATTAAACTTCTAAAAAGTCGTGTCATTAATTGATTAGGCGCCTTCTGGCTTCATTAAGATTTTGCCAAAGAAATCGCCTTTAAGCATTTTTGTGTGTGCCTCGGCAGCTTGCTCAAATGAATGAATTGAATCAATTTCAGCTTTAATTTTGCCTCGACCCATCCAGTATAAGCCTGCTTCCATCTCAGCTTTTGTTCCTTGGGTTGAACCTAGAACATTAATTCCTTTAAAGAAAACATGTCGCAGATCAATCTTTGCGTCATATCCAGTTGTAGCACCACAGGAAACAAGTGTTCCACCATAATTGAGCAAGGTTAATTGTTTGTTGAAATGAGTTTGACCAATGTGATCAAAGGTTAAGTCAATACCTGGAGATTTTCCTTCTTTTTGTGCAATCTCTTTTGTTATTTTTCTTACTTCTTTATGCCAATCTTCTTGTCTATGATCAACTGCATAATCTGCCCCAAGGTCAAGACATTTTTGTAGTTTATTTTTGCTTGCAGTAGCAATTACAGTACAATTGTAAAGTTTTGCAATTTGAACTCCAAAACTTCCAACACCAGAACCACCTCCCATAATTAGAACAGTTTGGCCGGGAGTAATTTTTGCTCGACCAACTAACATATGCCATGAAGTTAGAATTGTCATTGAGGCAGCAGCTGCTTCATCAAAGCTTACGCCTTCAGGAATTTTTGATACGTTTGTTTCAGGTAGATGAACTAATTCTGCAAATGCGCCCCATAGAGGCCCTGTCTGAAATCCCCAGACTAGTCTTTTTGCACAATCAAATTCTCTTCCAGATGTACACATAGCACATGTTCTGCATGCTAAATTAGAATGTGAAACAACTCTGTCACCAACTTTAAAATTTTGAATATCTTCTCCTACTGCAACAACTTCACCTGCTGCATCAGAACCTGAAATATGAGGAAGTGGAACTGGTATAGGTACACCCCTCATTCCCCAAAGATCGTTATAATTTAGAGCAGATGATTTTAGTTTTAACACAATTTCATTTGATTTTGGTTTTGGATCATCAACATCCTTTATTTTTAGAATTTTCTTAAAATCATCATCGGGTGCATATTCTTCATAAACAATCCCTTTCATTAATACAATCTCCGTATATCCCCTAATTATATTTTCTCAGATCATCGTCGATTAATTTTGAAATCATGTTTAGGTTGTTGGATGGATATCAAAATTTGTTTTAATTGTTCATCAGTTACAGGAGGTCTAATCTTACCTTGGGAAGCTTGACTTATCAAATAATTTTCAACAGTGTTGGCTACATCAGGTTTTACCATTTTTACATTGTTTAATCTGAGTCGAGCTTCGGAAGATAGGATTTGTTTTAAAATTATTTCTTTTTGTGCGTTAATTTCAACATCTTTTGCTTGTGAGTTTTCATCAGATTCTGGTATACTCATAACGTAACACTAAGAATATACCTTCAGTTGTGGAGTTTTAGAAATTAGTTGCGATAATATTTCAGTTGCGAGTCTGTCTAGCTTTTTCATTCCATTTTTGGAAACTACTCTACCTTTTCCTGCAACTTTTTCAACATATCCTAACTTTTCTAACCCTTGGATGGCTGTTCTAATAATTCCACCACCAGCAGGTCTATGGTCCCTATTCCCATACCCTACCGCTTTACCTCCGCCATACATTTTACGTAAATCATTGATTCCTAATGGACCATTCAGGTATACTTTTCTTAAAATGGAAGCACATCGAGTATGCCACCAATCTGGTTTTTGTGGAGGTTTTTCTGCATGAGAACCTGTTTTAACAAAAGGTGTCCAACTTGGAGCTGGTATATCTTCATTTTTTAAAATATCTGCTAATTTGTTAATAAGTAAATCTGCTGGAACATCATATACTTTTGCCATAAAATGTCAACCTCTCAAATCGTCTTATAAATCATTGAGCTATTACTTTCCGATAAGTGTGGTCACAATAGCTACAAGTTATTCGAATTGACTTTAATGAGGATCTACCAATCCTTATTCGAGAAGTAACACCTGGAACAATGAAGTTTTTACATTTTTTACAAAAATTCATTTTCATTTCATATGGCATTGCAATACGGTATCTTGTACTGATCTTTTTTGCAAGATAAGCTTGTCTTTGGGATAGCTTTGGAAATTTTCTTGAATTAGAAATTGCATTTCTAATTAATATCTGCATTCGTTCAACTGCTATAATTTTTGTTGAAGGCTTCATGTAATAATGAATGCAAGTCCTTCAATAAAATTCAGATCATTGAAAAAATGCGGTCGCCGGGATTTGGACCCGGGTAACGGGCTTGGAAGGCCAGCGTACTACCGGACTATACTACGACCGCATAAAAGAGAAAACTCGACAGCCTACATAAAAATGGTTTTTTCATACTCGTAAAGTACTCTACTAATGACAACATGTGCTTCTAACGAAGTAAGACCTACATTTACTGTGTATTCAAATCTTTTTTTTATTTCATTAGAGAAATGACCTTTTGGAAAACCACCAATAACAATACATGAATTATCAGTTAATTTTTGTACAACATTTTCACATGTACTAGGAATGCCTTGTGTGGATAAACCAATGATTCTTTTTGGATTAATTTCTTGTAATAATTGATTAAAAGTCATATCTTTTATTTCAAGTAGATTTTTTCCTTCTGCCTCAACAACTTTTTCAGAAAATAGCTTCTCAATTAGTCCAATAAATCTATGATATGATTTGGGTAGCCTCACATCATCTCCGATGAAAATTACTTTGTCATCAATTGTGTGAACATAAATGGATATTTTTTTTTCATAATAAAGAGGAATAGTAGTTGCTTCTAATAATGAAAAGTGTACTAGATCAGGCCGTCCTCTTTTGATTTCGTTGTGAATTCCTTTCATTGCTGCAAAATGCCATGAATTATCTAAGAGAATCTCTGATGGTTTTTTTCCTAATTTTTTACTATGAGAAGTAACAGAATTGTGATTTTGTAACTCTTTTGGAACAAGCTCTAGTGATGATTCTGCAAGAATTAATGAAAGCATTATGGATATGAAATAATTCCAACTTCAATAAGATATTTTATGCCTGAAAGAAAATCTTCATCAGAAATTAATCCTGATGACCACCATTGTGCATTGTTTCTAATCCATGTGGGAATTTCTTGTGATGATTGAGAATTATTTTCTACTCCTTGAATTTTTAGAATCCCTTTTTGAATTAAAAATTCAATTCCGTTTAAAAAATCCGAATCAGTAATTTTTCCCTCTGACCACCATGCAGCATTATTTTTTATCCATGAAGGTATCTGTATTAAATTGCTAGTTTTGGTAGCCGTTTCTGGGAAGGCATACAACCAAACTCTTCCGGACTTGGTTTTATCTTTAAGATTCCCTGAGATTGTAATATCGTCTTGTGGAAATGTTACTGTTAATTCATTTGTGTTTATTCCACGATAAGTAACTTTTATTCCTAAATTGGCAAGTTGGATATGTTCAAACCTACTAGTAATTTTCTTAGTGAACTCACCATTTTGAGTTTCAGTTGGGCTTATTTCTTCAAGAAAAAATACTCCTCCCTTTTTACTAACTAGTTGACGTGCAAATTCCTCTTGTATAGGATCGATTATGATATGTTGTTTATCTGAATAAGAATAATCGATTTTATCAGATGGTGTTTTATTACAAACATCATTTCTCCATTCTTGTGATGAAGAAATTGCATTAAGCATTAACTGACCATGAAGTAGTTCATGGTAAATGATTACTAAGTTATCAACTTCTTGAGAACGTGGATCCTTTTTTTCATTTGGATTGATTACGTCTGGATTAAGCTTTAAAGTATTATCACAGTCCATAGTGATGATTCCTTTAGAGCTTGTTGTAATCTTACATTGCCAGGAATAGGTTCCACCCACTATGACACCACCTGCATGGTCTTCTGGTACAGTAAAGCCTGCATGACGAGTTTCAACAACATTCACAACTAAATTATTTACATCTTCGGTATCACAGGGAAACGTAACTATTCGTGGTTTTTCAAAAGTACTTAAAATACTTGATAAATCTTCTCGATCAATATCTAATTTTAAAAATTCTTCTAAAAGATTTTTAAACATTTGTTGTTCTGCTATAGACGGTTGTACAAAATTATTATCAAAAGAATCAATACTACCAGAAATTAGTGGTACAATAAATAAAATTAGTAAATTTAAGAGTGCCATCATTTATTCTAAATAATTTATGATTTTAAACTCATTTGTACTTCTCTACTAAATTCATTCCAGGCAGGTTTTGGATTACCTTCAAAATCAATTAAACCTGCACCACAAATGTAATGACCAAGTCTTTCAACCACAAATTCACTACTTCCTAAGCCTGAAGAATCACCAATACTAATTGTACCTTCTGCAGTCTTAGGATCAATAACGCATGTCCCTTCTTGTCTATCATATTGTCTATACCATGTAACAAATTCTAGTTTTGATTCATTTTCATGATAAAAATCAAAGACTGTGTTGACAAAATCGGCTTGGTCATTTTGATTTCCATTAACAAAGTCATCTGTACTCCAGCTTATCTCAAAAATTCCTACAGTTTTTTCAGTTGGGATTAGATTAAATATTGTATCAAGATCGTTTCTTGCCTCTTGAGGAGTTTTATTAATTTCATTAAGTGCGTCTACTGGAAAATAGCTAAAAGCAACAAAATCTCCAATATCTAATTCTTGGACTATATGACCAAGATTTTTGTTAATGACTCCATGTAATGAAAAAGAGTTTCCCAATTTTACTCCAGGATGTTTTTCTTTTAGTTTGTTATACACTCCGTTAAAAAGTTCTTTATAGACTGGAATATTTTGTTCGTTATATCTAAAATGGATATCAGTATCTCCTGCAATAATTACTGTATCAATAATTTCATAGCGAGTTAGTATTGCATCTAAAACATTTACCGTGTTATCTTCTGAAATAGAGTTTAAGCTGGGGTTTCCTATCCAATCAGGAAAAGGACCTAATGTTTTTCCATTAATTAGTGAAAAATACAAAGTGACTTTGAGATTATTTTGCTTATTGAAATTCATTACGATGTCTGATTGTTGCCAATCAAAATTTCTTTTTTCTGGTTCAACCAAATTCCAAAAAAGATAAAGATTGTTTCGGCCAACTCCTGTGGATGACGCTTCTGAATAGATGTCACTGAGCTCTTCAAGAGTAATTGTGTTTGATGGAGTATTTACTATAAGACCAATTTTTTCATTTTGAGTTATTGTAGGTTGTGAACCAAAATCTGGTGTAAATAGTACTGCAGAAGCTATTACAATAAGAGATACAGACGCAATTATTATTGCAATTTTTACACTTATCAATGATTTTTGCAGTCAGATGAGAGAGTAAAAAAGTTGTGATTAATTCATTTAGCCAGAAGTACAGCCACTAAATCCACATTCTATACAAAGACTACATCCCTCAACAAATACTAGATTATTTTTGCATGTAGGACAAAGATTTTCTTCTTTTTCTTCTTCAACTACTGATGGTTGCTGAGTAACTTCTTCAGGTACAACTTGTCGTAAGGCATTATCAACGTGTGTTCTAATATAGGGATTTTTGATTTTTGTATTAACAAAATCGATAACGATTTCGCTAGGTCTTGTCTCAAATGTTTTCTTTGCATTCTTGCTTGTCATGTGCAATACTTGTTCATGTCTTGAACGGTCCCGATAAACAGTAATTCCTTTGAGACCCATCTCATGTGCAAGGAGATATGTAGCTTTAACGTCATCAACAGAAACATCATATGGCATGTTGATGGTTTTAGCAATTGCGTTTCCAATCCAGTCTTGCCAAACTGCTTGAGCACAAAGATGATCAGACCAATGTATATCCATTGCTGTAACGAAAATCTTTTGCATCCATTCTGGGATTTCTGGAATCCCTTTTACTGAACCGTAATTGTCTGCAATTTTTGCAAGTAGTTCTTCACTATAAAGTCCATTTTCTCTTAAAACTTGTTGAAATATTTTATTTGTGTAGAAAAATCTTCCGACAGTTACTCGTTTTTCAAAAACAAGTGCAAATGTTGGTTCCATTCCATTAGAACAATCTGCAATCATAGAAAGTGTACCAGTTGGTGCAACAGTAGTTGTCAACACGTTTCTTATTCCATGTTTTTTAATTTTTGAAATTAATGCATCCCAATCGTATGAATGTACACTCTTTGGTTTTTCATAATATGCTGCAATTGGAATCTTTCCTTCTGGAAATTCTGTTTTAGAACATAGTGGGAATTCACCTCTTGTTTTTGCAAGCGCTACACTTTCTTCCATAGAATAGTAGGTCAAGGCTTCAGATAATTTGGATTGCATTTCATATCCTTCCTTTGAATTGTATGGGATTAGAAGTTTGTATAGAAGATCAGCTACTCCCATCACACCAAGTCCAATTCTTCTTGACTCTTTGGATGCTACATCAATTTCATTGACTGGATAATTATTTACATCAATTATATTATCTAAGAACCTAGTTGTTTTTCTAATTGTCTCTTCATATTTTTGCCAGTCAAATTCAAACTCTCCGTCAGCTTTTCGCTTGACAAGTTTTACTAAATTAATTGAACCCAAATTACACGATTCGTAAGGATACAGACTTTGTTCACCACATGGATTAGTAGCTCTTAGTGGTGAACCTCTAGCTTTTGCAAAAACATTGTATTGATTGATTTTATCAAAGAATATCAGTCCTGGTTCAGCGCTTTTCCAAGCGGACATAGCAATCAAATCAATTAGTTGATGTGCGTTAATTTCTCTAATTGGTTCTCGGTTCTTAGGGGAACGTAGCATATACTTTCCATCTTCAGTATTTACGAGAGCATTCCAAAAGTCCGCCTCTATGCCTACACTTACATTGAAATTTTCAAGAATTCCAGCCTCAGTCTTATTTGTGATGAATTTTTCAATATCTGGATGCCATGCATCAATAATGCCCATATTAGCACCCCTTCGTTTTCCTCCTTGTTTTACTACTTCAGTGACTGTGTTAATGATATTCATAAACGAAACAGGACCTGATGCAACACCAGATGTTGAGGCTACTATATCTCCTTCTTGACGTAAATCTGAATAGTTTATTCCTACTCCACCGCCGGATTTGAATATTAGAGCAGCGTCTGATGTTGATTTCATAATTCCTGCCATATCATCAGGCATAGCTAATACAAAACATGCAGAAAGCTGTCCTAAACGTCCACCAGCATTCATCATAGTAGGAGAGTTTGGTAAGAAAACTTGTTGTGTCATTAACACAAAGTATTCTTCAACTTTCTCTGCATAATGATCAAATTTCTTAGCAGCAATCATTGTCAAAAGTTCTTTAAAGCTTACTTTCATCTGATTTTTCATAGCAAGATCAATGTAGTGATTAATTAGACCTCTAAAGTGCCATTTGTTAAGATAATATTTTCCTAATTTGAATTTATAATCAAAGTCATCAAGTTTACCAAGATAACTTCGTGCTTCTTCGACATTTTGATTTATTCCGCCCTCTTTTGAGAAGATTACACTATCACGTAATAGATCACCAATAGCTACAAGAAGAGAAACTCTTTCAAACATTTGAGATGGAGTTTCAATGATTTCGGTTTTATTATTACGTACAAGATATCTTGATGCTAAAACTCTCAAACAGTTAAGATCAAAGTTCTTGGATACCGGATCAAGGATTTTGAGATTTAAAACTCTCATTTTATCATCTCTAATTTTACGGCGTTCGTGCCTGTATAGAATATAGGCCTTTGCGATTTCACTTAATCCTTTGTCGATCAAAGTAGCTTCTACCATATCCTGGATATCTTCGACGCTTGGAGGATAAGATGCTGAAAATCCTTGCTGATATAACTTTGATAGGACCCCATCGCTTAATTGCTCTGCAAGGTTGAGATCACGTTGTCCAGTAGCATCTAATGCTTTGTAAATAGCATTTGTGATCTTTTCTTTGTTAAAGCTTGTTACTGTTCCGTTTCTTTTACGGATTTCAGCGATACTACTCTCTACTTGCGTATTGTCAACCAATAAAATATCTTCCCCGCGATAGGTAAGAAATATG
>JACZUQ010000043.1 GCA_022573065.1 Nitrososphaerota archaeon
TGATGTGGAAAAATTAAATCCCTTCCACCACCATGAATCTCAAAATTTTCTCCCAAGTATTTTATGCTCATGACTGAACATTCTATGTGCCAACCAGGTCTTCCTCTTCCCCACGGGCTTTCCCAAGATGGATCATCATTTGAAAACTTCCAGAGTGCAAAATCAAGCGGATCTTTTTTTGCCTCATCTATTTCTACTCTTGCACCTGATAAAAGTTCATCAATTTTTTTCTTTGATAGCTTTCCATATTGAGGAAACTTTGAAACAGAAAAATAAACTCCATTCTTAGAAGTATATGCGATATTTTTATCAACTAAACTTTGGATTAGATTCTGCATATCTTGAATGTGTTCTGTGGCTTTGGGATATTTTGTTGCGCGAAGAACATTTAGATCATCAAAATCATTATAATAATTATCAATATATCTAGAACTAATTGCTGATGTACGTATGTTTTCTCGTTTTGCCCTATTGATGATTTTATCATCGACGTCAGTAAAATTCTGTATAAACTCCACTTCGATTCCTTTTGATTCTAGATACCTACGTAAAACATCAAACACAATTATGGTTCTTGCGTGTCCAATATGAGACTCGTCATAAACTGTTACCCCACATACATAGATCCTAACTTTGCTAGAAGTGTCTAACTCTTTTTCATTTTTACTTAATGTATCTTGGATCTTCATCTCTTTTTTACCTTAATTTATCAGAGCTTAGCTGCAGTTTTTCTCTTATGCTCGCTGGTTTTGTATAATTGATAGATTTTATCAACAGTATTTTTATCAATATTTGTAGTCTTAACCGTTTCTTCAACTGATAATTTTTTATCTATAATACAATACAAAATTAAATCGATTTCTTCATATTGTACTCCAATTTCTTCTTCTGCAATATGGCCTAACCACAAGTTTGGGCTGCTCTTTTTTACGATAATTGATTCAGGTACTCCAAGATGTCTTGCAAGCTCTCTTACCTGTGTTTTATAAAGTGAAACTATAGGAAGAATATCTGAACTTCCATCTCCAAATTTTGTAAAATATCCAATAAAGAATTCACTTTTATCACTAGAACCTACTACCAGCAAGTTTTTAGAATTAGCATAATAGTATAGTAAATTTGCTCTCACTCTAGCTCTTAAATTTCCTAACGCATGTTCATTTGGTTCTAAATACTTTGAATATTCTGAAACTATTAAATTAATGTCAAGTAATTTGTAATCTATCCCAAGGTCATCAATAATCTTTAGTGCTTCTTCGGTTTCTTCATTTGGCGAAATTTTTGAATCTGGCATTACCAATACAAGTGTTTTTTCTTTTAATGCTCTTGAACAAAGAAAAGTAATTACAGCAGAATCAATTCCTCCACTCATTCCAAGTATTACCCCATTAGTTTTACTAATTGAAACTTGATACTTGAGGAAATCTTCTATTTTTTTTGTTATAGAAGAATAATCTTGATTTGTAACTTCCTTAAGGATTTCTTCATTCATTATTTTTCATTTTAGATTGGTTAAACATAAAAATTATGGCTAATCTACTATTTTTCAAAATGATATGTGATTTTCATTTAATCCTCATTTCTCAGGGAAATTCAAGCAAGATCGGGTAATTCAAACACACACCTTCTATTATGGTCATAATTTTTACTATAATTATGAAATCAAGAAAGTTCGTCTTGATTTTTTTCTTAGTATTAGCATTCGCTGTAGGGCTTACTACCTTGCAAGATTATGCCTTTGATGAAAATGAATCTGTTGTCACAAATGAGTTTTCATCCCAACTAAATACCATTACAGTAGAAATTGTTGATGGCGTTGGTTCAGGCGATAATGAATCGTAACCAAAAAGAAATTTCTACTTAATGTATTATTTAATTTCTAGTACATTGAATGTATTATTTTCAATTAGTTAATCATATGTAATTTTAATAGGAATAAATTCATGTTGAGAAATTATGTTAACGTGTTGAATTTTTAAAACATAAGTAATACCTTCTTTGAAAGGTTCAGTATTTCTATCTGGGATCATGTTAATTTGTATAGTGTTTATTCCACTAAGAAGATAATCTGGAACAGCTACCATTTCCTTACCACTATCTTTTTCATATATCGTCATAACCATTCTAAAAATGCCATAAGTAGCTCTTGATACTCCTTCTACATCTACATAAACATTAAAAACAGAATTTACAAACGGATGATTGGGACCTTCAATTGTCATCGATTCCATTTGTGCAAATACCTCATTTGGAGATATTATATATGAAATTGTTAAAAGAAAAACCAATGAAAGGACTAGTTTAGGACGAAATTCTCCAAGATTTTTTTTTGATTCTTGTGCATGAAATAATCGCTCTAACTCCAAATGTTTTCAATATCATTCCAAATAGGTGTATTATATCCAAACATATGTCCAGCTTTGTACAGACAAAAAACTAATAATTTGACTAATTTGGTAGATTTCTAATAGTGTTGATAGGACATGCACTGTATCCTGAACATCATCATTTGCTGTATCTCTCATCCATCTCCAGCGTAGTAAAATTAGTTAAAACCCTTAGACTGTAAGTCAAATGACAAATCTAAGTAGGGGATTAAACTTCTACGTAGATTCCATCGTCTCTTACTTCAACTTTGTAAGTTTGAAGTGTGACATCTTTTAGATAATCCATTAGTTTACCAGTCTTGATGTTATAATGCCATAAATGAAGAGGACATTCTACAATATCCCCGTCTAATTTACCAGGTGCAATATGGCCATCTTGATGAACACAAATTGCGTCTATTCCATGATATCCATCTTGATTAAATATTGCGATTTTTTTATCATCAATTGAGAATTCTCTTCCTTTTCCTGCTGCAATTGATCCTTTTTTGGCTACTTTTTTCCAAACCATCTAAAAATTAACTAAATCTGCTACATATTTAGATTCTCTTATAGTTGTTTGATAGGATTTTATAATACGATTCGACTGTGGTGAAATATTGAGTAAGATAAAGAACAAAAAACTTGCCAAACAAGGAAAATTATCATATGAATGGGCAAGAAGTCATATGCAAATTCTAGATAATACACTAAACCGATTAAAAAAATCAAAGCCACTTAAAGGAGTCACGTTAGGATTTTGCTTACACATTACAAAAGAAACATCTGTCTTACTAATTGGCGCAAAAGAGCTTGGGGCTACAGTTGCAGCATGTGGAGGAAACCCACTAACAACACAAGATGATATTGCCGCATTTTTAGCATCACAAGGAATTCACATGTATGCTTGGTCTGGTCAAACTGTAAAAGAGTATAATTGGTGTATACAACAAGTACTAAATCATAAACCAAATATTCTCACTGACGATGGCTCGGATTTGAACATATTGGCTCACTTTGGGAAACAAAATCAATCATTAAAAATTCTAGGAGCTACTGAAGAAACTACTGCTGGAGTTAATAGAATTAAAGCAGTTGAAAAACAAGGTAAACTTCGTTATCCTGTAATTGCTGTAAATGATGCTGATACAAAACATCTGTTTGATAATAGATATGGCACGGGTCAAAGCACAATTGATGGATATCTTAGAGCAATGAATTTGATGTTTGCGTCAAAACGTGTAGTTGTAGTTGGCTATGGATGGGTAGGTAAAGGCGTTGCTGCACGTTTTCATGGTATGGGTTCAAAAGTTATTGTTACAGAAGTTGATGCAGTAAAAGCACTAGAAGCACACATGGATGGTTTTGATGTAATGCCTATGGCACAAGCAGGAAAAATTGGTGATATTTTCGTCACGTGTACCGGCATGACTAGTGTAATTAGAAAAGAACATCTCTTAAAGATGAAAGATGGAGCAATTGTTGGAAATGTTGGTCACTTTGATGTAGAAGTTGATGCAAACTTTTTACTTAAAAAATCTAAATCTGTAAGAGAAGTTAGACCAAATCTTGATGAATGCATACTAAAAAATGGAAAGAAAATTTATCTTATAGGTCAAGGTAGAATTGCAAACTTAGTTGCAGCAGAGGGTCATCCAGCTGAAGTTATGGCACAATCTTTTTCAAATCAACTAGGATCAATTTTGTATATTCTTAAAAATCATAAAAAAATGAAGAATAAAGTAATTCCTGTTCCAAAAGAAATTGATTTGCAGATTGCATTTGATGCCTTAAAAGCAATGAATGTAAAAATCGACAAGCTCACAAAAGAGCAAGTAACATACATGAACAGTTGGAACTAAATTTCATAGTACAGAACATAAACTTGGAACAGCTAATCTAGATTCGTAAATACGTAAATGGTATATCTACAAACTATATTTATAATATTGATGCTCCGCACATAGCACCTCTCAATTTCGTGCCTTTGAAAAATACTCTTTTTGTGCGGAGTGTTTTCTAGTATTAATAATTACAAAGGACATAGTTACCGTTAGAAAGTTTTCAAGCTATACCTTCAAGTATAGTTAAGCGTCAAACCATGATTGAATGCAAAAAAAAGCCATCATTACAAGCGCATTGCCTTATTCAAATGGAGAAATTCATCTAGGACATGTTGCTTCTACTTATCTTCCAGCAGATGTTACGACGAGATTTTTGAAGCAAAACGGTGTTGAATCTTATTACATTTGTGCTTCAGATGATTTTGGTACGCCAATTCTTATTCAATCTGAAAAAGAGGGAAAAACCCCTGAAGAGTATGTAGCATACTGGAATAAACGGGATTATGATGATTTTTCTGCTTTAAATATTGCCTTTGATTTTTTCTATAAAACTAGCTCACCAGAAAATATTGAATTTGTTCAATATGTTTTTAAAAAACTACAAGAGGCTGGTCATATTTACGAGTCTGAAATTGTTCAATTCTATTGTAATAATGACAAAAAATTTCTTCCAGATAGATATGTGATAGGTACATGTCCATATTGTAAAGCAGAAGAACAGTATTCGGATCTATGTGAAAAATGTGGTCGAGTTCCAGAAGAAATTGGTAATCCTCACTGTTCTTTGTGCGGTCAACCTCCAGTTAAAGAAAAAACCACTCATTACTTTTTCAAACTAAAAAATTTCTCTGAGCAGCTTAGTGAATATTTAGATAATGCTCCATATCTTCAAAAAGATGTTAAAAAGTATGTACAAAATTGGATAAAATCAGGTTTAATTGACTGGGATATCACGCGAGATATTTCTTGGGGCGTACCAATACCTGGATCTTCAGGACAAGTGTTTTATGGTTGGTTTGATAATCATCTTGCTTACATTTCATCTACACTCAAATTTCTAAACAATAAAGGAATTGATGGTAAGGAATTTTGGAATTCTGCTGACATTTACCACTTTATTGGAAAAGATATTGTTTATCATCACTTTTTGTTTTTGCCTGCAATGAGACTTGGAATAGGACAAGAATACAAGTTACCTGATTATATTCCTACAAGAGGACATCTAACTTTACAAGCAAAAAAGATCTCAAAAAGCAGAAACTGGTATATCGGATTAAAAGAATTTCTAAATCATTATCCAGCTGACTACTTGAGATTTTATCTGATTTCAATTAATCCATACTCTCAAGATGATATTAATTTTGATTGGGATGCATTTGAAACAAAAATTAATTCGGAGCTTATTGGTAATCTAGGCAACTTTGTTAATAGAGCCCTAGGCTTTACTGTAAAAAGTTTTGATGGGAAAATTCCAAATTCTGATGAACCTGATCAATTAGATAAAGATGCACAAGACAAGATCGAAAACTTTTCCAAAGATGTTGGAACCCTTATGGAGCAAAATCATTTAGATAGAGCCTTAAAAAAAATTCTAGAGTTTTCTGCACACTTTAACCAATATTTTCAGCATAAAGAGCCCTGGAAAAAAGAAAAAGGGACTAACACATGCGTATTTTTATCTGTAAATGCAGTAAAAAGCCTCTCAATTGCTCTTTATCCCTTTATTCCTGAATCTGCTCAAAAAATCTGGTCTCAACTGGGTATGTCTGGAAATGTTTCAGAGCAAAGATGGCAAGCAATTTCAGATATTACAATAACTAGTGAACACAAGTTGGGAGAACCTTCACCACTGTTTGCTAAAGTGGAATCCTCTGACATAAAAACTCACAAGGAAAAACTGGGAAAGCAAAGCTAAGTTGAAGTCTATTCATGCAAACATTGCTAGAATTTCAACTAGAGGCTATTATGATCTATCCACTGGTGTAAAACTTGGAAAAAACTCTTACTACCTTTATCCAAAAAAAAGTTTTACAAAATTAAATGGTGCAAAAGAACTTGTTATAATGATTCACGGACTGCGTAATGATAAGAAAGGTGCAATTGAGAAGGTCATTTTAGCTAAGAGAAGATTAAAAAAATTAGGATATGTGCATCCAGTAATTGGATTTAGCTATGACTCTAACACAAAGGGTGCACATTTAAAAAAATCCGAAGCCCGCGCTTTACGAGTTGGACAAAAAATTGCAAAACAAAATGGATATAATTTATCACGATTCGTAATTGATTTTAAGAAAAAAAACCCAATCACTAGGATTCGATTGATTGGTCATTCTCTAGGAACAGAAGTTATTCGCAGTACAATTAAAAAACTTGCGACTAGCTCTAAGAATAATGGTCTAATAGAATCTGTATATTTTTTTGGCTCTTCTCTAGAAAATAATTTTGCTCAATCAAACAAATCAGGAAAAGCTTTACAAAAAATTGTAAAAAATAAAGTAATAAACTATTACTGTCCTACCGATGAAGTTTTAAGACAATCTCATCTGGATGGTCTGGTAAAAAACCCGCTAGGTTATATGGGATCTTTAGGAAAAACTGTTAAAAAGTTCAAACAAAAACGAATTTTTGCAAAAAATCATAGGTTTGCAAGTTATTGTATTATGTTAAAATCTTTTCCATGAAATTTGCATAATGTGTAGTTTCACTTATTATCTGGTCTTCAAAACTTTCCTAATACTGGTGAATGAGAATGGCACGTTTACGAGAAACATCATCAAAACGAGAGTTTGAAGAAATAGATAAAGTTGACCAGAAATTCTCTAAAATATCTAATGAGGAAAAGTGTAAAAAAATACTTGAGATAGATGATACTATACGATTTGCAGGAATTTCTACTAGGGATGGTCAGATTTTAGCTGGCCAGTACAAGCCAGGCTATGCACCTTTTTTTGATGAGCTTAAAACCGAATTTTCAGTCTCAAAACAGATACTTTTTGCAATGGAAAATATTCAAGGTAAGGAAAAACTGGGTCAGCTGATGTATAGTGTCATAGCATATGAGAATCAGAAACGAGCTACATTTGCTCTTGATGACGGTGTATTGTTGGTCTCATTTGATAAATCTGGTGACGAAAATAAAATTATCAATAAAATAATTTATGAAGTTGGCCTAGGCTGAGAATTACTATTGCTGTAGTAAGACAGTCTCCTTGATTTGTTTACAAAAAAAAATAATCTAAAGAATACGCTTAATATGAAATCTATTTAGATAAAAAATATTATGAAATCAATTAATTTTGTCGTATTAGGAGAGCAAACAATTGCAAATGATTTTGGCAAAAAGGGAACTTCTACAGATGTAACTCTATTTGATAAAAAAGAGTCAGATATTATTAGAACTTGGGTAACGCCAAATGGATTTCCTGATAAAATTCACCCATTATTTCAAGCAATTAACTTGGCAGAATACGTGATCTTCTATGTTGCATCTTTAGACAAGTTTACTGGAGAACAGATTATAGCATTAGACATGTTAAAAAAAACAGACGGAATCCTAAGCCATACATATGAAGTTGATGAAAATAGATTATTTGCAATGATCAAAGGAACTGTACTAGAACGATACAAACGCGTTAACTCTTCAGATATTAAACAAGAAATAAACAAAATAGATCCAATATCAAATGAAGGCAAAACAAAAATTGTAATTGATCATTGCTTTGATGTTAAAGGAGTAGGAACTGTTGTCCTAGGAAAAGTTCTTCAAGGAAAACTAAAACAGTATGACAATTTAAAATTATATCCTAGCGGTAAAGATGTAATGATCAAATCAATTCAAATGCACGATGATCCAGTTGAAGAAGCAACATCCCCAGCTAGAGTGGGGTTATCAGTAAAAGGCGTGAAAGTTGATGAAGTTAGCAGGGGTGATTATCTGTGTGAGGATTTTTCCCAAAACATTCAAACTGAATTAAAACTTGACTTTAAACAAAATCCATTTTACAAAAATCCTATAGCTGAAAACCAAATGTGTCTTGCAAGTATTGGAATGCAAATTAAATCTGCAAAATTCAAATCTATCGAACCGCTTGTTTTAGAATTTGA
>JACZUQ010000009.1:0-8227 GCA_022573065.1 Nitrososphaerota archaeon
CTTACAACTTTTTCATCATTTGGTTCTGCAGTATAATGAGCTGCTACTTCATTTACACTAGTATTAACTGGAAATGCACGTTTAGCACCTCGTTTTAAAATTTCTCCTTCTACTTCTTCACATATTTTCTCAAGGGTTACTCCCACCCAATTTTTTTTCCTTACATTTTCTCTAACTTCGGCTACAATTTTTCCAGCTTTGATATAATCTTCTATCTGCATTAGTTCTGATTTTTTGTATGTTATTTAAAATCGTATCATCTGTGAAGCTTAAATTGGGGATACCAATGTGAAATTCGAAGGGATTGTGGTCTAGCTTGGTATGATTCGGGCTTTGGGTGCCTGAGGTCGCAGGTTCAAATCCTGTCAATCCCACTTTAATTTTTTAAAATAATGATTAATGGTGTATGTACTATCAAAAGGGAGAATTCATATCTTACTTTGATAAAATAACTAATGCCAGACGATGAAGAAGAGTTAGAGTAATGACTTTTAGATGAAGTAAAACTATAATCTCTGAGTTCTGGTATACGTTTTTATCAAATTCTAGATATTTAAAATCAATTGGGTTTTGAAAAACGAGATTTCATTTTGATTGCAGGAGTTTTACTGTTTATGATTGGTTTAATTCCTTTCATGCAACCAATCTATGCTATAATTATTGCAATTTCAATTTATGCTGGAATTAAGATATTTGTTGGTAGAAGAAAAAAAATGCTTGATAAAAAAATTGGAGAAGGTTTCTGTTTAGAATGTGGGGAAAAAATTATGGGAAAAAAATGCCCTAATTGTGATATTGCAAAAAAATAACCCTATTGATAATTAGAATAAATTCTTCGTGGACCTTATATCAGATACAAGCCAAATTGATTGATGCCCTCACCAGTATATTGTACTTTCACAACTAGCTCAACTTTTACTCAATTCCTACCTAAAATTACATTTTCAAAGAGAAACCATTAGCGAGTGTAGAGTAAATGAAATTTCCCGTACTTATAGCAATTTTTGGATTTCTTCTATTAGGGGGTTCCATATTTCCTGCCATGAGTCAATCTGGCCCTTCGTCAGAAAATGTTGTAATTAATGAAATTGACATTAATCCTCCAGGAAACGATTCTTTTTCTATATCTGAATGGGTTGAGCTGTATAATCCAACTAATGCTGCAATTGATATTGGAGGTTGGGCTATTGCATCAACTACCGTACTAAAACAGACTATGATAATTCCTTATGGTACTACTATTCAACCAAACAGCTTTTTGACTTATTCTTACAAGAGCGTTTGGTTTACAGATGTATCAGAACTTGTTGAACTACGTGACGCTGATGGAAAAGTCATTGATCAAACTCCAACTATTACTGATATTGAAGACGACTTTACGTCTTGGCAGAGAATCTATGATGGTTTTGATACTGATTCAGTAAATGATTGGAAATTTGCACAATCAAACGCAGGCTCTACAAATGGAAAGATTGCAGAAGAAATTGAATCTGATAAAACTATACTCTCGCTATCTATTGATAAACAAAATTACATTTTTGGTGAAACTGCAGTAATTAGTGGTGAAGTATCAGAACTGTTGTTTATTGAAAAACCATTTTTTCAAGCAGCACAAATAAAGATGAAAATTTATGGTCCAAATGGATATGAAATTTCCAGAAATCTATATCCTGATCTATTTTTAAAATATGAAACATCTCTAAGTCTACAAGAAGTTCTTGGAATTAATGAAGGAACTTACTATGTAATAGTAGAATACGGAGATGCTTTCAGCTCAACGCAATTTACTGTTGGGGATGAAATCATTGTAGCTGAGGAGAAAATAGATACTGAACTTAGCATAACTACAGATAAAGAGTCTTACATTCCCGGTGAAACTGCAACAATTACAGCTTACACTAATGAGATTATTCCTTTTGAAGGTTTAAAATTCATAGTCACTGCTTCTAATGGTAACCAAATTTTTGATGGAACTCTTTATCCTGATGTGAATGGGAAATTTACAACAACTATTTTCATGACCACAGTTGCTCCCATTTATGGGTTCAACCTAATTACGGCAGAATATTCAACTTATTCTACTGTGACCTCATTTGAGCTATATGAAGATGTTAAAGAAGATAAGCCAATTTCCTTGTTTACTGATAAAAAGGCCTATGCGTTAGGAGAAACGGTAATTATCACAGGCAGAGTAAATGACTTTTGGATTTTCTCGCTGGATCTTGAGTTACAACAGATTGGGATGGGTTCTCTTTCGAGTACTGTGTTTGATAGAATAAAGGTATTAGATGCTGTAAGACTTGAAGGAGATAGCACTTTTAGATATGAATTTGAAATTGCAGATAATCCAAAAAGATATGGTGATTATGCTGTTACAGTTTCTAAGAATGTTGGTTCTGAAACAGTAGTGTTTCATGTAGTTGAAAATCCAGAAGAATTTGTAGAGTCTTCTATCCCATTTACACTATTTACCGATAAAACAATCTATGATGTTGGAGACAAAATCATTATTTCTGGCAAAGTAAACAATCCAGTTAAATCAAGTACTTATCAATCCCCAGTAATTGATATTAGAATTAAACCAGTAGATGGTCCTACACTTATTTCAACAGCTACTAAACCTACTGGATCTAAATCTGGAACAGTATTATATGCTTTAACAGCTGTACCCGATACAATTGGAAATTATGAAGTTATTGATACTTTGTATAACGCCATTTATCATCCAGGTGATTACCTAATAAGAGCAACATATGCAAATGGTAAACTTTTTGCTACGACGCCATTTTCAATAGTGGATCCATTTGACATTGATGGACCAATTGTAACATTAGACAAAGAAGTTTATGGACTAGGTGAAGAGGTACATCTTACTGCACAAGTTCGAGTGGGAGGAGCTGGTAAACCAGACTTTGAAATCGTTTTGACAAAACCTAATGGTAAAGAAAATAAATTCGGCGGTGTAATTGATAGCGGCAGATTATCATGGACATGGACTACTCCTTTGTCAGAAACACCTTCTGTAATACAAAATGATAGGTATGTAATTTCAAGCAACTATGGAGTGTATAAAATCAGTTTGGCACAATCAGGTACTGCTCCAATATTATTATTTTTCAAAGTCTCACCTAATCCAGAAGAAGATTCTCTAAATATTGAACCATTAACAGTGACGACAGAAGTTCCTGTTTATAGCGTAGCTGAAAATCAAAAAATCAAAATTTTAGGTACTGCTATAAAGAAAGTACAAGGCAACCAAGGACTTGTAGTTCCATTTAGAGTAGACATTATTATAAAATCCCCAGCAGGACTAGTTCTTGACTCATCATCTGTATATCTAGATGCTGGAGGCGATTTCCAAAGCATTTTTGATATGCCTGTAACTATCTATAAAGAAGGCATCTACAAGGTTACTGCCGTATATCAAGGAATTAGGGCTGAAAACTTTTTCCAAGTAGACAATGATTTCATTTTTGGTGGAGAAGAGGAACTTGCATTAGTCATAGGTAGTGATAAGGAAGAATATCACCCTGGTGATGTAGCAAGCATTAGTGCTAGACCTACAAAAATGATTTTTGTAGAAACAATCAAAGTAGGAATCCCGACTGAGGAACAAACCAAATTAAATTGTGGTGCATTTATTTGTGGAATTGGTGTACCAATTACTACACTTAGACAAGATCCTACTGGAACATTCATTTATGAACATAAATTCCCAGATGACGCGGCTCTTGGAAGCTACATTATTACATTTAATGCAGAATTTGGAACTTTCACCAAACAAATAGAACTCGCAGAAAAAATTCCTGAACCCGTAGAATCATCATTAGGTGAACGAGTTATCGAAAAGGTTAACAGAATAACAGATCCTGAAATACAAATTACTGTAAACAAAAAAACTGTTGAAGAAAAAGAATTATCTCCTAGAGTAATTCAAGGTTCTCTCTTTACTACATTTAGGGGAGAAGAAGCAAATGTCAATCTCAAAATAAGTGCTGAAAATGGTATTTGTATTATTGGTCCAGATGCTGATTGTTTGATAAAAGACTCTACTAGACTTCCAGGACAAATATACGAAGTAGTACAAGTTGATGGAATAGATTACAATGTTAGGTATAGCGGACCAGATGTTTTGTTAGAAAAATATACAATTTTGCCAGTCGATTCTGATGCATTCTTTCCTGATTCCATCTGGAATGTTGAGGTGGTTAAAGAAGAACAGTCATCTAGACTATACTACAAAGTTATCTATGTAGTAACCGGATAAACTCAAATAAGCAAATTTCAAAAATCCTATATATGAAAATTCAAGTTTTGATGTTAAAACAAGATGACCCGAAAAAATGTTCCGCTGCTAAACTTGTAAAATTCGGATTAGCAAAAAATGTAAAAAAAACTAGTGCAAAAACTCTGGTTTTAGATCCTTTTGCAAAAAAATCTATTATGCCTAGTGATAAAAAACTTGCATATTCTATCACTGCAATTGATTGCTCGTGGAATTTAGCTAACAAGGTATTTGCAACAAAATTTTCCGGCATTCATAGAAAACTTCCTCCTCTTTTTGCTGGAAATCCAGTAAATTATTCAAAATTAAACAAGTTAACAACAGTAGAAGCAATAGCTGCTACTGTATTCATTTTAGGGAATAAGGATTTGAGTTTGGAGTTACTTGATAAATTCAAATGGGGTCACACCTTTTTTGAGCTAAATCAAAATTTGTTAGAAGACTATTCTAAACTTAAATCAGAAGATGAGATTATTCCACTTCTCAAAGAATACAACATATCAATTTAATCAAAAATTTTGACACATTTTGGAACTAAATCGATGGTTAAAGATTTATTCACGGTCATTTTCCAGACGGGTGAATAAGGTGATATAATGTCTGTAGAAGCACAAAAATCGGTTTCATATGTTCTCTCAAAACAGGTTTCACAATTTATGGATAAAGATGTTCTAATTCTACATCAAGACACATCGACTGCAACTGCTACAAGATTACTACAAAGATACGCACGACATGATATTATAGTTACTGATGATAAGATGTTGCCCGTTGGAATTGTTACAGATGAAGACATTTTAGCTCAGGTCAGTGATGTGACAGTATATGCAGAAACAACTAATTTAAAACAAATTATGAGCTCCCCATTAGTCACAATTGATCAATTTCTTACTTTACGTAATGCATTAGAAATAATGAGAAAAAATCACATCAGAAAACTCCCAGTAATTTCAAAAAAGCAAGTTGTAGTTGGTATGGTTTATCAAGCTACCATTGCAACTGCAATTAGAAAAGCCACAGCAATTCATCCAAGATTTCTGAGTCCTCCTGTAAAAGCAATCTTGGGAAATTTAGGATTTGTACTCCAGTTTTCTGGTGTACTTTTACTTATTCCAGCGGTTTTAGCAACTGTTCTAAATGATACAGTAACTGCAACTGGAATTTATTTATCGACTGTGCTTTTACTTGTGACTGGATTTTTTCTAAACTCATATGGAGAAAAAGCAAGCTTAAATCTACAACAAGCATCAGTTCTTGTTTTTGCCAGCCTATTTCTTCTCATATTATTTGGAACTATACCATATCTGTATGTTTCACCTTATGAGGTAGAACATGAAGTAGAGCTTTTTGCTAATAGCTTCTTTTCAAGTGCCGCAGGATTTACTACCGGTGGTATTTCATTATTTGATACCCCAGAAGATTTGCCAAAAAGTTTTACATTTTATCGAAGCTTTACGCAACTAATTGGGGGCATGAGTTTCATTTACCTTGTTATCACTGCGTTTTATCCTGAAAGCAAACTTCAAGCTATGCGTGGTTTTATTTCAGGAAAGACATTACATCTAAGAGAATTATTTGCAACAATCACGGTGATTTTTGCCGTTTACATAGTAATCATTGCTCTCCTCTTGTATATCTTCGGCGAGCGAGACATTATTGATAATTTTTCATTAGCTATGAGTACAGTTTCAACTGGTGGGTTCGTTCCTAGCTCCACAATTTTACAAGATATGTTAGTAGAAGAATACATTGTTTTGATGGGCGCCATGATATTGGGCGCATTGCCTTTTACTTTTCACTATGCTTTTGTTCGAAAAAGATTCCTGTCTCCTAAATTAGGAAAAGAAGTGCTAGTTTTCTTTGCAATTTTGGCTGGCGCAGTGGTGATTTTTAGTTTAGTTAGTGGATTAGATCCAATACGTTCTGTTTTTTATCCAATCTCTGCTGGCACTACAGCTGGATTACAAATTGAAAGCTTAGACGGATTATCTGGAGCATCTCAAACAATTTTGGTTTTGTTAATGTTCATTGGAGGATGTGGTTTTTCAACTGCTGGCGGCATCAAAATTTTTAGATTTTTACAACTCAAAAATATTGTTAAAGCATTACGGGCTACTACCAGAAACGAATTATCCGATGAAAATAAAAAAGAAATTCTTACAGCGGTAATAGTCATATCCTTATTTCCAATTATTGCTTTCTTTGCAGCAATTCATCTCGCAGATGTTACTGGTGCTGAATTTAATGATGCATTCGTAGAGGCAACAGGAATAATTACTACTGGAGGACTTTGGGCTAACGTAATAACAAATGATGTAAATCCTACAACTAAAATCGTCATGAGCTTTTTGATGATATTTGGAAGATTGGAGATTATAGCTGTACTCTACATATTCATTCCAAAACTAATTACCTAATTTTTTTATAACTTCTTTATGGCGATTTTCTTAACCTACTAAATATGCAATATAAGCTAGTAAACCCGCAAATCCAGTTATTGTTAATCCAATTGGACTAAGCATTCTCTGAATCTTTGAAACTCTATATGTAAAATTTCAGGTTTAATCTTTTTGAGTTTTAGAAATCAAACTTTAAAATTTCGTTCCTAACTAGTCACGAAAAACTACCTAACAAATTTAAGAAATCTTCAAATTCAACTAGTTTGTAAAAATCTCAAGTGCGAGCTGGTGAACGACACACTGCTACGGCAGAGGAAACTCCTCCCTCCATGCAGGAAATGTGTTCTGGCGACAGATAGTCAGAGATGACTGGCAACAGAATAGAAAAAAATCCAACCTAGCGTACAATGATGGTAAAACCTGAGGTTTCTAGAATAGGAATGAAAGAGCTGACCCACATGGAGCAAGGCCAAATCGAACTATAAGATCCTGCACTTAGTTCAGGTAGGCCGCAAAGCGAAATATCGTTAAAACAGAAGGAGGGTTACGGCCAGCACGCACATTTTAAGATGGCTTCCAACCTTTTGGCATGGAACCATTTTTACTCGTGCTATCTGAACTTGCTGGCTCATCTTTCTTTTCTTGTTCATAGACACTTCTAGTTTGCTCGTAAGATACATCACCTTTCAACTGTGCTTCCCCTCTAACTGTTTGATATCCTCCAGAAGATGCACTAGTTGCATATCCTTGTAATTGGGATGGGTCAATGCCTGTTTGACCTTGACCTACTTCAGATTTTAATTTTCGACTACTCCAAACTAGAATTCCAATTGTCCCAATTCCTGCCATACCTGCCATGCCATAAATTATCATTATTGGAAAACCTCCCCCTGTGGTATCTCCATAACCTTCAGGTGCATTTGGAGTAACCCCTATAACTTCGGTATTGTCTAAAATATCAATACTTGCAAATCCTATTAATGCAACATTTGCTGAATCAGCAGATTCTACAGATCTGACAAAATATTCCTTATCTTTTGTAAATTCAACTTGAATTTCTCTTTCAACTTGTCGTCCTTCTCTGATACTACTTTCACCCATTGTGTATGTGGTGATAACAAATCCTGAAATCTCTTCAGCTATTCCAAATTGTTTTGCATCAGAAGTAATACCAGTAGGATCAAACAAACTGTGCCAATTTCCTAGTGGTTGATCTCTTATACCATCTGCGTTAATCAAATTCGTCGAAAGAATTGAATCAGCCTCTGTGCCAGACAGTATTGCAAATACTTCTGGTTCTATACTTTGTATAAATGAACCAGGAAAGTTTATCTCAACGCCATCAATCCAAATTTCTGAATTCACTGTAAGTCCTCTCCAACCCATTTCGACAAGAGATGGACTGTTTAGAGAAAATTGGCGAAGATTATAATTTGATAAGGTTGGCTTTAATACAATCTTGTAATCAATTAGAGCGGTTAAAGGATTTCCGTTTAATATAGCACTATACTCAACATCTAAATCTGTAATTTGTACACTACTG
>JACZUQ010000009.1:8325-10997 GCA_022573065.1 Nitrososphaerota archaeon
GCCATCACTTAAAATTTTTTGATTCAATTTGTTTATCAGGTCTTGAACTCCTCGATTTGTAGAATCAGCGTTAAATGCCACTTCCAAGTTTTTTCCTCTCAATATGTCTGCAATTTCTCCTCCTTCATTATATCCAACGAATATCGTTCGCTGATATGTCATTTTGATTTTTACAGATTGTTCATCAGGAATTATTTTTGCGTCTAATTGGGCTCCCCAGACCGACGTGCTACTTCCAATAATTAAAAGTCCTGTAAAAAATACAACAAAAATGGATGCCCTCAATACGAAATCTGATCGCTTATTCCAAATAATAAACTTTCCATGATATTTTGACATAATCCCTGTAAATGATAAAGTAATATGGAACTACGATCGAATGGAAATTTAGTTTTAGAGCTGAATGAGATGATTACAATACTTGCGGGAGGAACAGGTTCGGTAAAATTAGTCCGAGGAATTGCATCCCAGAGAAGCGATGTGAATGTTATCAGTAATGTAGGTGATAATTATTGGCTATATGGAATGTATGTCTGCCCTGATATTGATACAATAATCTATGGTTTAGCAGATCTGTTGGACTACGAAAGAGGATGGGGTATTCAAAAAGATACTTTTGGATTTTTAAGACAAATGGAGGTTTTTGGAGAAGAGACTTGGTTTAGAATTGGAGACAGAGATGCTGCAACTCATCTTATTAGAACTAACATGCTAAAAAATGGAAAAAATCTAAGCGATATTACAAAATGGATGTGTGAAAAATTTGCAGTTGAAGCTAAGGTTATTCCGGTAACTGATAACAGCATAGAAACACGAATAACCACTAACAAAGGCGAACTTCATCTTCAAGAATATTGGGTAAAATATAGGGGTAGAGACAAGGTAGAAGGCATTCAATATATTGGAGCTGACAAGGCTCGCCCTAATCCTGAAGCAATTAATGCAATGCATGATTCAGAACTCGTTATTATTGCTCCTGGTAATCCTCTTACAAGTATAGGGCCAATGTTATCAATTAAAGGAATCAGAAAAGAATTATCTAAAATAAAAAAGAAAGTTGTTGCAGTAAGCCCCTTAATTGGTGATAAAGCATTTAGTGGCCCTGCTGCTCAATATTTGCAAGCTGCTGGTATTGAAGTTTCCTCGTTTGGATTAGCAAAAATGTACTCTGATGTTTGTGCAAATATAGTAATCGATACTAAAGATAAAGCACTCACAAAAAAAATTCAAAACTTAGACATAAAAGTCTATGAAACAAAATTAAAAATGAATAATAAAATTGCAGAACAAGCATTAGCTTCGTATGTATTGAATCAAGTTCACGTATAATTTGAAAATAGTAGCTATTATTCCTGTAAAGACTTTTTCTAAATCTAAAACAAGATTAAATTTATCATTAAATCAACGAGAAGATCTTTGTAGAATTATGTTGGAAGAAGTAGTTGAAACAATATCTAATACAAAAAATATTGATAAAATAATTGTTGTTTCAAAAGATGAAGAAGCTCTTAAACTTACAAAAAAATTCGATGTAATAGAAATATTTGATGATGATGAATCAGGAGTAAATCATGCTGTATCACTTGCTGACAACTATCTTGCAAATAATGAATGGGATACTTCTATTATTTTCCCACAAGATATTCCATTTATTCAATCTGAAGACATTGAAGATATTATTCAATTTTCAAAATCTACACAATCTATTTTAGTTATTCCTTCAAGACGTTTTGATGGAACAAATGCATTACTTAGACGCCCACATAATTTAATGAAAACACATTATGATGAGGATAGCTATAAAATTCATTTAGAGATAGGCAAATCAATGACTTCAAATACGTCACTAATTTTATTGAGGAGAATAATGCTGGATATTGATAATCAAGAGGATTTGAAATTTTTGTTATCTCATAATGAAAAGCCTGAATTTTGTACCAAAATCAATCAAATTTGTTAGCTTGCTTGTAAACTAATCTAAAAATTTAAAAGCAACTATACAGCAATGTATAAATACGAGAATTTCACGATTCGACGAGATGTTATAGAAATGGTAAAAGATGATAATCAAAAAGCTAAGTGTCCAAGATGTGGTAAAGGAAATGTTTTTACTGATAATAATACCGGAGAAAATTTTTGTGGAAAGTGTGGATTTGTTCTAACAGATCAAGCAGTAGAAACAGGTCCTGAATGGCGTTCTTTTTCAAAGGAAGAGCATGACGGTAGGAGTCGTGCTGGGGTTCCAACATCGTTGGCAATGCATGATATGGGCCTTGCAACAATAATTGGACCCACAAATAGGGACGCTACTGGAAAACCTCTTTCTGCATCAATGAAAAGTACTATTGAACGTCTTCGAACTTGGGATAGTCGAAGTCAAGTTCATGAACCAGTAGATAGAAACTTTAGACAGGCATTTAGTGAGCTTGACAGACTTAAAGATAAACTAGTAGTTGGAGATGCCGTTATAGAAAAGGCAGCATACATCTATAGAAAAGCACTGGAGAAAGGACTAGTACGAGGACGCTCAATTTCAGCATTGATCGCATCTTCTCTTTATGCAGCATGTCGTGATACTGAAACTCCTAGGACCTTAAAAGACGTTGCAAATTCAAGTAATATTAAAAGAAAAGATATTGCAAGATGTTATCGATTACTTCTCAGAGAACTTG
>JACZUQ010000009.1:11096-12284 GCA_022573065.1 Nitrososphaerota archaeon
CGCATCTTCTCTTTATGCAGCATGTCGTGATACTGAAACTCCTAGGACCTTAAAAGACGTTGCAAATTCAAGTAATATTAAAAGAAAAGATATTGCAAGATGTTATCGATTACTTCTCAGAGAACTTGGCTTAAAAATGCCGGTAGTTGATCCAGTAAAATGTGTTGCAAGAATTGCTAGTAAAGCTAGTTTATCTGAAAAGACCAAACGTGATGCTACAAAAATTCTCAAAAGAGCAGAAGAAATTAAAATTTCAGCAGGAAAAGATCCCATGGGCCTTGCAGCAGCTGCACTATATGTAGCATGTGTTACAAATGGAGAAAGTAAAACACAAAGAGATGTTGCAGAAGCTGCAGGTGTTACAGAAGTAACTATAAGAAATAGATACAAGGGGCTAAAAATAGCTCTAGATCTCTAACTCGGAATCTAATCTCAGGCACTAAAGCAACTATAGTTCAAATTCCGATAAATCCCTTTGATCAACTTTATTTACAATACTAAGAAAAAAGAATATGGCTAAAAAATTCGCTTGTGGAGATGTAGTAGACGGTTGTGCGTGGTCCATCACTGCAAAAGACGAAGAAGAATTATTTCAAAAAATAGCTGAACACGCAAAAGATACCCATAACATGTCAGAAATACCAGATGAAATCCTTCAGAAAGTCAAGTCTAAAATCACAGATGTTTAGTTAATTCAATCTCAAATCTACAACGATAAGTGTTCTATTTCGCTAAGTCACTTTACAACGAAAATATAATTTTGTTTTGCTTCATAATTCGGCAGGCAATATTCGTCATGTTTTGAGGAAATCAGATAGAACCCGTTGATATAATCATCAGCATTAGTACTAGAATTTTTAACATTAAAAATCTACATTATTTTATATTTTTAAGATAGTTCTTAAGCTAAAACAAATCAAGTAGTCTCTAATCTTTTTTCTTTCTTTAAATTTACATAATTCAAAAATAGCATTGCAATTGAAATTACTCCAGTAATGATGAATAAGATTTCTAAACTATTTGTAAGCGAATGAGAAAAAGCATTTTTAATAGTAATTTCATTAATATCTGCTAGAAAATAAACATAAGAAAAAATAAAATAATTTGTAGCCCAATGCACCAAAATTGCAGAGGGGAATCCGTGTTTAAAATACACCCATCCTATAATTATTCCACTTGCAGTTGCCT
>JACZUQ010000009.1:12382-17121 GCA_022573065.1 Nitrososphaerota archaeon
CATTAATATCTGCTAGAAAATAAACATAAGAAAAAATAAAATAATTTGTAGCCCAATGCACCAAAATTGCAGAGGGGAATCCGTGTTTAAAATACACCCATCCTATAATTATTCCACTTGCAGTTGCTTGTGCAAATTTTCCAAAACTCCATGGTTCACCAGAAATAATATGAGCCAGTCCAAAAAATATTCCAACTATCACTATCAAAATTATTGCCTTTTTATTTTCATGGATGTTGAGTGACTGCGTTGGGTTCCATAGTGATTTGAAAAATAATTTAATTGATAATCTCTGTGAATAAATTAGAAAGAGTGGTATCCCAATTAGCATTACTCTAAATCCAATTTCTTCACTAATTGGTGCTGAGGTGACGTTAAAAAATTGAATTAAAACATCTGATTGTTGAGGAGGTTCTGTGAAAATCCCTAAACTTTGCTGAACAAAATCAATTATACCAGATATTACTATTAAGATTGTAAACCATTTGATTACAGAAACTAAATAATTTGATTTTGTTTCATACTTTCCTTCAGACATTATGGGCGAAAGAGCTTTTAGGAAATTTGTTTTTGGTCCTAAGACTGTAACAGAAAATAAAATTATAAAAACACACCATATGCCAATAAAAACATCGCCAAGCTCAAATTCTATTGGAATCTCAATACCTATTCCTACAGGGAAAAAATTAAAACTACTAAGTGGGAAATCATAGCTCACTGAATCTTCTAGATTAGAATTAAAAACTACATAAGCTCCTAAAGGAAACGCAAGAATCATCAAACCAAAAATTACTGAAACTAATGCTGAAAATGGAATTCCTAATACTTGCATAAACTTGTTTTGTTCTTGCAAGTCTTTTCTAATGTAGGTCTATTGATGATTCAGAAAATCCTAGCTTGACCAAAGCTTCTTTGATCGTATCTCGATAATCTCCTTGCAAAAATATGTAGCCATCTTTAGCTGTACCTCCACAAGCATATTTTTTTTTCAAATCCCTAGCCACATTTTCTAAATCATTTATCTTTGGATCAAGTCCCTCAATCATCGTTCCTTTTTTCCTAAAACGTCTAGTTTCTAATCTTATAATGATATGTGTGCTGTCTTTTTCTAGTTCACCACAGGCGCATAAATCTTCAGGAAGACCACAAGTGCTACAAATTACCGCCATTAATCATAATAATTTCTTTGAACATACTATTAAGCCTTCGTGAATTCAAAAAATTAATCTTCAAAAACACTAACAAGATCAAGTTTTTTAGAAATCGTTTTCTAGTATTTTTAGTGTCATCAGACCTAACCAAGAAAGCAGTTAAAATGCTGCTAAATGGTGCAAGAATGCTTAGTGAACCATGTCCATACTGTAAGGGTGTTAGAGTGATGAAAGATGGTCATGCGTTATGTGTTAATTGTGGCAGGGAACCTGAAATTACCAAAACTGAGCCAGAATTAACCAAGGTTCAAAATACTGAATCAACTCTAAGTATTTTAGAAAAGAAACTCCAAAATCTTTCTAAAGAATTAGAAGCAGAAAAAGATCATGAAAAGCAACAACAGATTCTAAAATCGATTAATTCCCTAGTAGAAATTCTGGCAAAATTAAAGAATTAACAAAAAACAGTTTATGTGAAATAATGTAGTTTGAATATAGATTTTTAAGGCTATGTTCCAATTTCGCTAAATCACTTTACAATAACTCTAATTAGCTTATCTAAGGAAATGCTTATCATGGTTCAGGAAATTTATCTTTATGCCATTATCTCGGTTTTAATCTCAATTGGCATATTCTTCATAGCAAAATTTGTAATCAAATCAAAATTATCTGATCTGAAGGGCTCTACAAAGCTTTTGGGTTTGATCTCTTTGGTAATAATAACTCTAGAAGCTGGCTATTTGGGAATAAACCTTGGGTGGTTTGACGTTGCAACAGAAGTAATAGCCACAATTGGAGTAGGCTTTTTTCTGGTAACCTTTGCAATACAAAATCATCTCAAAAACATTGTATCAGGTATAGGGCTTTATCTGAATAAAAATATCAACATAGGTGACTATATTGAAATTGATGGAATAAAATCTCAAATTATTGAGTTTCATTTGATGAGGACTATTGCAAAAACAAATGATGGAAAGATTGTTTATATTCCAAATCTGAAATTTAGTGAATCTGTCATATTGATTTCTAAAGGTTAACTTTTTGTTTTAGAGCATAACGAGTAAAAATCAATCTAATAATAGTATCATATCACATGTTGGTTAGCTTTTTACTTAGAATAGTGCTGATAGTTGGTGGATCTGATTAGCATGGACCTGTTTGCACCAATGATTGGCATATATTTGGGCGTTGTAGTTGCTATACACTTTGCCGAAAAATACACTTCAATATTCGAAACTCCTTGGCAGAAATTGAAATCACCTAATGAATCTCACCCTCAAAATTAGCTGTTTTAAGGCTAAATTTTGCTATATCAAAAAAGTTTTTATTCTAAGATCCTGACTTTGAAAATAGCTATGGGTAAAGAAAAAAAGAGCGCACCATTACCTGCATCAAGTGCAGGTCTTCTACGATTCTTCGAAGATGAAACTAAAGGTTTCAAAGTCGATCCTAAAATTGTAGTTACCGTACCTAGTAGTCTTATTGTAGTCTCATGGTTAATGGATATTTTTCTAATACCGTGATCTATTATGACAGAATCCTATAATGATGTTTCCAAGATTCATAAACGATATTCTCTAACATTACTAAACCCATCTTCATTCTATACATCATTAATTTTTTCTATAGTTGTTGTATCACTACTTGTAACATTAACTGTTTCTTTTTATCTTGAAAGCGATGACCTAGTTTTTAGATTATTAGCCGTCATAGGTGTATTATTAATCACTCAACGCATAGATGCTCGTTTTACAAAAAATAAAGAATATTCCAAATCATTGCACATGTCTCTTTTTGGAAATAGTCTTTGGGTGGTTACTGTAGTTTCAGGTCTTGTGGCATCAATTCTAATCTCTCGTGAACAAATTCCTTTTCTTTTCATTACCATGGGAATGTTTTTGTTTGCAAGCTTTAGAATTGGAATATTCACAACAGTTCTTGGTGCAAACATTGGTAAGGCTTTGTTAGTATGTTTGATCCAACCTCTGGCAATGTTCTTAGCTCTTGTACCAGTAGAAATGTGGACGTCAGTACTAATTGATTATCAGGGATTAGTATATGGTGTAGTATTCTTAGCTTTGGCATCTGCTTGGTCTGTTATAACTGACAGAGCGGGTAGGCCCGGTGTTAAAAGTACTCATAAATTGATTCAAGCCTACCTTTCTTCTATATCCAAAAACAATCCCTCTGAAGTTGAAAATATTCTTTCAGAACGTGCAAACATGTCCAAAGTTTTAACTTCCCAAATTAGGTTACATTCAAAGAATACCAATAAAGATTTTAGATTAGTTATACCTGAAATTCATCCTGGACCATTTCATCCAGTAGGGGGAAGTAATATTCCATATTTGATTTACAAAAATATGGGATCATCTGCCATGATATTGCATAGTGTTTCAAATCATTCATTAAATTTACCATCTAAAACCGAAGTAGAGAATTATCTTGCCAGTTTAACTAAAAGCTCTATATCCCAAGAAGGAATTAGCTGTACAGAGCCAGTTACTGTTCATATAAACAAAACTCGTTGTGTGGGAATACTTTTTGGTAAAACTGCACTTTTGTTTTTGTCTCTTTCACCACACGGAATGGAAGATATTCCTTTGCAAATTAAAAGTGAGATCGAACAGTTTTCAATGAACCGTAATTTTGATCAAGTCTTAATTGTAGATTGTCATAATGCTATGGGAGAAGAAATTTCTCAAATCGACTCGGAGGATCTTTTGACTGCATCAAAATCATGTCTTGACACTTTGAAGACAAAGGAGACCCATCCTTTAGAATTTGGTTATGCCAATTCAAAAGACATGGGAATTAATGCTCCAGATCTTGCGATGGCCGGAATTGGAATTTTATGTCTTCGTATAAATGGAAAAAAGTATTTTCTTGGATGGGCAGATGCCAACAATATGGAAAATGGACTAAGAGAAGCAGTGGTACAACATTTTTCAAACAACGGATATGAACTAATAGAAATTTGTACTTCAGATTCACATTATACTACCAAAAAGGTTAGAAATAGAAATGGATACTATCAATTTGGTCTCGTTACAAAACCTCAAGAGATGGCAAACTGGTATCTTGAGATTGCAAAAAAGTCTGAAAAAAATATAGAGCCAGCTTCATTTGAAATTTTAGAAAATGAGACTCATGTAAAAGTCATGGGACCCACAATTTTTCGAGATTATTCCAGAGCAGTAGACAAAACTATGAAATTGACTAAGGGATTTCTTTTAGGCTGCGCTGCGTTTTTCCTGCTTACTATGTTTCTATAGTCTTTAACTCATCTAAATTTCCATAAAACTCATCAACAAAAGACGAAAATTGTAAAATTGGAATTATAGGAACTTTGTCGATAAAGGATAGTTCTTCCTGATATAGCGTTACAATTGCTGGAACTGCTATTGTTCCTTTTGTTTTTGCTACGTAATGCTTGACTCGTTCCACTTGTTTTTTCACGATTTCTCTTAAGGAAGACTGGCTAAGTCTTTTCCAATGTTTACAGTCAATGAGTAAGGCAATTCCGTGATTGACTCCAACAACATCAATTTCCATTCTTGGCTTTTTTAAAACCAGATTCTTAATTAT
>JACZUQ010000009.1:17220-23762 GCA_022573065.1 Nitrososphaerota archaeon
ACTAAAATCTTTTGATTGTAAAATCTCTGCCACTATACCTTCAAAATCTCTCCAATTCAAGTGAGTGGAAATCTCTTCTATTGGGGTCCCATGTTCAACAGCAAATAGAGCCGCTTTTAGTTTATCTCCTTGATTAAAATTAATGATTTCTCCTTCAAATGAACCAATTTTGTTTGCTATCAAAACATTGAGAATTTCCTTTGCAGATATTTGATCGACTTCTGCAACTATGGCAAAATCAATTACTGAAATCCCTCCAGGAATTATTCCAGTAATTCCTTTTGTTAATGATTTTAGTTGGAACATATTTTCATTTTAATTTTTTTCTCTTAAATTTTAAGTGTTAACATAACTCAAAATAATTTATGATCTTGGAACCTTATATTACAGTCACGCAAACGCATGTAGTGAAACTATTACTTGTAATAATATTAAGTGCTATTAGTTTTCAAGTTGCTACTGCTGAACAAGGGACTTTTGTTGATGAAATACAGTTTATTCAATACCTAGATGAGAACACAGCATTAGAAGAAGTTAGAAATGGAAACTTAGACATGTATTATTTTAGAATATCTTCTGATAGAATAGATAATGTAAAATCAAGAGAAGGACTACAAGTTTTTGAATCAACAGGAGGTTCTTACAGCATACTTGTAAATCCTGCAGAGTCTGAACAATTCAATCCTTTTTCAATTAAAGATGTTAGATTTGCTCTCAATTATCTTGTTGATAGAAAATTAATCGTAAATGAACTGATGGGTGGATATGGGACTACGATGATTTCAAATTATGGTCCATTTGATCCAGATTATCTGTACATAGTTGATGCGCTAGAGTCATTTCATTTTAGATATAATCCATCTTTAGCAGAGGAGATGATTACAACGGCACTATCTGATGTTGGTGCAAAAAAAATCAATGGAATGTGGACCTATGATGGTAAGGATATTGAATTAATAGCATTCATTAGAAGCGATGATCCTGTTAGAAAATCTATAGGAGAAATTTTATCATATGAGCTAGAAAGAATTGGTTTTAAAGTTACCAAAGACTTTGGTGATCTTAACAAAGCATTCGTTAACGTTTATGGTTCAAATCCTGCTGACATGAAATGGAGTTTTTACACCGAAGGTTGGGGAGGCCGTTCTGCTTTTGTAAAGTATGATCCGGTAGGCCTTGGGCAAATGTACTCACCATGGTTTTCAAATATGCCTGGATTCAACGAACCATCCTATTGGACATATCAAAACGAGTATTTAGATACAATTACCCAAAAAATCTATACGGGAAATTTCAGCTCCGCCGATGAAAGAATAGATCTGTTCAAAGAAGCTACAATTGAAGGTGTAAATGAATCAGTTAGAATTTTTCTTGCAAGTAAAATTGATCAATATGTAGTCAATGAAAAAATTGATGGAATTATTAACGACTTGGGTGCAGGAGTACCCACAAGATTTACTCCAATTAATGCAAGGACTGATTCTGACTCGCTTAAAATTGGTGTTAAACAAATCTATCAAGCTGCATGGAATCCAGTAATGGGAATTAGTGATATTTACAGTAGACAAATTTGGGACACTTTGTATGATCCTGGTGTTTTCAAACATCCATACACTGGGAATACTTTTCCAATAAGAACAGACTATGTTATTGAAACTGCAGGCTCTGATGGTAAATTAGATGTTCCTGATGATGCAATTATTTGGGATCCTGTTTTGCAAAGCTGGCGAGAAGTTGATCCAAACACACAGGCTACAAGCAAAGTAACTTTTGATCTTACATTAAGCAAATGGCACAATGGCTCACTAATGGATATGAATGATGTATTGCATTCTCTTTATTTTACAATAGAGTGGGGATCAGAGCAACAAGAAGATGATAAAACATTTGACACTGAATTCACTCCACGTGCATCTCAAACAGTTAAAACATTAATTGGTGTTAGACCGCTTGATGAAAAAACTCTAGAAGTATATGTTGATTATTGGCATTTTGATGAAGCAGAAATTGCAGACTGGGCAAGTTTATGGAGCTCAGTTCCTTGGGAATTAATGACTGCAATGGAGCAATCTGTAATTGATGGTAAAGTTTCTTTCTCTCGTTCGGGGGCAGTTAGTAAAAGTGTGAATTGGCTTTCTTTGATAGTTCCAAATGACGCTGAAATTATAAAACAATATTTGATTGAATTCAAAGACTCAAATCACGTTCCTCCAGCTTTAGATTATTTTGATTTAAGAAATAATTATTTTGATTCTAGATATGACGCATCAATAAAGTGGATTGAAGAGTATAATCATGCAGTAATTAGTAATGGCCCATTTTATCTACAAAGTTATTCTCCTGAATCTAGGACAATAACCATTAGAGCATTTGCAGATGAAAGCTATCCATTTGAGGCAGGGCACTGGAAAGAATTTGAGAATGTAAAATTTCCAAAAATCATTCAAGTAGATATTCCTGATGTAATAAAGCAAGCAACCATTCTAAGTGTTCCAATTATCACCAAGGATGCATCAAAGATTGACTATTTTTTTACAAACAATAAAGGAGAATCTGTTGCTTCTGGTACCCAAATGCTTGATTCAGAAAGGACGATTTTGACACTAACTCAGGAACAAACTGATAAATTCGGAATTGGGGCAAATGATTTGAAGGTTTTTGCAGTATCTGAATCAGTTCTAAGACCTGATATCTATAGTGTAAGTTTCCTTGTCACAAAAGATTCTGCTGAATTACCAGAAATATCGCTTTCAGATATTCAATCCGTTGAAGATGATAATGATTTTCCATCCATAGCTGCAATTGTTATAGGAATAATTATTGTTGGTTCGATTTTATATTTAAGACGTTCAAGGAAAAAATCTCAAATCATTAGAAATTAATTATTTTTTTCCAATAATGAACAAAGTACCAAATTCACGTTTCCATTTTTTACGATTACTATGATCTCTGACTTGTCTTGTTTTTGTTTCAAATCCTATTTCTTCAAACATTTTTTTCCATTGTTTTTTTGATCGTAAATCAAGAGGAATATTCAGCATCTTTGACCATTGTATAGTTGCTTTGTTGTCACTATAGAAATCCGTTCCACAAAAAAACTGTCCTCCAGGTTTGAGTATCTTGTAGATTTTTTTTAAAGCAGATTCCATCGGTGTTGAATAATACAAGGACTCCATAGAAAAAATATAATCAAATTTACCATTAAATTTCCATGACAAAATATCTGTTCTAAGATAATTTTCCTTTGAAGACTTTTTTTTAGACTTTGCTTTTGTAATCATGTTTTGACTTTTGTCTATTCCTACTGCTTTTTTACAATTTTGTATTTGAGAAATTTTCCGTACTACCCATCCATTTCCACATCCTACATCAAGAAAAGAAAATGGTTTTTCAAATCGTATAGAATTTAATAATTTGAGAACCGTCTTTGAATGTTCTTTTTCCATTAACTCAGATCTTCCAATTTTAGCCCATTCATCAAATGTTTTTCTAACCTTATCCATTTGATCTATGACCAATTTTTTTCAATTTCAATGTTGAGTTAATTAGTAGAAATCGTTCATACAAATTCTACTCAATGCTTAAATTCAAACTTCGTAAAGCAAAACCGAAAAGCATTGCCAGATGAATCATGCCGAAATTGTGGTGGAAGTTTGACTAATTGTAGTCTATGTGCTCAATGTAAAGAGGTAATTGGAATGATTTGTGTTTCTTGTGGAACTAGGGCCTTGGAGCGATTTCATGATTCGTGCTTGTATATGGTAGAAGATTTTCAGACAAAATCTAGTCTTATTCAAAATGTAGAATTTTCTACAGAAATAATCTCTATCACTTAGAACCTTTTACCATATTGAACAGCTGCCTTACTGCCAATTTTGGATGATGTGCTGCAAGCTTTACCATATTTGATAACCCAAAGTCTGCTTTGATAAAATCAATAAACTCATCTGCGTTTAATTCTCCAATAATTTCTAATTCTTTATCCCATTCTTCGTCTGACAAACTAATCCATCTGTTTTGAACTTTTAATGCAGACTTTATTTTTGATTGAATATCTTTTTTCCAATTTTCCTCATATTTGATTAACGATTTTTCTGACGTATCACCTGATTTTATTGCATTTGCAGAAACTTCTCCTGCCACTCTTCCAAACTTGATCGCATATCTTATTCCTTCTAAGACAAGTGGGTTAGCCTGTCCTGCAGAATCTCCTACAAGTATTAAATTATCATAAACTGTTTTTCGAGTCAAGCCATCATTAGGAATTAATCCATAATGAAATTCAATTGGAGTAATTTTTCCCAAATTTTTAATTGGCCCTACCCTTGCATCCATTAATTCTTTTAGTCTTTCAGTAGGATCAACTGATGATTCTGGTTTCCCGACTCCAACTCCAATACGTACAATGTTTTTTCCAACAGGAAAAATCCACGCATATCCTGCTGGTGAATATTTTTGGCCTACCATTAACCACCATGTATCTGAATCTACATGTTCAACATATGCTTCACACTCTGCACCAGCTCCAAACCTTTCCCATTGGGTAGCAACTCCTAAGGATTTTGCGACGACTGATTGAAAACCACTTGCATCAATTACTATTTTTGAATTAAAAATATAATCTTCTTCTGAGGATGCTTTGACTCCTGAAATTTTTCCTTCTTTGTTTTTTATAATATCTGTTACATTAGTATTAACAAAAATATCTGCGCCCTCTTTTTCAGCCTGCTTTGCAAGCCATTGATACGTTTTTCTTACATCTAATACCACTGCTCTAGGTTCTGAATCACTAATTGTTACATGATTATTAGGAGAACAAAACGTATAATTTTTTATTTCATTATAGAATTCTCTTGGAATTCCAAATTTTTTTACATCTTTTATCCATGTGACTCCGCTAGTCCTAACCGTTTGAGCAATTTTTTCTTCTTTTTCTAAAAGTGCAACCCTAGCACCATTTTTTGCAGCAGTATATGCAGCAGATGTTCCTGCAGGCCCTCCCCCCACAATGACTAAATCATAATCTTTTTTTTCCCCTGTCATTCTCACGCATCTGGTTTTAATAACAAAAATCTAAAGTAATTATCTCTTAAGGACAGGCTTGCCTTCATTATCTGTATTTCTTTCAGAATCCATTGATGATTGCTCAGCGTTTTCCCTGTGCATATAACTCTCTATAGATCCCTCCTTTTTAAGGCAGAATTTCTTATGTACTGATTCTTCAATCTTTAATGTATCTTCATTTTCATGGAACATACGTTTTCCACAATCTTGACATATTATTTCAGGCATATTCTTTTGATGTAAATCAAATGTATTTTAGATTTTGCTTTTCAATTTTCCTAAATCACTTTAGTTAAAAGAAAGTAATATCTCATCGGTGTATAGGTTTAGGGGCATATACAAATTAGAGATATACTTTCCTAATTTATTTTGGTTCCTATTGCTTATTTAGATTTCCATCAAATCATAACTTTCTCACAGCTATATCTCTTAAGTAACAATTTTTTGTTCGTGTGAAGGGGATTTACCTTTTTTATTGATAATCAATAAACTCATCAGCTGATGTTTTGTTCCTAATATTAGAAATCCATTACTCTATAACCCGTATTCTAATACTTTGACGGTGTCCAAGTAATATGGCCGAACCTCAAATCTTTCCATTTGTAATATGGTCAATTGCAACCCTTGCGATCGCATTAGTGACTTGCTTTACTTATAGAGCATTCTCTGGTAGAAAAAACTATGCGGAAACTTCATCTTGAAAAAAAAGGATTACGCGGTTTAGTTATCGCTGAAAGTTTTAAACAAAATTCTAAAAAATCAATTCTTGCCGGTGTAGTGATGCGTAGAGATTTTTTAATTGATGGATTTGTGTTTGGCAAGGCAACTTTGGAAGGAGATGATGCAACTGAAACTATTTTGTCGATGTACAAAAAACTTAATCGCCCTGATATCAGCTATCTGCTAATTTCTGGAATTATTATCGCAATGTACAATATTATTGATTTGAAAAAAATTTCTCAGTCCTTGGGCCTTCCTGTAATCGGTGTAACTTATCAAGACTCTGAAGGAATTGAAGAAGCAATTAGACATCATTTTCCTGACTCTCACGAATCTAAACTAAAAGAATATCAAGAATTAGAAAAAAGAGATAAAATTACTCTACATACATCATATGATATTTACATTAGAAAAGAAGGTTGCACATTATCTGATGTTAAGCATCTTTTAGATGAACTAACATTACAAGGTTCATTTCCAGAACCATTACGAGTGGCACAATTACTTGCTAAAACATTACTTTCTACTAATTCCTTTTAGTAAATTTCGCTAAATCATTTTGAGATTTGAGAAATAATTATGAAATGTTAATGGATTGTTTGAAGTAACTGCTTATTTTGCTCACCAAGAGCGTTGAATTTTTTCAATTTTCTCAAGTTCTTGGGAGTTGATAGAAATTTCTGAGGATTTTACATTTGATTCGAGCTGTTCTACAGACTTTGCTCCTGGTATGCAAGTCGATACTTCTTCTCTACTAA
>JACZUQ010000044.1 GCA_022573065.1 Nitrososphaerota archaeon
AGAAGAAATTGAAGCAAATCTTTACACAGCACACTTACCTCAATCATCTCCGGATATGATTTTACGTACATCTGGAGAAAAAAGATTAAGTGGTTTTTTAATGTGGCAAAGTGCTTATAGCGAATTAATTTTTATGGATGTTTTTTGGCCCGAGTTTAGAAAGATTGACCTAATGCGAGCAATAAGAACATTTCAAAAAAGAAAAAGACGTTTAGGAAAATAATAATTATGACACTCAATCAAAGAAATGATTCACTTTGAAAAAAGAAAGATCTTCAGGAATTGTTCTATTTTTAGAAAAACCTGAAGGAAATCGTTTTCTCTTATTGAATTATCCTACAGGGCATTGGGATTTTATTAAAGGAAAAATTGAACAAGGGGAAACAGAACATCAGACAGCAGTGAGAGAAACAAAAGAAGAAACTGGAATATCAGATCTAGAATTTATTGATGGATTTAAAGAAAAAATCAATTATAATTTTCAATATGAAGGAGAATTAATTTACAAGGAAGTAGTGTTCTTTTTAGCAAAAACTAAGACAGAATCTGTGATGGTTTCCCATGAACACTTGGGTTATACTTGGCTAGACTACAAAAATGCTATTGAAAAGACCACTTATCAGAATGCAAGAGATATCTTATCAAAAGCAAATGATTTAATTCAAAAAACTTAGTTTTTGAAACTTTTCTGCCAAATATATTGGATTTTTAGCATTTAGAATTGTTCGACCTATAATCAAAAAATCAGTACCTGCTTCAAGAACTTGTGCAATTTCCCCTCCTTGAGTTCCAATTCCTGGTGAAAAAATATCTAAATTTTGTTTAGCTTTTTTGTTACAATACTTGATAATTTCAGGATATGTTGCTCCAACAATAATTCCATCAACTTTGCTTGAAAGAGCTGATTTTAAAAATAACTGATAAAGTGGAGTTGTAATAGAATTGTTTAATTTTATTTTCATTTCATAAGATATTTTTGCTTCAGGTGCACTCATATGACATAGTGCAATAATTCCTTTGTGTTTTTTATGAGCAGATGAAACAAGTTTTTTCAAAGCAGATTGTCCCATGATTGGATTAACTATAACTGCGTCAAAATCTGCCTTCCAAAGATTTTCTAGAGTTACTTCATTTGTATTTCCAATATCATTTAATTTAATGTCTGCAATGGTTTGAAGATTATGCTTGTGAGCGAATTTGTTAATTCTAGTTATTTCCTTGAGTCCCAATGGCAGTAATAAATGAAAATTAATTTTTATGCCACACAGAAATTTGTTTAATGTTTTAATGTTTTTGATTGTTTTTGCTTCTAGATTTTTTGTAGTGTTCGAATAATCGTTTGCAAGTATAATTTTCCCTTTATTTGCAGATATTCTATTTATCCTAGTTTTGAAGTTTGACATAATTGACTAATGGATGTGTCTTTTTTAATTTTATTATTTTGATATATGAATAGCCGTGTTCTTGTGGATTTTCAACAAATGATGGTTCTGTTCCATTATTAGTAGCATATTTTAGGAATGGCTTTTCTGGATTTTTATCCAAAACTACGTGACAAAAATATGATGCCCCTTCTTCATTAAAATTCATAAAAACTCCCATCATCCATTTTCCGTTATGAGGGAAAGTGAATAATGGAAATGGAGTATCTTCAAAACCATAGCTAAGTTTTGCTAAGCTAGCAAGATCTTCAAGTTCAATTTGATGGTATTTCTCCTCAGAGCCATTTCCAGCTTTAAGATTATCTGGAAGAGACTTGATTTTCACGATAGGAGAATATAGTCTAGCAGTGTCTGAGGTAGAATTTACAATTGAGGATTTTTCTTTGCCAGACTTGAATTCATAGCATAGATAGTGACCTTTGTTATCTATAGTTGTATAGTAGATAATTGGTTTTTCTTTCAGTAAATCCATTTGCACAGAAAGCACATCTTCACCTTCATGTTCGTGTCGAAATGATACACGTGGAACTCTCTCTAAAGCACAAACTAGTCGTGAAAATTCTAATGGAGAATCAACTTGAATGTACGTAGGTTGTTTGTCCACAACACTTTGTAAAGTTTAACTAAATTAAACTTAACCAAAAAAATTGAGGCTAATTTATTTTCGAATGTCGATTACGTCATTTACATTTGGACCTGTTCCTATTAGTGTTACAGGCACGTTTAGGTTCTCTTCAATTTTTTTTATGAAGGATTTTGCTTCAGTGTTAAGAGAATCAAACGATATTTTATTTGCACAGTCAGGAAATAATACATCTAATTTGGTAATCGCAATCTGAGTTGCACTGTTAAGCATAATGGCTTTCCTAGCTAGGTTAAAATCAAATTCAGCAGCACGTCTCTGACGACCAGTCACAGTTCCTACCTCATCCCATCCTTTTTTTGATGTCTCTTCAGGCGTAAGCTCGTTTTCCATTGGTCCTGTGCCAACTCTAGTTACGAATGATTTGAAGATAACCATAACCTCATCAACCTTCTTTGGGCCTAATCCTATATCAGAACAAATTGCTGAAGCAGTAACATCCTTTGAGGTAACATATGGGTAGGTGCCATGCCATAATGATAGATGAGTTCCCTGTGTGCCTTCTACTAGAACATTCTCTTTAGAATCAAGTGCGTTGTTTACTACAGTTGGAACATCTTCTAAATATGAAGAAAGTGATTCAAAGTCCTTTGCTAACTTTAAAGTACGCATAGCTCTTTCTGCATTTGCAGGTCCTGTTCCTGAACCAGTACTTCCTATAGTATCTTTTAATCGTCCTTTAGAATCCTCAGTAAGATGAGTTTGTTCTATAACTCCACAATTTCTGTCAACAAACGCTCTATTAGAAACGTCAAAATCGTTTATTTCTTTTAGTAAAATATCTGGGTTAATTACCACTCCTGGGCCAATCATTACTTTAGATTTTTTATTTAAAAATCCACTTGGCAACATACGAATTTTGTATGTTCTGTCACCATCTTTTACAGTATGACCGGCATTAGGACCTGCGCCTCCGCGTACTACAATAGAAGGATTATCTTTCATAGCAAGATAGGAAATTATTTTTCCCTTTCCTTCATCTCCAAAGAAGCCACCAACTACAACAGTACAAGTCATACATGTCTGAGCGCGGATATGGTGTATTTAAGCTAAATTATCACTATATCATTTTAATATCCTATTTTCACGAGTTTTATTATTGTCTGAACCAAACTATGCCGGAAATATTATTATTATTTTAGCTAATCTTCCTGATTTTCTTCGTACACCTATCTTAAAAAAAAGAATGCTTGAATTTTTTACAATGTCAGAATTAGATCGACACGAAATTATTAACAATGCCCTTGAGGCAGGTCCAACTATCCCGTTTCCAAATTTTTCTAAATTATTTAAAACATGGCTTGAAGTTTTAACAACTATCACTGAAGAACAAAGAAGTTTAATGTTTTCTAAATATATTGATGAAGTAAGTAGAAATCCACAAAAATTAATTAATTTTTATTTAGATGGAATACTTGAAATTTTCTTATCATTAGATAATTCACAAAAAAAGATAATTGCAAATTCAATTCATAGAATAATTTCTAATTTGGATGAAAGTAGTAAAAAGAAACTATTTTTGATAATTCCTGAAAATGCTAAAAAATCACTTGGGTTTTAAGGCTGGTCTGGTTTACGATTATCTTCATTTGCAAAATCTACAACATCACCTTCAGGAGTCCTTACTCCGACAAAAATTTGCTCATTTTTTTTAAGAAGTTTTCTATGATCAGGAAGGGACATATCTAATTTCATTTCGTTCATAACCATTACTCTATATTCTTTCCATTCAGCCCAACATTTGTTGCAACAAGGATAAGATACAGCCCTAGGATCTAGAGTCTCGTTTTCAGAAATTGGATTTTTGCATTTAGTGCAGGTTTGACTCATAATCTAGCAGTATAATAAACTCCTTTTATCTTTTTTTGAATCTAAACCAATAATAATTAATTCGTACTATAATAGGTGTGAAAATAAAGTGTCCAAAATGCAATGAAAGCGCTGTACTTTCCCCAGATTTTTCCGTTGTTAAATGTGGCCATTGTAATTTTGATATGAGTTATGGAGAATATGTAAAATATATAGCTCATAAAGATGCAAAATACTCTGACATCTTAGGAGATTACACAGGAAGTACTGAAGGAGAGACTGCAGGATCTTTAGATGAATGGGATTAAGCTGCTTGTTAAATGATTCATCAAGTTAAAATAATTAATTTTAATGGATAATCAGCATAGTTGGAATTTATCTTAGAAAATATTCTAAATTTGATTGGCTTTATTGTAGGGCTTACAATTGGTATCTTGTCATACATTGGATTCAAAAATACGGGAAGTCCTACACTGTTTAGATTAGGAATTGCTTTTTTATCAATCAGTGTTGGTTTTTTTGTAGTATGGACAGGTTATATGGCCGAAGACTTTGTTTTACACAAAGGTCACATAGAAAAGTGGGTGCAAACATTGGGTATAGGGATCCAAACAATTGGTTATTTTTTTATCGCATTCTCACATAGTATTAAATCATTTTTTCCTAAATCAAGATATTTGAGATCAGTTGGAATGCTTCCTCTGTTCTTAGTTTCTGTAATTCATATTGAACACATTCTTAGATCTGTTTCATTTATCTTGTTAGTTTATGGTGCAATTGAAACTATTCTTTCTTATTTTGAAGGAAAAAAGAAAGGAACAATTTTTGTTGCTGTAGGATTATCATTTCTTGCATTTGGAGAATTTCTAGGATGGTATTCTTTTGTTTTTCCTGAATCTATTTTGTATTATGTTTCAATTTCTATTAAAATTACTGGTTTGATTTCTCTCTTTATCCCAATTAGTAAGATTCCTCTAACAAAAATAAAATTTGATTCTGAGTTCAAGGAAGGCTAAAATCCCTATAGATTGTGTAAGTATAGAAGGGGAAAAATTGGGCAGATTACATTGTCAATTTCTTTTATCTTCTTAGTATATTGAACAATAGGGTATTCCTATCATATACTATGCCAAAAATTAACTCTGATGTAAGAATGGTGACCGCGTATAGGCCACATATGAAAATTATTGGAGATATTTTAGCCACTACTAAAGATGATTTACATTTAGATGGAGGTGCTAGTGTAACTTACCTAATAAGAAAAGCAAATGTTTCTCATACAAGAATTTCAAAAATTTTAAGCAATCTAGTTTCTCAAGGATTGTTAGAGCAGGTGAGTTCTGAAGGTACTTTTAGATATAAAATTAGTTCTAACGGAAGAGAATTTTTAGTAGCTTATCAAACCTTTAGTAGGTTCGCGGAAAATTTTGGTCTAGTAATTTAATCCTCAACAGAATCATCTAAATCGTCGTCAAAATCGTCTTCAAATTCGTTATCTTCATAATCAGATTTACTTTCCATATGAATTCTATATATTTTGATGAATCAAATTATTATTAAACATACTTTTCATTATTAGTGGAAACATTGAGAGTAAGATGTGATCAAGATGGAATTAATATTGCAGTAAGGACTATTAAAAATGGAGGAACAATAGTTTTTCCTACAGATACTGTATATGGAATTGGTTGTGATCCATATAATCAAAATGCTATAAAGTCAATTTATCAAATAAAAAAACGAGTTCATTCTAAATCATTTCCAATTTTAGGTTTATCGAAAAAAGAACTTTTAGAAGTTGCCATTTTTGATGAAAAAGCAAATAAAATTGCTGACAAATATTGGCCAGGTCAAATTACTTTAGTATTAAAACTTAGAGATAAAAAATTAAAACAGATTCTAAATCTAGATGACAAAATAGCAGTACGGGTTCCTAATAATGAATGTGTCCTGGCAATTTTAAAAAAATGCAAACTAATCGTAGGAACTAGTGCAAATATTTCTGGTTCTCAATCATTTAAAGATCCTGAAGAATGTATTAGGAATATTTCAGGGTATGACTTGTTTGTTGATGGGGGAATAATTTCTAGTAAAGGCGAGTCTACAGTAATTGAAATTGATAAAGAATTGAAAGTGGGAAGGAAAGGAGTCATATCTGAAGAGGAGATAATGGAGCTGTTTTGAATTTAATTCTCACATGTCCTCGTCATTATGAAGAAGAAGCTATAAGAGAAATTAAGAAATTTCTTAACGAGTTTGGAGATGAAAATCCTGAATTCAATATAACAAACATGCCTGGCATAATTACAATAAAAACGAGTCTAAATCCTATTAATATTATAGAAAAGATTCGTGATAAGATACTAGATGAGCCTTGGTCTGTTAGATATTGTCAAAGAATAATTCCAATTCAAAGTGTTTGTGCTACAGATATCAAAGAAATTAAAGATGAAATTCAAAAAAAGATTAAATTTTTCAAACCAGAAGATAGTTATCGAATTACGGTAGAAAAAAGAAATTCAAAAATTTCTTCTAATGAAATTATATCGGAAATTGCAAAAGATATTTCAAATAAGGTTTCTTTAGATACTCCAGATTGGGTTGTATTAATAGAAATAATTGAAGATGAAACAGGAATTGCCGTTATTCCAAACAATACTATCTTAAGTGTAGAAAAGGTAAAACGGTCGTTATCAGATTAAAATAGTTGCTTTTTCAGTTAATAGATCTTCCAATGGGTTTAAAGATATTATTGCATCTATCTGATTTTTTGATATATTAAATTTTTTTCTTAAAAAAATTTGATTGTTTTTAGATAGTGGATTATTGTTTAGAAACGGTTTAACATAATTAAATAATTTGTTTAGCATGAATTTTTTACCAATTGCAATTACTATAAAGCCATCACCAGTTTTTATTCCAACTCGATGTATAGCATCTTGAATCTGTGTGGTACATGCAAATCTCAATAAAATATCAGTATCAATCCTTTTTGAGATTAAAGTGCTGTTTTCTTTAGCCATATTTGAAATGGTAATAATTTTTTCTGCGTGAGATTTACTAAGAATATAGTTAGAGGATATTGCTTGAATTACTAGATCAGGATATTTTTTCCTTGTTTTATCTAAAAAATTAATATCAAGTTTTCGATTTGCTTTGATATCAAATAACTCAACATATGAATTAGAAATTTTGAATTGAATCCTTGTAGAAGAACCTCCATGTATTATTGGAATTATACTAACAACATCATTATTTTTTAATTTAGTAAATGATCCATCTATTGCTGAAGAATCGATTCCATTAACAGCAACTAATAAATTATTTACATCAAGATTAATAGAATTTTTTGGTTTATTCTTTACTAAAAAATCTAAGAGTTGTTGGATAGTAATATCATTTTCATCAATAATAAGACTATCAACTAAAAATGATTTTTTAGCACCACCCAAAAATTTTACAGTGATCATTTAGAAAATTCTGGTTTATCTATAAAATTCATCTTACACCTTATTACCAGAGGATGATTCTTCAGACTTGTTCTCTGAAACCGTTTCTGTCACTTCTAGTGGTTCTTCTTGATTTGTTGACGCTGATTGTTCCTCACTAGTACGTTCTTCATTCCCAGATTTAGCTTCTTTAGCTAATTTTTCTTCATTCTGTCGAATTTCACGCTTTATGAATCTAGTAATGAATCCAGCTAACTGATTTTTTAATCCTTTTGAGCGTACAATAGCAATATCATCTATAATTTTTTTATTTTCACGAAAATCTGTACCAAATTTTTCTTTGTAAGTCTCTAGTATTTCCATTGAAATTTTTTTAATTCTATCCACAAATCCGGATACAGTGTGGGTTTTTTATACCTATATGCCTAGAAAATTTTTTGAGTTTTGTTCTAAAATTGCTGTAAATTCATCATATGATTTTCTAATTATTTTTGAGGCACAAAATATCACACTTGGAATAAAACTTACTTGTGCAGTTTTTAATTCAAAGCATCTTGCAAATTTTACAGGTCCGTCAGTCTCTACTAATATTCTATCAACTTCTGTTTTGGACAATAAAACTTGTTTATCATTTGCATAAACTAAGAGAGGACCAAATGAAACAAAAAATCCTAATTCCATTGCTTTATTGAGCTGTTTTTTATTTCCGTCAAACCAATGTAAGAGCATTCCTTTAAGTGAATATGATGGAATTATTTCATAAATTTTATCTAGTGCTTTTCTAGAATGTATTGAAATAGGTTTTTGTAGTTTTTCTGCAACAGATAATTGAGATTTAAAGAGTTTTTCTTGTTGATTAATATCAGATTCCGTAGAAACA
>JACZUQ010000045.1:0-2412 GCA_022573065.1 Nitrososphaerota archaeon
CATTAAAGATTTTTTAAAATCATTAATTGTGGAAATTGTGTTTTTTGTTTGAGTTCCTATATCATGAATTGTAGAACCGTTGTAAACTCGATCTAGATATTTTCCAGCTAATATCATAGGTCCACCTATTGCACATGTAACACCACTTGGTTCAGGCACCCAAAACATGATAAACCCAATTTTTTGTAATTTTTTCCCTGGTGCAGGAGCTTTCTGCAAAGCACCAAGAGATTGTGCAGTTTTTTTATCATCCACTTTGGACAAATCGGAATACAATTGGGTTCTTCTTTTTACCGAACCTGACATTGCCTTTAATTTTTTTAATTTGAGAGTAAGTGAATCGTCCAATTCCTTATGCTTATTTTGTGAAAATTAGATAAAATTCAATGATCAAGTTTGATTACTCCATAGTCAAAATTAGTAACACTCACGACTAGAAGCCAAAAGATCAAGCGATAGACACTAAATTATATCCAAGAACATCTATTGAAATTAAACTTGAAGAATAAAGATACAGAAAGACTTGAATCAATTAGGGCAGCCCACGAAACTGCTCGGTCTGAGTCTAGCAGTAGAATGGAAGATTATCTTGAAGTAATTTTAGAATTAGTAGAATTAAAAGGGTATGCAACTACATTAGATATTTCACGATACATGAATGTCAGTGCTCCAAGTGTTACAAAAATGTTACAAAAACTAGATGAAAATGGCTATCTTGAATATGAAAAATACCATGGAATTAATCTAACCCAAAAAGGAAATCAATTAGCTGACACTATTAGACAAAAACACGGAATATTACTAGAGTTTTTTGAAATTTTAGGAATAGGTCATGAAACTGCAAATCAAGATGCGGAAGGAATAGAACATCATCTAAATCCAAAAACAATTAGACAGTTAAGAAAATTTATTACGTTTTTAAAATCAAATCCAAAAATTGTTCAGAATTTTAATAATACTTGATGTGGCTAAGATCTTACAAAAAATATATGTTCATTAAAATGGACAGCATAATGCTCTAGTTAAAAATTCCTTTAATCTTTGAGAAATATTTTGATAGAATCTTTAGAGGATGCGTTTCTCATTAATTGTTTTCCATGGCTAGAACGTTTTGGGATTTTAAGCTGGCCTTTTCTGGTAATTCTAAATGAAGCAAGATATTCATTATTTAGGTAAATGTCACCAGAATTTCCTGCATTTTCTTTACCTACATTAAACAATAAGGATGTCTTTGATTCAGAAAAATCAAAAGATAATTCAAAATCGGCTGAAGGGGTGCCTGATGGAGAAGTTGAAGAATCTTTTGGAACAACATCAATGTGTAATTTGAGCATTTTTTCTAATTCATTAATTGTTGATCCCCCTCGTCCAATGACAGATGGGATATACTGTTTAGATACCATTACCTTGACACTATTACCAGATAAAATTTCTACTTCAGCACTAGGATCAAATCGTCTAAATGTGTCTCGTACTTTGTCTTCAGCTAGTTTTTCAATACCAAGTTTTGTTGAATTTTTTGATATAGGAATTATGACGTTTTCTTCACCAAAGGTGTAGATTTCGTATTCCAAAGTATTATCTTCAAAGTCGCGTATTTCTATTACAGGTCTTGCCAAATCTTGTTCTATCATTCCAGATGGAACCTTTACTTTTAGTTCTAATTCATACACTTTGGAGATTTTCCCCTCGCTTACAAAAACTACAGTATCAATCACACTTGGAATTATTCCCAGCTCAATTTTTCCAATAAAACGTTGGATAGCATCTATTGGGGAGTTTGCATGAATGACTCCAACCATACCTACTCCGGCTAATCTAAGTTCGGAAAATGTTTCAAAATCTTCACGTCGTCTTACTTCATCAAAAATAGTATAATCAGGTCTTACCAAAAGTAAAATATCTGCAGAGTTTTCAAAGCTTCCTTCAAGTTTTGTGTATTGTGTAATAGCAGGATCTACTTGCAAATCACGTGGAGATTCAAATGTTTTGACAATTTTATCAGCCTTTTGATAAAAATCTGCAAGACTAGAGGCGAGTGTACTTTTTCCAGAGCCAGGAGGTCCAGAAATAATAATTCCTTCTGCTCTTTCAGCAAATCTAGATTTTAGCTTCTCAGATAACTCGTATTCTTCTAATGATAAACGAACAATTGGATGAACTATTGTGATTTCATATGCTTCTGAAAAAGGCTGATACGTTATAGAAATTCTGTAATCTTCATGTTGAATTACAAGAGCGCCATGTTTTGAAATCTCGAGATTACTTTTGTTGTTAGTTTTTGCAACATCTAATATTTGCTCAGAGATTTTTTCAAGATAATCACGAGTTAATATTTCATCATCAATTTCTTGTAGATTAAATGAGCCTGGCTTTCCTTTTTTTGCCATAGGTTTTAGACCTTCTTTAAGA
>JACZUQ010000045.1:2511-4644 GCA_022573065.1 Nitrososphaerota archaeon
TGTGAAGCTTCTGATTGGAGCTCATCTAGAACAGCGACTGGAACTATAATTTCTGTATTATTAATAGTTCCAGATTCAACTTGTTTAGTAATTTGGGCATTAATTATCACACTTGTATCTAATACAATTTTTGACAATGATTAAAGCTCACTCATGCCACTTTTATTCATAACTGAATTAATCTAAACGGTAAGTGCATCAGAAATGACTTGAAGGACTTTATCAAAGTCAAAGGGCTTTGAGATTGAGGCAATAGCGCCTGCTTCAAGGCATTGTGTAATTATGGATTGATTATCGGTTGCAGTTATGAGTATGATTCGTGCATCTGGGTTAAATTCCATGATTTCTTTGACTACAGTCAATCCATCCTTTTTTGGCATTGCAAGATCTAATAATAAAAGATCAGGTTGAATTTCATTGAATTTCTCAACTGCCTCATTACCATCAATTGCCTCTCCAACTAACTCGTGTTTACCAATTGATACAATATCCTGTAAAACTTGGCGTATAGCCTCCGAATCATCTGCAACTAGAACTTTTGCCATAATAAGATGAAATGTTTGTTACTTAAGAGAGAGGCTAGTCCAAATATTTCGAATATTTGGTTTCCATCTTTTGTTTTAATTCATTGGTGTTTTGTTCAGATCCATTCATAAAATTATTCATAAAAACAGTGGATTCATTTAAAATTGTTAAGATTCCTTCGATATTCTGTCCTTCCATGATATGATTCAGTAATGTATCATTTAATGCTGCAATTTCACCAATTCCGGGTTTTCCCATCATAGGTGCTAAGCCTTTGATTTTATGAAGATGACCTTCAATGTCTTGAGAATTTTTTGAGACATCTGAATCAGTATTACATGATTCTAAGATTTTCGTGATTAAAGCGATCTCCTCATTAATTTCTTGGGTTGAAACTTTAATGAATTCATCAGACATTATAATCATCTAAAGGTTTTAGGCGGTATTTTTATACTCTCTGGAAATTTACAGTTTAAGTATTGAAAATTATTCAAAAAACTTACTTATTAGTTGGAATACTAATTGCAGCTGCAGCAGTTAATCTGATTTTGTTATACCAATCAGGACAAGAAAGTACTGATGAATCTTATACAATAATTCGTGTAGCAGACCTTAAAGTCAAAGTTGAAACATTTGATAGTCTTGCAAACTCTATTGCAAATGGATTTGAAACTGATAGAGAAATTCTAAAAGAAAAAACAAATGAGTTCCAATCATTCCTTAACATCTTAAAAGGCGGAGGAGAAATTAGAGGACAGTCAATATTGGTTATTCCTACAATTCTTCTAGGAGAATTTCGTGAAGTAGAAAATTCTTGGAATAAAGTTAGAGACAGTCTTGATCAAATTCAGGTACAAGTCGTATCTAACTTTGAAGCAAAAGATGCAGTAAACTACATTTTAGGAAAAAATGGAGAAATGGCACTCTCTACTGATTCTGTAATAAAGGAAGTAGAGACATTAGGTAGAGACTTTAACAGGCATAAGGAAATTACACATGAGCTACATGAACTATCAAAAAGTATAGGACAAGATGCACTCTTAATTTCAATTGGAGAGGGTGTGGAGATACGTGGAAAGCTTCAAGAAGAAAGAATAATGTTTGAAGCAGGAATTAGAAAACTTTTACAAATTCCTACAGATGACTTGGATTTAGAAAGTATAGGTCAAATTCCTGAGGAACTAGCTCCAATTCCAAGAGAAAATTCCAGCGCATTAAGACAGTTAGATCCTTTATGGGAAGCAGTTCAGCTTAGAATAAAGATTTTAGAAGAAAATTCGTTACACACTGAAGAATTTGATGTAGCATTTGGTTCTTTTAAAATACAAAAAGTTCTTTTGACATCATCACTCGATACTTTAATTGATTCATGGAACGAAGAATTACTAGCTGCTAGTTCACAAAGAGGTATAATTGTCCAAACACTTTTAGTTGTTGATATAGCAATTTTTTTCCTTGTAATAGTTGTAGTTAGACAATCTCTTAATCCACTGAAAATAATTTCAACAGGAATGTCCAGAGTTAAAGAAGGTGTCTATGGTGAAAAAATTAACTATAAAGTAGATGATGAAATCGGTCAGCTGGTAAATACGTTTAATATAATGTCAG
>JACZUQ010000045.1:4743-6528 GCA_022573065.1 Nitrososphaerota archaeon
GCTTAATCCACTGAAAATAATTTCAACAGGAATGTCCAGAGTTAAAGAAGGTGTCTATGGTGAAAAAATTAACTATAAAGTAGATGATGAAATCGGTCAGCTGGTAAATACGTTTAATATAATGTCAGATACAATTAAACAAAAAACTGAGGAAGCAAAAGAAACCGACATTGCGAAAGATGAATTTTTGTCAATGATTACACATGAATTAAAAACACCTCTAGTTCCTATTCAAGGCTATGTGGACATGCTATTAGGTGAACACTTGGGTCCACTTACTGAAAAACAAAAAGACAGATTAAAGATCATTAAAACAAGCGCAGAATCATTGTTACGAATTATATCAGACCTTTTAGATGCACAAAAACTTGAGCTTGGTAAACTAGTTGTAAAAAAAGAAAAACAAAACATTAAAAACACGATAGATATTGCAGTTCAAGCTTTACAGCCTCGTGCAACAGAAAATAAGATTACCATAAAGCAACATTTGGATAAAGAGATTCTAGTACCACATGATCGAGAGAGAATTACGCAAGTGTTAACTAATTTACTAAAAAATGCACTAGATGTAGTAAACCCCGATACAGGAGTTATCGAAGTTTTTGTTGAAGATTCGGACAAAGAAATTAAAATAAATATAAAAGATAATGGTCCAGGGATTCCTATAGAAAAACAAGGAGGACTTTTCAAAAAATTCTATCAAGTTGATACCTCACTAACAAGAGAAGTTGGAGGTAGTGGATTAGGACTTGCAATCTGTAAAGGGTTGGTTGAAGAGCATGGGGGTACAATTTCAGCTGAAAGTACTCCAGGAGTTGGAACTACTTTTTCATTTATTTTACCCAAAGATTCTGAATCAGTGAAATAGTAAATCATTCTGATCTAAAAACTGAAAATAATCCAACATAGGCCTAAACATGAGGTTTTTGCTAGTAGTAGACATGACGATGGAAGCCTTAGAGGTATTCGAAGACTGTAATCGAGACTTTTACCCAGATTCTAGAGCATATCTTGAAGCTTTACAAAAACAGGGTAAGACCGATGATGGTTTTGAAGATGAGTTTTACTTTACCATGCCTGCAATTTCAGGTATTGCATAAGATTTAGCAATACCAGTAAATTAATTGAAAATGTGGTAAATAGTCTAGAGGATATTGCGGAAAAAGCAGTTGAATATGCATTAACTTTAGGATGTCAATACTGTGATGTTAGAGCAGAAAAAAGTACAAAGCAAAGTTTTCTTATAGAAAATAGCGAAGTAGAATATTCATCTACAAAAAATGAGCAAGGTTTAGGAATTAGAGTTTTAAATAAAGGCGCATGGGGTTTTTTTTCTATCTCCAATCCAATATCATTAGATGATGTAAAACAAGGAATTAAAGAGGCTGTAAAAACTGCCTTAAGCTATTCTTCTAATAAGAAGCACAGATCAGAACTTGGAAATAATAATCCAATAAATCAAAAAATCGATTATCCTGTAAAGATTATTCCAACAATCGATAAACTAATGCAAATTGGATATGATTGTGATAAAATAATTCTGCAGGATAAACGAATTATAAAATCTCAAGTCTGTATGGGATATAGTATAGTATCTAAATTTTTTACAAATAGTGAAGGTTCTAAGATTTCTCAAAATTTTACAGATGTTGTAGCTAATATTGCTGCCACTGCATATGAAAATGGCATAACACAAACAGTAAACATTGTTGAGGGGGGACGAGGAGGAATTGAAAAATTATCTTCTGAAAGAGAAATAACTGAAACTTCGGAATTTATTTCCAC
>JACZUQ010000045.1:6624-8197 GCA_022573065.1 Nitrososphaerota archaeon
AATTAATTGATGCAAAACCTGCCAAGAACGAAAAAGCTACAGTAATAATGAATCCAGACTTTGTTGCATTGTTAACCCATGAAATTCTTGGTCATCCTTCTGAAGCGGATAGAGTGTTAGGAAAAGAAATGGCCTGGGCAGGAGGGGCATGGTGGTCAGGAAAATTAAATGAAAAAATTGGTTCAGATATTCTCAATGTGTTTGATGATCCTACAATAAAGGGAACTCTTGGATGGTATCAATATGATGATGAGGGAAACAAAGCTAGTCGAACGAATCTTGTAGAAAATGGAATACTATCAAACCATATGCAAAGTAGAGAGACTGCAGAAATTTTTCATACAAAACCAACTGCAAACATGAGGGCTACATCATACCGATATATGCCATTAATTCGGATGGCTTGTACCTGTATTGATAAGGGGGATTGGAAGCCAGAAGAAATGATTTCAGAGGTTAAAAATGGGTACTTGATTTCTAATATGAAAATTCCTTCAATTGATATGAAAAGATACAACTGGAGTATTTCGTGTCAATTTGCTCAAAAAATTGAGAATGGTCAAGTTACTGATTTACTAAGAGATGTAATTGTTTTAGGAACGGCTCCTGATTTTTTCAAATCAATTGACGCGTGTGGTAATGACTTTACTATAAGACCAATTACAAATTGTGGTAAAGGGGATCCAATGCAGTCAATGGTTATGGGAAATGGGGGTCCATCAATTAGAGCTAGTGCTACAGTCAGGAGTGTCTGAATGTCTATTAGTTCCTTAGAGCAAGTAAGAAATCAAGTTGTATCTTGTACAAAATGTGATCTTTGTAAGACTAGAAATAATTCTGTTCCTGGTAAAGGTAATCACAACGCTGAAATAATTTTCGTAGGTGAAGCTCCAGGCAGAAGTGAAGACAAGATTGGAGAACCATTTGTTGGACCAGCTGGAAAGAAACTATCAGACGCACTAGAATATGCAGGAATATCTAGAGAATCTGTATACATTACGAATGTAGTAAAGTGTAGACCTCCAAATAACAGGGTACCTTCACAAGCCGAAAAAGAATCGTGTAGGAATTATCTTGAATCAGAGATTGCGTTAATCAAACCCAAAGTGATTTGCATTATGGGAAATACTGCGTATCAATCAATTCTTGGTGGAAAAAACATTACAAAAGAGAGAGGTAAATTTGTAAAAAAAGATGGCAAGTTGTATTTTTTAACAGTCCATCCAGCAGCAATAATTTATAATCAAAAATTAATGGATTCACTCAAAAACGATATGAAAAAATTAGTAAATGAAATAAAAAAGATGTGAGAAGCAACGAAGGTACTCCCTAGATCATTTTATGCAAGAAATACTGTTAAAGTGGCAAAGGAGCTTCTAGGAAAAACTCTTGTGCGAAAAACAGGCGGTAAAATAATATCTGGCATTATCACAGAAACAGAAGCATACCGTCATACGGATGATCCCGCTAGTCATGCATTTGGGGGCTTAACAGATAGAAACAAAGTCATGTTCGGACACGTAGGAATAGCATATGTGTATTTCACATATGGGATGCACTATTGTGTAAATGC
>JACZUQ010000079.1 GCA_022573065.1 Nitrososphaerota archaeon
CGAGTGGGATCTGAACCCACGGCCTAACGCTTACGAGGCGTTCGCTCTACCAGGCTGAGCTATCGAGGCATACAACGATTCCTGTTAGAGTTTATAAAAAGCCTTTTTGGTTTTGATTCAGTGAAAAAATCTATCTCCGGAATAAGGGGGATTTTTGGAAAGGATTTAACATTAAAAGATGTTTTAAGATTTTGTAATAATTTCTCTACGTTAGTTAAATCAAAAAATTGTGTAATTGCACACGATACAAGACCTTCAAGCTCAATTATTGTTGAAACTGCAAGTGCTGCATTAATGCAATGTGGAATTAATGTTTACAATTTAGGCATGGTTCCTACTCCAGTAATTTTTAGAGAATCTAGGAAATATGGGGCGGGAATAATTGTTACATCGTCTCATAATCCTATTGAATGGAATGGACTAAAATTCATTGTAAATGGGAGGGGAATTAACGAACAAGAATTAAAAACCATTGTTAATGAACAAGATACCTCAAAATCCGTAATTGGTGTAGAATCAAAAATTGAATCCAAATACATCGATGAAGCAGCAAACTTAATTGGAAAAGTTTCAGGTACACCTAAAGTTGTTGTAGATATTGGAGGAGGTGCAGCTAAAAATGTAGCACCTACATTATTAGAAAAAATAGGATGTCAAGTAAAAATCATCAATGAAAATTTAGATAAATGTTCACGTGGACCAGATCCAACGGCAGATGATTTGAAAGATTTGATATCTAACTGTAATGGTTCCATAGGATTTGCCTATGATTTAGATGGAGATCGTCTAGTTATTGTTAAAGACGGTAAAAAATTATCTCCAGATGTAACATTAGGATTAGGTATAGCAAAAGCATTAGAGATGGGGTATAAAAAATTCGTTTTAAGCATAGATTCTAGCGTTTCAGTTGAGAAATTTATTCAAGAAAATGGGGGAGAAGTTCAAAGATCTAAAGTTGGAGAGGCCAATGTCATAGATCTTATGCTAAAAACTAAATCTCAAGCTGGTGGAGAAGGAAGCAGTGGAGGATTTATTCTTCCTGAATTTAATTACTGTCGTGATGGAATTCTTACAAGTGGATTAATTGTCTCAATGCTTGAAAAAAAGCATTTTGAAGATGTTCTTCAATTAATGGAAAAATATCACCAGATACGAGAAAAAATTTCAATTGAATCAAAACTACATGATAAAACTTTAGAGAAGTTACAAGAAAAAATGTCCAAACAGTTTGGAAAAATAATTAGTATGGATGGGATAAAGGTAATAATTGATGATGAAAGTTGGGTATTAGTACGTAAATCCAATACAGAAGATATCATAAGGATTTCAGCTGAATCAAACAATGCAGAAAAAGTAAAAACCATTGTACAACAAACAAGAGATCTAGTGAAACAAAGTTATGACCAAGTTAAATGAACGCAAAATAATTCAAATTTTTCAGAATAATATGGGAAAAAATAAATTTGTTTCTGAAGATGTAGAGTTTTTTAAGATAGGTAAAACAAATTTTGTGGCAAAAGTTGATACTTTAGTTGAAAGTACTGACATTCCTTTAGGAATGAAGTTACAGGATGCAGCAAGAAAAAGTGTTGTTGCATCTGTAAGTGATTTTGCATCAAAAGGAGTAAAACCGCAATATGGAATGATATCAATAACAATACCAAAAAAATTTTCTAAACAGAAGATCAAAGACTTGGCTATTGGTTTAGGTAAAGCATCAAAAGAATTTGGTTTTAGATTTGTTGGAGGAGATACTAACGAAGGAAAAGAATTAGTAATTCAAGTTTCACTTTTTGGTTCTACTAAGAAAATTATTAGAAGAAAAGGAGCAAAAACAAATGATGTTATAGTTACCACTGGACCTTTTGGTTATTCATCAGCTGGCCTAAAAATTCTATTAGCAAAGAAAAAAGCTACTGCAAAATTTTCAAAAAAAGCAAAAAAAACTGTTTACAGACCAGTTCCTAGATTGAAATTTGGAATATCAAGTGGCAAATTTTTTTCGTCATCAATGGACTCTAGTGATGGTTTGTCTTCAACTCTTCATGAAATGTCAAAACAAAGTAAAAAAAAATTCATTTTAACAAAACTGCCCACAAATCAAGACGTTTTTGAGTTTGCAAAGAACAACAGGATGGATCCATTAGATTTAGTTTTCAATGGTGGAGAAGAATATGAAATAGTAGCTACAGTTAATCCAAAATTTCTTTCAAAAATCATATCTAATGCAAAAGCACAAAAAATCTCATTATTTGAAATAGGTTATGTTTCAAATGGGTCAGGTGTTATGTATCAAACAGATTCAAAAACTATCCAAATTAAAAACAAAGGCTGGCTTCATTTTGGAAGTTAATGTTTTTTATCTAGTAGAAAATGTTGACTTGATCTAGGTTTTAAAAATAAAAAAGGAATAATTTTGAATGTAAGGGAAGAATGGCAAATGCCAATAGAACAGGAGTTAACGTTCTGGATTTTAGCATATTGCCCCTTACAGCATTAGAAGAAATGTAATCTAATATATTTAATTGGTTTTTCT
>JACZUQ010000046.1:0-1196 GCA_022573065.1 Nitrososphaerota archaeon
CAAAGATAGACTAAACTTCCTTCATTGATGTCAAGTGTCATATCGTTTTCCTCTTTTACTTTAGATATTACATTCTTATCAGGAGAATAAAAATTGGAATAAGGTTTCTCAGAAATAATTTCATTTTTCTGATGAATATTATCAATAAAGCATGCACTTGGCTGTCCATCAGTAATCATTACAATTCGTTTGTTTTGAGCAGAGTTTTTCTGTAGGATTTTTTTTGCTAGCCTAAAGGCTGCTTGATAATTGGTATAATGTAAAAAATTATCATTTGCATCAAATGTTTTGAGAAATGGAATATCATAAGGATCTATTTGTGAAGCTAGAGAACCAAAACCAACAATTGAGATCGAATCATTAGGAAAGAATTTTTTGTTAAATACATAAAGGCTCCAAAGTGCTTTTTTTGCCGCTTCAATTCTACTTTTGCCAGTTTTGCCTAAAGAATACTTCATAGTAGAGCTTAAATCAATACAATAAACTACTGCCACTCGAACATCTTCTAGTGTTTCATATTCTTCAAAGTCATCAATTTCCATTGAAATTGGAAATTCAATTTTCTTGCTAGTTTTTGAAATTCTTTTAATGGTATTAAGTAATGTATGAGGAACACTAAGAAATTTTAGATCATTTCCAAGTTCAAATTTTTTTGTTGTGTCCATTACAATATTACCAGTACCAGTGAATTTTGTTTCATGAAGACCTACTTCAGCAGAATTTAGATCCTTCATAACATCTTGTAGGATCTTTCCGCCAATTTCAAAAAATCCTTTGTTAGTAAGCCATTTTTTTTCATCGCGAAGATATCCTTTTTCTTTCAAGAATTTTGTTAATGGAGAACCCCCTTGGTCCAAATGTTCATCATTCTCAGATTTTGGTTCTGAATCTTGGTTTTCTGTTTCATTTAATGAGTTTTGTAATAATGATTCGAGTTCCTGAAATTCGGGGGTTTTTTCTTTCATGGCGTATTTAGATAGTGTTTGGAGAATTTTTTGTAATTTATCGTAGGAAATGTTATTATCTAATTTAGATTGGTTTTTCTTTCCATCATTTACAAAATATACATAATTCCCAGTACTAGGCCGAGACATATCCTGCCTCTTTTCTTTCTAAGATTTTAGGTTTATTCCAACGCAGTCCTTCAAGAATTATTTCTGTCAAAACTGAATGTAATTCATCTTCATGTCCATCAT
>JACZUQ010000046.1:1294-8016 GCA_022573065.1 Nitrososphaerota archaeon
TCTAACAATAATGAATCTGATGAAATTTGATTCAGCGTAGCTTTTTGTAAAAATGATTTTTGTTCGGAACGAATTTGTTCAATTTTGGATTCAATAAGATTTTTTAGGTTCTTGAAATTTTCTAGTTGATTTTTATAAGATGCCTGACCATTTTTCCAAATCATTTTTTGTGAAACCTGAAATGTTTTTCCTTGGAATTCTTGTTTAATTGATTCCAACAAAGCTGCATCTTGGTCATTAAGATATTCTAAACATGTTTCTTGTATTGATTCATCAATTAATTCATGAAAAATTTTTTGGCGGTTTTCAATGGTGTTGTCTCTTTCTACTAGTTCAAACTTTGAAACTTGGATTAGACAGTGCATATCAGATAATCTTGGAACTGGTAACATCTTATGTGATAGAGCCCTTGTTCTTTCTGATTCGCCTACAAGTAATTCAAGTCCATGTATTCCCAGTCTTACACTGACTCCTTTTTCTTGATTAATTTCATGGGTTTTTCTAGCTTTTTGTGCTAAACTGGCTAAGGTCTTTAAAATTGATGTAATGATTAGTGACTTAGTAATTTTAGCTTCTTGTAGAATGATTAACATTTCAGTTTCTAAGGATTTTGGATAATGTGTATGAATATGACTTTTGAGTCTGTCATACAATGGTTCTATCACTTTTCCTGAATGAGTATAATCAATTGGATTTGCAGTAGCAAAGAATACAGTTTTTGGTTCAAAGATTACCGGATACGAACCAGTAGTAAATCGTCCTTCTTGTAAAACGGAGAGTAAAGAGACTTGTTTTCTAGGATCAAGTACTGGTAATTCGTCAATGCAGAAAATTCCATGTTTTGCTTGCATTAGTTGACCTGGAGAATAAGAATCAATTTTGTACATCTCTGTTCCTTTTTTTGCAACTTTTACAGCATCAATGTAACCAACTAAATCTTTAACAGAAATATCAGGCGTTGCAAGAACATATTTGTATCTGTCTTTTCCTTCTATCCATTCAATTGGGGTATCTTGATTGTTGTCACGAATTATTTCAGCACTTTCAGGACTTACATAAAATTTAGGACTTTGAGTGTTTAGTTCTTTGTCATCTAATAATGATACTAATTCTTTTTCAGGAAGATCCATTGGACAATCGTTAGTAATACTTTTTTTAATTATTGGAATGGGGGATAAAAGATTCTTTGAAATCGTTTCAACAATCTTTGTTTTTGCTTGACCAATCTGTCCAACCAGAAATATATCGTGACATGAAAGTATTGCTCTATCTAATGCAGGTATAACATCATCTTCAAAACCTATTATTCCTGGATATTTTGGACTGTCAGAATTTATAAGAGAAATTAAATTTCGTCTAAGCTGTTCTTTTACACCAACTATTTTGTAATTAATTGCTAAGAGATCTCCTAGTGTTTTAATTTCTTTAAAATCTTCAGGTAAACCAGCTTTTATTTCAGTATATTTTGGTGGTGTACCATAGCTTTGTTCTACAATATTTGATATCTCTGACACAAATTACATTTGCCTTCTATGCATTTATACCATTTTCTAAAATAAGGAGCCAAATAATCAATAAAGATAGTTTTTTCGTATCAAAATTCTCAGCATGGTTTTTATCCGGGTTATTTTGAAACTTGCATACTTGAGTTCAACTGAATATCAGCATATAGTAAGAATTGTAGGAAATGATATACCTGGTGCTAAAAAAATCATAGTCGGTCTTACCCAGATTAAGGGGATTGGCTACAACTTTGCAAATGCAATTTTAGAATCTTTAAAAATTAACACAAATAAAAATATTGGAAATCTTACAGACCCAGAAGTCCAATCAATTGAAAAAATCATTAAGGATTCCAGCTCGGCAAATTTTCCACAATGGTTTCTCAATAGACAAAAGGATATTGAAACTGGAGTTACTAAGCATTTGATTACTTCAGACATTGCATTAGCAGTTAGAAATGACATTGAACGAGAAAAAGCTATGAGTAGTTGGAGAGGATATCGTCATATGTATGGATTAAAAGTTAGAGGACAACGAACACGAACTACAGGACGAAAAGGAGGTGCTGTGGGTGTTCAGAAAGGTGGAAAAGTTTTACCGCCAGGCGCAGCAGGTGCTCCAGGCGCACCAAGTGCTGAAGGTGAAGCTCCTGCAGAAGGTGCAGCTCCTGCTGAAGGTGAAGCAGCAGCTGGAAAGGGAACATCACCAGCAGCTGGAAAGGAAACAGCACCAGCAGCTGGAAAGGCAACATCACCAGCAGCTGGAAAGGAAACAGCACCAAAAGAAACTAAGGGCGGAGCAAAAAAATAGGTGAGTTGGATGGGAGATCCAAAAAATCCAAGAAGAGTTTGGAAAAAACCAAAAAGGCCGTTAAATTATGATTTAAAAATGGAAGAATTGAAAACATTAGGAACGTTTGGATTAAAAACAAAACGAGAGTTATGGAAAGCTCATACACAACTTTCTAAACTAAGACATCAAGCACGTTCTTTGCTTGCACTAAGACAAGAGGTTAGAGAAAAGAAAGAACCAATACTAATGCAATCACTAGCAAAAGTTGGATTGGTTGAAGAAAGATCTACTCTTGATGATGTATTAAACCTTCAAGTAACGGATTTGTTATCTCGTAGATTACAAACAGTCGTACAAAAGAAATTTTCATTTAAGACACCATATCAAGCAAGACAGGCAGTAGTACATGGTCATATTATGATCGGTGATAGAATAATTAATGTACCATCTTACGTGGTGAAAACGAATGAGGAAAAACAGCTGAGTTTAGCTCCTGATTCATCATTAAGTAAGCTTGTGGAACAACTAGAAAAATCTAAAGCTGAACAACCACCAGCAGAGAATTCTGAATCTCAGCCAAAAGAAGAAGGCAAAGTGGAGACCACTGAACAACCTCAAGAGCAAAGTCCTGTAGAAAAAACAAAGATTGAAAATTCTTCAACTAAATAATCATAAGATTAAGTTTATCTGTAAATATTTCAATAATTAGATACAAGTGATATGTGTTCAATAATAGGTTACTACGGGAAAAATTCTGCTGCACCTATAATGGTGAAGGGGTTAAAACGGATGGAATACCGAGGATATGATAGTGTAGGAGTTGCCACGGAATATGACCAGAAGATAGAGGTTAGAAAAGGAGTTGGAAAAGTATCTGAGGTAAATGACTCTGAATGTCTTGATAAATTACCTGGAAGAATTGGAATAGGTCATACTAGATGGGCAACTCACGGAAAAGTTACTGCCTTAAATGCACATCCACATTCTAGTACCTCAGGAAAAATTGCAATTGTTCATAATGGAATTATTGAAAATTTTAATGAATTAAAAGAAGAGTTAGAAAAAGATGGATTTACTTTTGTTAGTGAAACAGATAGCGAAGTGATAGCAAATCTATTACAACAAAACTACAATCAAACATCTAATGTAAAAAAATCAATTATCAAAACAGTTTCAAAATTGAAGGGGCATTATGCCTTTGTTGCAATGTTTGAAAATGGAATTCTTGCAGCTGCAAGATATCATGAACCAATGATAATTGGGATTGGAAAAGATGATTATTTTTTGTCCAGTGATGTTTTAGGTTTTATTGAAAAAACAGATGATGCAATTTACATTGATAATGGAAATTTTGTAATTTTAGATTCTTCTGGTATGCAGATTTGCGATTTTGAAGGTACGCCTGTCAAACATCAAATCACTAAAGTATCAAAAGAATTTGCAGATGCATACAAAGGAGATTATGCACATTTTACATTAAAAGAAATATCAGAACAACCTGAAACAATATTGAATGCAGGAAAAAAAACTGAATCTGCAATAGAACAGACTGCAGATTTTATCAAGCACGCTAAAAATGTATACATGACTGGGAGTGGGACTAGTTATAACGCTGCGCTTGTTGCAAAATATCTTATGTCAAAATATGCTAAAGTAAAAATTGAACCAATTATTTCAAGTGAACTTCCCACTTTACATGATTCAATAGAACCAAATTCAATACTTATTGCAATTTCACAAAGTGGAGAAAGCGCAGATGTGCTTGAAGCAGTAAATATTGCAAAAAAATCAAATGCCAAAATTCTAGCAATTGCAAATCACAAAAACTCTGCACTAGTACACGAATCTTCACTTTTTATTGGGATGAATTGTGGACCAGAAGTAGGGGTTGCGGCCACTAAGAGTTTCACATCTCAACTAGCGATTATTTATAAGATTACAGAAAAATTATGCGAAGGATGCTTAGATTTGGATTTCAAGGAAGTATCAAACTCCATTTCAAAAATTCTTTCTAATCATTCTAAAATTCAGAGTATAGCTAAAGAATTGAAAAATGTTTCTGACATTTACGTTCTAGGACGTGGAATTCATTATCCCATAGCTTCTGAGGCTGCTCTAAAATTGAAGGAACTAACATACATTCACGCCGAAGGAATTCCAGGAGGCGAATTAAAACATGGACCATTGGCGCTAATGGATTCAAATGTTTATGTGATAATTATTAATCCAAATGATTCAACCTATACTGATACTCTAACTAGTGCAAGAGAAATCAAAGCAAGAGGAGCTAAAATCATAGGTATTTCAGATAAGAATAGCGATGTATATGATCATTGGATTGAAATTCCAAGTATAAAAGAATCCATGTTTCCATTGATAGAAATTATTTCAATACAGCTGTTATCATATTATTCAGCTGTTGAAAAAGACACTGACCCAGATTATCCAAGAAATCTTGCAAAATCAGTCACTGTGAAGTGATTACTCTTTGATATTCTTCTTCAGTTTTTTCTAAAAGTTTTTCCGAAGTGATTCCTGTTTTTAAGATTGCAGAGATCATAGCCCCACCTGCACCTGCTCCCTCTTTTACAAATCCATCTGAGTATGACTTTAAGCCATGAATTTTTGAATCATCTAGCTTTGGATCGATACTGAGTATAGGTATATCAGCAATTTCTTTAATCGTATCCAAAAAATTTGCTGAATTATCATTTACAATATAAGAAGTTGTACCAATTGCAATATTATTTTCATCAAAGCCAGTAGAATGACCAAGAGCTAATACTGCAGCCATTTGAGTTCCTCCAGCTAACAATACTTTGGATGTTTGGGATGCCGTGCTTAACATGCCTGCAACTACTGGAATCATTGGATCACCTACATTTGCAATTACATCATATGCATCCTTTGATTTGGATCTCTTTAATGCATCATTTACTACCTTATTTTTTAGTTCTAATGGATTTTTGGGGATACTGGAACTAACATTTGCATTAATGTCAAAGCCTTTCAAAACTGCCATAGCAGTAGTTGTTCCTCCAGGAATACTTTCACCTATTACAAGGCAATCTGTTACGGCTCCAAGTGTTCTACCAATTATTCTTCCATGTTCTACAGCTCTTAAGACATAGTAACGATCAAGAGCAGGTTCTTTTTGAATATTTTTTCCATGTTCTAATCCAGTCTCAAAAAAAGGAATATCTGGAATTATTTTACTTCCAGCATTAATTACTATATGAGGAATACTAGCACATTCTAGTGCAACCTTAGTCAGTAAAGCAGGAGTAGGTTTTCCATCAGGAGTCATAGGAACAGAGTCAATGCATTTGCATGTTCCATAATGAAGATATTCTGCATCTGCAGGGGGTGTAAATTTTATGAAATCTAAATTTGTTCCAGCAATGGTAATTCCTGGTATTTCGCTAGTTTCAGTATAAGAGATTACAAGTGAGAAAAGAAATCTTTTTTTTTCAATGGATTTTACAAAGTTTTGGCCTTTATCTTTATTCCCAAAAATTTGTATATCATTCACTAAAAATCACTGTCCCATTACCTCCACAAATTCTTGTTCAGTTCGTTTTTGAAGAACAAAATTACTTTTTTTTTCTTTACTTAATGTGGAAGTGGGAGATGAACCATAATTATGACCAGAGTATAATACTAAATTTTCATCTAAATTATACAAAACATCAAAAAGACTATGATAAAGCTCTTTTGCACTTCCTCCTGGTAAATCAACTCTACCACAATTTCCAACAAATAGTGTGTCACCTGAAAAAATTTTACCATCGCCTACCAAACAAATACTATCCTTAGAATGTCCAGGTGTATGAAAAACAGTTAATTCTGAATTTCCAAAAGTAATTTTTTGACCATCAACTAATGTAATATCATGATCTAAAGTAGATGCTTCATGCTGCATAATCTTTGCACCGGTAGATTTAGCCATGACTTTATTTCCCAAAGTGTGATCAAAATGATAATGAGTATTTACAATGTATTTAATTTTGAGACCATATCTAGTGATTAAATTTTGAATTTCATCAAGATTCCATGAAGGATCCAAAAGTATTGCGTCACTAGTTTCTTCATCTTCTAAGATGTAGGTAAAATTTGCCATATTCCCCACCTCTATTTGGTGGACTTTCATAACACCCCTTCCTCTGCCTCAGGCGGTATTCCAATTTTTTCCACATAGATTAATCCACATAGATCTTTTCTTTTTGGCATACCAATCTTCATTTTATGAAAAGTAACAGTTACATCTACAGAGACGAATACGTTACTGGTATTTCCAGTATCAGGGTCAAGACCTGATGGTACATCTACTGCTAACTTGAATGCATTAGAATCATTGACAAATTTCATTGCTGAAGCATATGGTTCACGTATATCTCCAGAAATTCCCGTACCTAAAATACCATCTA
>JACZUQ010000010.1:0-2716 GCA_022573065.1 Nitrososphaerota archaeon
GCATTAAGACAACGACCAGATATCATAATAGTAGGTGAAACGAGGGGGAGAGAAGCATTTACATTATTTCAAGCCATGGCTACAGGACACGGAGGATTTTCATCTATTCATGCTGACTCAGTTGAGGCAACATTAACTCGACTTGCATCAGCACCAATGGATATTCCTAAAACATTAATCTCTAATACTTTGGATTTAATTTATCTTCAACTAAAATTAAGAATAAAAGACAAATCAGTTAGAAGAGTTATTCAAATTTCTGAAATTGCAGGTTTAGATCAAACAACTGGTGAAATTAGTACTCACGAAATATTCAAGTGGGATCCAAAAACAGACACACATACTTTTGCTGGAAATAGTATATTGCTTGATAAAATTAAAGAAAGATTTGGGGAAAGCGATGAGCAAATAAACTATGAGCTAAGTAAAAGAAAACTTGCAATAGAATGGATGGTAAAAAACAATATTCGAGATCACAAAGAGGTATCATCTAACATTAGAGAGTTTTATGCAGACCCTGAACGATTCTCGGAGAGAAAAAGATTAACGGTGTAAAACTTGCAAAAGTCTTTTGATTATTCAATTAATACTTCTAAAAAAAAGAAAGCAACTGATAATTCATCAGGGTCAATTCATGTTTTTAGCTATAGATTGCTCAATAAACATATTAAATTTCTATATCCAAAACTTTCCAATCTGGAAAAAACTCTCAAACATGCAATGATGCCAATACCATTTGAAGTATATGTTTGCAGTATAGTATTTTTAAGTATTATTGCAGGAGTTATTGGATTAGTATCTGGAATTATTATTGCATTAGTAATTAATATAGAACCAGTAGCATTTGCCTTTATTTTGCCGATAATAGCTAGTGCAGGAATGGCCCAGGGGGTGTTTTTCATTTTACAGATGATTCCGCAAGTCAATGTAAAGAACCGAGCTGCAAAATTAATGGATGAGCTTCCACATTTTATTGGATATATGGCCACTCTTGCAACAAGTGGTTTATCCTTAGAGGGAATTTTCAAATCAATAGCATCAGAAGATTCTCAAGAAGAAATAGTCAAAGATTCAAAATTCATTACAAGAAATATAGATATTATGGGCATGGATTTAGTTACTGCAATCAACGATTTGATTAAAAGAACTCCTCCAGGACCTTATGCTGATTTGTTGGAAGGTGCAATAATTACTGTCCAATCAGGAGGTAAATTAAAAGAATACTTTATCGCTACAGGAAAAGTCCAATTAGAAGAAAAGAAGATGGCATTAAAAAAATCAACAGATTCGTTAGGAGTAATGGCAGAAATGTATACTATTCTTTTGATTGTGTTTCCGTTAATGTCTATAATCATGTTATCCGTTATGGCAATAATGAGTCCTGATTTGGGTGGTTTTGATCTAATGACTTTGATGAATTTATTGACATATGTGATGGTTCCATTTTTTGGTTTTCTACTGTTGTTTATGATGGATTCGATGGTGCCAAAGAGGTAATCAAGATTGCAAAAAGCAAATACTAGACCAATTAAAAGAAACAAAGATGTAGAAATACCAAAACTATCTTTAATTCATTCAAAAAAATTACGAATTTTACTTTCTACTGCAACAGTTGGCATTATTATGATTGCTGTAAGTTTTTACTACCCACCAATTGCAGAAGATACATCCACACAAACTACTGGGATTGTCTTTGGAGCGCTTTTTGCAATTGTTCCGATTACTTTACTGCATCTAAAAGAGACTCAAAGGAAAGATAACATTGACAAAAACCTCCCATTATTTTTGTTAGCATTATCAAGTGCAGTACAAAGTGGAGCAAATTTAATTCGAGCTATTGAAACTACTGCGGATCGTAACATGGGTCCACTTACTCCAGAATTAAGAAACCTAAGAGCAAACATTAGCTGGGGTATGCCTATAGAAGATGCGTTCCAAAATTTTGCCAATAGAACAGGCACAAAAATGTCAAGGCGCGTATCTACTTTACTTGAAATGTCCTTGAAAATAGGTGGGGATATTAGAGCTAATTTAGAGATGATACAACAGCACGTTACAGATTTACAAAATTTAGAAAAAGACAGAAAAGCCTCATTAGCGCCTTATACTTATACAATCTATATCTCCTTTGCAGTTTTTTTAGGAATTTCAGTTATTCTTTCATCACAGTTTTTTAGTGAATTCTTAGTTATTCAAAAAATGCTTATTGATTCTCCAGGAATAACCGACGGTGGAATGTTTTCTTCGATTATAAACATGGACATTGAAGCACTAAATACTATTTTGTTTAACATGTCACTTATTGAAGCAGTTTTTGGAGGATTGGCTGCAGGTAAGATTGGTTCAGGAAATTATGTTTCAGGAATGAAACACATTATTATAATGATTGTAATGGCAGTAGTTGCATTCGCGTTAATTTAAAAAAATAAAAGTAAAAATTACTTTTTAATATCTAATTTTCTTAAGGGTTTTGATGTACGCCATAAAAATTTACACAAGCTAAAAATATTATTTACCATTTCAGCTGAATTAGTCCAAAGTGCAAAATCAGTATCTGCGCCAATACTAAAAGAATCATGTGGTAATCTCGAGTTTTCCATATTTGCAAAATCAGATGCATTCATTACATCAGACATGATCATTTGTTTTCCGTCTTCCACAATAATTCGTCCTTTTGAAGGAAGTTTTCCAAGTCTAGTTTCAGTTGGTTTTAATC
>JACZUQ010000010.1:2815-5131 GCA_022573065.1 Nitrososphaerota archaeon
CGAGTTTTCCATATTTGCAAAATCAGATGCATTCATTACATCAGACATGATCATTTGTTTTCCGTCTTCCACAATAATTCGTCCTTTTGAAGGAAGTTTTCCAAGTCTAGTTTCAGTTGGTTTTAATCGTTCTATGAGTGGAATGAATTTGTTATCGTCAGTTGAAGTAAGTATTCTTACGGTACCTCCTTTATCAATACATTCTTTAATTTTTTCAGGTACAGCAGTATGATACATTCTCAAAATATCTTCAGCGGTTGTAACAATGTAAATCATTCTAGAAGAGTCTTCTAAAAGTTTTTCTATATGAGAATAAATATTTGCTCTTCCTTGAACTGTTCTAAAAGTTGGAACATAATGTCCATCAGTAATTGGAACTATTTTGTTAATTTTTTGAATTACATTTTTTCCAATTTTTTCTACGCGATTAATATCATCTTGTTTTTTTTGCAAAACTATTTTGAGTACTTCTTCAGGCTTTGTTGCAATGCAGAGTTTTGGGTTTGAAATAGTTGTTGAAACAATACTCATGTTAAGTAATTTATCAATTGTTCTGTATGTTTTTGTCCTATCTACATCAAGTTCTTTTGCCAAAGAACTTGCTGTAACAGGCCCTAATCTAAGCAAATTAAGGTAAATTCGAGCCTCAACAGTCTCCAAATCTAAAATTGAGGATAGTTGCAAGATTAGCTCTGCCCAATCATCATTTTGAGTGCCCGAAGATAGATTATCATCTACTACTGATCCATTTTCCAACATGATATTTTCAATATAAAAAAGGGCTGATAAATTGACTGTCCACTAATTCGGACAAGCTACTAGATTGTTTTTTAATATATGATAATTCGAAATTATTTGTTTTTCAGATTCTATGAGGAGTGTGATTATAAAAAACAGACAGTTTTTTCTAAATGTTAAATGATTTATCAAAAAAAATATCGTTAATCTTGAAGAGATGGATTTTTTTAATCAAGAAATTATTATAGTCATAAAGAATAAATGCCTCTAAGAGAGTTTTTCACCAATTGGCAGAACCTCATCATTATAGAAAAGCAGGATATGGAATGATTGTAGTCTCAGCATCATTAGCTACAATTGGCTTACTTTTCCTGGCTATAGGAGAAAACGTATTGTTTGGAGATGATATTCAAAGAGCAAAAACTCTAGAGTTTGAACAATGCAAAGAAACAAACTTTCTGGGTGAAGAATGCCGAAAATTTGACACCAGACTAAAAGTTGATCAGTTAGATTCTGGTCAGCAAGTTATTGTAGGATTAGAAGACGGTGTTTCTAGCAAGATACCATAATTTATTTCAAGATTTTTTAAAAAAAATTTTATTTTTAGCGATATCCACTAGCTAGATCTTCCCACATATTGAGATTAGATGTAAGCTTATTCATTTGATATAAAGTGCCAGTGATTATTCCTGCTTGATAAAATACATACAAATAGACTTGAGAATCAGTTGGATCGCTATTAGTAAGACTCAATGCGATCATTGAAAAGAAAAAAAATGTTCCAACAAATGTAACAATTTTATTAAAAATTCCATTCAAGCCAACAATTTTTTTTGTTGCAGTAGCCATAAGAGTAATGCTGGAAATAATTAGAAAAGTAATTCCACCATTATTTGAAACAAATTCGGTTGTCCATTCAATTAAACCGTCTTCAAGTATCGAAGCAGATGGAATTAATGAACCACCATGAATTGCAAAGTTTACAGAGCTGAAAAGACCACCAATGATAAAGAATAACAAAAATATCTTAATGATGGAACGTTTTAGTCTTCCGCGTGTTTCAGATGGCTTGAATACACGTTCAACAATTTTCATTCCATAGAGTACTCCGATGATAAAGATTGGAATAAACATGAGGTTAATTAGAATAGGAGAATCTTGGGTGCTTTGAGATATTTTAGGATGTAGAATTAAAAACAGTAATAAAGCAGCTATTACTGCACTAGAAAAAATAAGCAAATTTCCATAATGATGCCTATGAGAATCTGAAGAATTCTCCCAATTATACATATTCAAAACTATAAAAAAACAAATTAAAGAAAAAGGCGAAAAATGATTTGTTCAAATAATCAATTCTGTTTACCTTATTACAAGAATCAAGCCTAAAAAGAACATGAAAATTTCGAACTCAGCAATCATTGTTGGATTAATTGTGTTAATTGCTGGGACTATTTTTCATCTTCAGGGACAAGCAATAGTTGGTCCTGAATCATCTTTCATGTATTCGAATCCAGATTGGATAACATATGGTCAACAAATTTCAATTGTAGGGATTTTGATAACTAGTTTTGGGGTAGC
>JACZUQ010000010.1:5229-12308 GCA_022573065.1 Nitrososphaerota archaeon
AATTTTTCATCTTCAGGGACAAGCAATAGTTGGTCCTGAATCATCTTTCATGTATTCGAATCCAGATTGGATAACATATGGTCAACAAATTTCAATTGTAGGGATTTTGATAACTAGTTTTGGGGTAGCTCTTAAGATATCAAAGAAAGGCTAAATAGTTACTCTTAATGTGATAGTGCTGCGAATTTTTTCAAGTTTTCGAATTTTTGATGTAAGAAGATTGTCCATTTTATCTGAATTTTTAGTTTCTGCTTCAACTACTATATCATATTCACCATAAGTTATCATTACATTTTTTATTTCATTAATTGTGCGAAGTTGAGAGGCTATCTCTAGTTCTTTTCCTATTTCACAGCTTAAAAAAATGTAGGCCTTTTCCATATTATAGTTATGAAGTTGTAAGGTATTAGTTTAACTTACTACTGCACTGAGTAAGATTATTCTTTTCAAGATATCTCTGATGATACTCTTCTGCTCTAAAAAATTTCTTTGCAGGTACAACTTGGGTTACAATTTTTTTGCCAAATTTCTTAATTGCAGTTTCTTGTAGTTTTTCCTTCAATTTTTTTGCTATTGTCTCTTGTTCTTGATCGTGAAAAAATACTGCAGATCTATACTGCTCTCCAATGTCAGGACCTTGTTGATTGACGGTGGTTGGATTATGATTATTCCAAAATATCGTTAATAGTTCCTCATATGATATTTGAGAAGGATCATACTCAATTTCAATTGCCTCAGCATGTCCAGTCCTCCCAGAACATACAGCATTGTATGTTGGATTATCAAATTCTCCACCAGCATACCCAACTTGTGTAGATTCAACTCCTTTTACGTGACTAAATAATTCTTCAACACCCCAAAAACATCCAGCAGCAAATGTGGCTTTCATAATTATTGGCTTATTTCTTTTGTAATAAATTCTTCCTCAATTTCTTGTATGTTCAAATTACACACAAATCAAAGTATTATACAGAATTATTATGATATGTTATGAATTTCAAACCTACAAAAAATGATTATTCAGAACAGGAAGAATCCAAATCGATTAAAACCAATACAGATGTACAAGAGTTTTACCTTATGGAAAAACTCTATCAAGTTATGAGAGATGATAAAATCCGAGGAAAGAGACCATCTGCTAAAGAATTTTACCTTATGGAAAAATTGTATCATGTGATGGTAAATGATAAAAATCGCAATAAAAAATTACTAGAATCTTTAAATTAAAATCCTGCAAGGATAGGATCTTCTGGTTTTATTATCTCACGTAGTACAATAGTTGCATATGAACCTCTAGATAGTGTAAATGTTAACATGTTTTGATTAGCTTTGATATCTTCACATTTTATAGAAGAATTTCTAAATCCGCCTTCATTACTTAGCTCTTGCATTTCCTTTAAAAAAAAATCCTTAGGACTAACTTCTTCAAATTCTAAAATTTTTGAAATTTGATAATTAAATCTAGTTTTTTTGTAATAAGCATATCCTATAAATGGTATTGATAGTCTTTGGTCAGGATCATTTGAAAATTTTCCAAGAGTTCCTTTTTTATCATAACAAACATCCCCTTGTTGAGGCAAAAACAATTCTTCCCCGTCGGTAAATGCAGCACTTAATGTCTTGTTGAATAAAAAAGATTGATAGGCCTGAATAAAAAATCTACGTATGTTAAGAGGAATTGCATGTAATGCGTTTTTTGGATTTTTATCTTGAATCATTTGATTGACAACTGCACGTTCTAAATCCATTTGAAATGGAATTTCTGACAATAATTTAGAAAAATTTGAACTGTCAGATAGTTTTTCTCTAAGTTTAGAATTTTCTGCTGAATCATATTTTGATGTATATGATAATAAAAAATGGATTGCTTTTTCATAATCTTTTTGTATTAACGCTTTACCAATCAAGTGAGTTACGGGTCTTTTTGAACCAAATCTTTGATAACCATAAAAATTTAAAATTTTTTTATAATCGTTAAATTTTTCTATTTCATTTGAGGCACCCACGATTCTAATTTTGAATTGGTTTCCAATCATGTCTTTTTTAGATAAAGGCTTTTTTACAAAACCAATTCTTTTAATCGAATATTTTTTTTCAGATACACTATCAATGGATTTTATTTTTTTTTCAGTATATACAAACTGCTCAGTAATAGCAGATGAATCCTTAAGTCCAAGAGATTTTAGACGAAGATGATGTTTTTTAAAAATATTTGAAAGGGAATGATTCGTATCAATTCCTTGTTTTTTTAATTTATAGACTGCATAATTTCCTTCTCTAGAGATTGCTGCCATAGCCTTTTTGGATAAAATCTCAGAGACTTGAAAATCTTTAACTTGGGTACGAATTTTACCCCCACATCCTTTGAAGTTTGTACTGTAAACTGATATTCCTATTTCAAAATCAATATTTGGAATCACTGTTCTATTATCACAGTTACAAATTGTGAGACAGTCAAGTCATCAGTTTGAGCACTTAGTAGAATCTTATGTATATCCGGTATTGCATTTTCACTAACAGATATAGTTATTACAACTGTTCTTGGGGAATCACCAGTTAGTTGAAATACGTTTGGTGCATCATGACTAATAATCAGATCGGAAAATGGTGCCGTAGTTGAAGATGTTATAGAAAGATTAGGAATGTCAGCAATATTTGGAATTAATAATAAATTAAGTTGTGTCTGTTCTCCTTTTTTCAATATTAATTTTTGTCTGTCAGATACAACATCAAAATAAAGTGGCAGTGATCTATCTACAACTCCGATATTATTTTCAACCCATTCTGTAAACCAGATTTTTTCATCTAAAATTGTAAAATCAAATACTTGTACCAATCCACAGTTTTCAATTCCTTCGCAATCGGCCCAATTAGGATTATTTGACGGGATCATATATTCAACTAGTGAATCTTTTGTAGGATCAAAGATTCCAATTCGATTAGCAGTTTGTTCATTAAAAACAAGTTTTCCGTTATCATCAAATGCTGCCCAGTAAGGTCGTGACACGGGATTTTTAATTAATCCTGATGAATTTCCGTAAGAAGAAAGTTGTGGGGTAGATGTAATGTACTTCGTAAAGGATTCAGTATTAGGTTCAAAGCTAAAGAAAAAGTTACTTGATGTATCTACTATCCAAATTTTTCCATCATCACCTACTGCAATTCCGTTTGGAGTATTCATATCAGAAGGAAAAGTGTAAATGTCAATTAAATCAAAAAGGTCATTTTCATTTGTGCCCATATCACTTATTTTTTCTTGGTTAATTTTTGCCAAAACTCCACCACCTTGAAAAACCCAATTTGTATACCAGATATTTTTTTCTGAGTCAACTGCAAATGCTGCAGTGAAAGAATTTTCAACAGGAGATGGAATGTTCAAAAAGGAAATGCCCTCTGTGTTTTGAACGATATCCAACAAGCTTAGCTTGCTTCCAGTAAAGTCGTTTACTATGATTTGTGAACCTTCAATAGACAAACGTTGAGGTAATGAATCAGCGGATTTAGGAAAATCAGTTCTTGTGTATTGCTCATCAGGGATTGAGAATTTCCAAATTCCATCAGTTCGTTCTTCAGTAAACCAAAGACTATCATCAGGAGAATAATCAATACCCCACATCATAGAGCGTGCTCCTTGTGGCCATCTTGGATTTTCATATTCAGTAAATTGTTCAGTAATAGGATCAAACTTTGCTATTTGCCCAGTATTAGTTTGTGTAAACCATAGATTTCCATCTGGATCTGAAGTTATGGCTAAAGGTTGAGTACATGGAGTTGGAATTTTATATTCTTTTACATAGTGATTAGATTTTGCAGAATCTTCTGAACTACAAAATTGTACACGCTGTACATCAGGAAAATTATCTAATGGGGTCCCAGTAGGAGTGTTAACTGAAATAGAATCTTCAGGGAGAATACCTGGAATTCCAATTGCGACTCCAGAAGTCAGCATTATTCCTCCAACAAAAAGAAAAAATATGATTCCCTTTGTTTTTTTCTTCACATTGGAAATTTATTGATTGCCTTGTTATATCTTATTGCAATAAAGTGATAAACCTAATAGTATAATTTTTTCACAATAATTTCAAGTCGCCAGTAACTTTGTTGATTTTTTCTTCTGGACCAGGTCCTAATGAAATACAAGTTGTAGTACCAGGTGCAATTTGAGTATGACCTGCATCTGTAACTTCAGACCAGGGTAAATCTAAATCAATCGCATGTTTTTTTATTTCCTGTAATTCTTTTGGGCCAGGAACTTTGAGAACAATTTTTTCTTGACCAAGCCACCATTTATCAAACCATTCAGGATGAGATTTTCTTACGTTTTCTGCTCCCAATACACAGGCATGCCCTACTTGAGCTGCAATCTTTCCTTTACTCATTTCAAGATCTGTTCTAACTACAATTACTTGTTTTATTTCACTCACAAAATAAATGATAAAAGAGGTATATGAAAAACTTTTGAATTAAATAATTGTACAATTAATTGTAAACATGTACTATGATGTAATTATTGCAGGCGGAAGTATTGCAGGCCTATTATGTGCAAGAGAAGTGGCAAATAATGGTCATAGTGTATTGGTTTTAGAAGAGGATTATGAAATAGGCACTCCTGAACATTGTGGAGGTCTAGTAAGTATTTCTGCATTGGAGGAGCTAGGAATTGTACCACATAGAAAGACCCTTTCTCACCATATTGAAGCAGCAGAGATTTTTTCGCCTTTAGGCAAGAAATTTTCTATTGAATCTAAAAAACAAAAGGTGGTTGAAATTAACAGGAGAGAATTAGATAAACAAATTGCTCTTCAAGCAAAGAAAAATGGTGCCGAGATTCGAGTCAAAACAAGTTTCAAAGAAATCATAGTCGATGGAATAAACACTTCAGATGGCAAAATAAATTGCAAGATAATTGTAGATGCCAGAGGAGTTTCTGCTCTAATTAATAAAGATCGGACTGGAATTCTTTCATCAGCTCAATACGAAGTTTATGCTGATTGGATTAAGAAGGGAAAAGTAGAAGTATATTTTGATCAAAAAAAATATCCTGGTTTTTTTGCATGGATTATACCATCTTCAGATGGGATGGGAAAGGTTGGCGTTGCGGGTAAAGGAATTAATGCATCAGATACAATTCAAGAATTCCTTTCAAGAAAGGGAAATTTTTCCACAATTAGAAAAATATTTGCTCCAATTTGGATTAAAGGTCCAATTAAGAAATTTGTATCAAAAAACATTGTAATTATTGGAGATGCGGCAGGACAGTCAAAACCCACAACAGCTGGTGGGATTTATTCTTGTGGGATGGGAGGGATTTTTGCTGGAAGAGCGATTTCAAAATATTTGAAATCAGAAAATAAAAATGAACTTGATGAATATCAAAAATTGTGGATGAAAAAGTTTGGTAAAGAATTTGAAAAACAATTACTTGCAAGAAAAATACTTGAAAGACTTGATAATGACGCAATAAACAAATTATTTGATTCAGTGACTCCTGAAATTTTAAAGGATATTTCAAATAAAGATGATTTTGATTTCCATACTAGTTCAATCATTAAATTACTTGGAGTTAAGGGTTCATTCAAAGCAGCACAAATTATTCTGTCTAATGAAATGAAAAATCTACTTTCGTGAGATTGATGTGTTCCTGTAAGGAAGGTATAAATTCAACTTGCAAAGTCAGCTGTTTATGTCTTCTACAATTTCGTTGCCAGTATGCAGTTGTTGTCAAAGACACATTATGCCAAAAGACAAATGCGTTAAATTCAACTGTCCTAAATGTGGCTCGGTTTTAATGTGGAGATGTCAAAGTTGCAGAGAAGCGGCAAGATCATATACTTGTAAATCATGCAATTTTACCGGACCTTAGCAAAATGGCACAACTTCTGTTAATAGTAAAAATACTTCCTACTGGAATTGAAGTAGATTTGGATGAACTTGCAAAAAAAATCCGTTCTACGCTTAAAGATGGAATTACATTAAGAAGATTTGAGAAGGAGCCGTTAGCTTTTGGATTACACTTCCTTAAAGGTGAGTTTATCGTAGATGATAAAGAAGGTCAAATGGACTCATTAGAACAAACAATTAGGAATACTGAGGGAGCAAGTGAAATGGAAGTATTGAATATGAGCCGAATGTCAGTTGACATGAAATAGGTGTGTAAAGTGGCACGAAAAGAAGAGCCATTACAAATGAGAATAGGAGAAGCAAAACATAGAGATGTTGGCAAAAAAAGAGCTAGAATTGGACCAGATGCTATGGATTATCTCAAAGCAGCTCCTGGTGACGTCATAGAAATTAATGGCCAAAGATCTACTTGCGCAATAGTTTGGCCATCTGATGAAGATGATAAATTTTCGGATGTGATAAAAATTGATGGACAAACAAGAAAAAATATTGGTGGAGCATTAAACTCCATTGTCAAAATAAAAAAAGTTCTCACCAAAGCGGCAAAATCTGTAGTTTTAATTCCAGTAAATGATGTTGTAACAGTTGACAAAGAATTTACTGACTTCGTAAAAAATAGACTAAAAGGACTCCCTATTTCTCAAGGTGATGAGATATCAGTAATGATTCTTGGAAATTCAATGGATTTTAAAATTAACAAAATTTCTCCGAAGGGAGTTGTAAAGATTGATCGTTCAACAGCACTATCAATTTTAGAAGAAACATCAGGGGAGAGAAAGAGTCGTGTTACATATGAAGAAGTTGGTGGATTATCAATAGAAATTAAAGCAATGCGAGAAATAGTTGAACTTCCTCTAAGACATCCAGAACTTTTTATTCGATTAGGAATCGAACCTCATAGCGGAATTTTATTGTACGGTCCCCCTGGATGTGGGAAGACGTTGATTGCAAAAGTGCTTGCAAGTGAATCTGAAGCAAACATGTATTCAATTAATGGTCCAGAAATAATGAACAAGTATTATGGTGAAACTGAAGCAAGATTACGTGATATTTTTAAAGAAGCCAAAGACAATTCGCCAAGTATTATTTTTATTGATGAAATAGATGCTATTGCACCAAAACGAGAAGAAGTGTATGGCGATGTTGAGAAAAGAGTTGTTGCGCAGCTTTTAGCTCTT
>JACZUQ010000010.1:12405-15445 GCA_022573065.1 Nitrososphaerota archaeon
ACCAAGTAGTTCCTACTGCAATGCGAGAATTTTATGTTGAAAGACCAAAAGTTTGGTGGCATGATGTTGGAGGTTTAGAAGAAACCAAACAATCACTACGTGATAATTTGATACTTGCAATGAAAGAACCAGAAAAGTTTTTGAAAATGGGAATCAAACCACCTAAGGGTGCATTACTTTATGGGCCTCCAGGATGTGGAAAAACATTACTTGCAAGAGCTTTGGCTACAGAAAGCGGGGCTAACATGATCCTTGTTCGTGGTCCTGAAATTTTATCAAAGTGGGTAGGCGAATCAGAAAAAGCAATCAGAGAGATATTTAGAAAAGCAAAAACATCATCTCCGTGTGTAGTAATCTTTGATGAATTAGACTCACTAGCAAGATACAAGACAGGGGAAATGAGTGGTGTGGGCGAAACAATTCTTAGTCAACTATTAACAGAAATGGAAGAGGGGGTTTCTTCACGAGTCGTTGTTCTTGGAATTACTAACAGACCAGATTTGCTAGATAATTCAATGCTTAGAACTGGAAGACTAGATCTTACATTATATGTCCAACAACCAGATGAAAAAGGCAGGTTAGAAATTATAAAGATTTTAACTAAGGATATGCCTCTAACAGCTGACATTAAATTACAAGAGATTGCAATAGCTACCCAAAACTATTCAGGAGCAGATCTTGCATCACTTTGTAGAGAAGCTGCAGTACATGCAATGCAAAATAATTCACCAAAGATTACTAGCTCCGATTTTGCTGCTGGATTAAAGAATGTTAAACCATCAATAACAAAGGAGGTTGAACAGTGGTATAACAATATTAAACAAAATATTTCAGATGTGGTTCCAAAAGCAATAGATAAAACATTTTACGGTTAAAATGGCAAATATACCTATAAAAAATCTCGTATACGATATTATAAAAGAAAATGAATCGTTAACTGATGTAGAGCTTTCAAAAAAATTAACTAAAGAAGGAGTGTTAATTCCCGAAGATCAATTCAATAAACTACTGCTTGATTTGGAAATTCTCGGTTTAGTTAAAGTTTCCTGGTTAACAAAGGATACTAGAAGAATTGAAGTAATAGTTGAGAAAGAAGAAATTGATGAAATTAAATCACAGAATAAAGAAATGATGAAAAAAGATTACGAAGCTAGTTTTCCTGGTAATGAAAATAATTCATAATATCTAAAATCTAAAATGAAAAGCTGCATCTAATGCAATCCCAACAAAAATTATTGTAAGATAGGGCGCTGTAACTTTGTATGCTTTCCATGCAAATTCTGAAGTAGGGTTTTTTGTCAATGAGTAATGATATGCAAGCATTAATCCTCCAGAAACTACAGCTACTACAACATAAACTATTCCTAAACCGAATGCGTATAACATTAACGAATATGGAAGTAAAATTGCAGTATTCGCTAGAATATACTTTGATGTTTTTTGCATTCCAATAACTACTGGAAGCATTGGAATTTTGGCTTCAGCATAGTCGTCTCGAATTTTCATTGCAAGACACCAAAAGTGAGATGGGGTCCATACAAAAACAAGAAATCCTACTAAAAATCCTAAAATATCCATAGAGCCTGTTGCAGCAGACCAACCTGCCATTGAAGCTGCACTTCCTGCAAATCCTCCAATTACAATATTTGAAGAATTGAGTCGTTTTAGCCAAGCAGTGTATATGATGACATAAAAAAATATTCCAAGTGCAATAAAAAATGTTGTAAATTCATTTAATGTAAAATACGCATAAATTACCGAAGCTGCACTAACGCATACACCATAAATTAAAACGTGATTTGCCTTCATCTTTCCTGAAGGAATTGGCCTACCGCTAGTTCTTTTCATCAAAAGATCAATGTCTTTGTCATAATAGTGGTTCAATGCACTAGAACCAGCAGATGCAAGCGAACCTGCAATTATAATGTGTAATAATCCAAGGTAATCAAGTTCGGGTCCAATAAGCTTGCTTGCAGCATACATGGATGTTACTGCAGTAATTACAAGCAAAACTACAATTCGTGGTTTTGATATTTCTAAGACTTCTCTTGCACCCAAGCTGCTTTAATCGGCTTTTATAGGCATTTAATTTCTTCGACTAGGATCAATCTAGTTTCAAAAGAATTAAGTATCTCAGAACTTCCAGCTAGCACAAATGAGTAACTGGGATCTGATGATGCCTGGAATGGGCCTCACTGCCATAGGATTAGCAGGGGTTTTTATTTCATATTCTGGAATCGCTCATACTTTTCTTGATGGTTTGCATGCACTTACCGGTCTTACAATGTTTTTTGGTTTGATTTTCTTAGCTGCAGGAATTTTGGAAGGAGGAGTATCTACATCTAATAAAGCTAAAGCAACAACTTTGGTAATTATATCGATTGCATTATCTTTTGGAATGGTAGCACTCGCAATTAATACAATTTCAACTGTGCCGGTGTTTGTTGGAATAATGCTGATAATAGCTATTCCTGCAATTATAATTGCATATGTTGCAACGAATTTTCCAACTTATGCAAAACCTATCTCCATAATTTTCATGTTATCTTCTGTAGCAGCAATAGGATCATATGTTGGATTTGGACTAGTAGGACCAAGTCCTTATCTAATTAGCGAAGAGATTATAGAAGAGATCATTGAAGAGATTTCTCCCCTTGTACCAGTTTATTCTATATCTATTCTTGCAGGTTCATCAGAGCAGGGGAATCCAGATTATGAACCAGATGTAGCTAAGGTTCCAAAAGGATACATAATTGAATGGGCTAATGATGATGAATTAGTTCATACAGTTACAAGTTCGCTAGACTCTGGAGATACATTTGATTCAGGAATTATGTCTGCAGGAGATAAATTCCGATTAGATACTTCGACGCTTGCCTTAGGAGAATATGAATACATCTGTTTAGTCCACCCATGGATGATAGCGACTATAGTTATTGAAGAACCCAAAGAACAAGTCATTACCGAAGTGATAATTCCTACAGGAGCAGGCACTCAACAGATTGGTCAGATCTACTATGATCCTCAAGACATTTCTGTT
>JACZUQ010000010.1:15541-22318 GCA_022573065.1 Nitrososphaerota archaeon
TTACCGATAGGCATGACTGTACAATGGATAAACGAGGATGAAACAATACACACTGTAACAAGTGGTACTCCAGATGGAGGTACAACAGGAATTTTTGATTCTAGTATTATTGATGCAGGAAATTCATATACATATACATTTGATTCTGCAGGAACATTTGATTACTACTGTATAGTGCATCCCTGGATGATTGGTTCAGTAATCGTTGAATAGTTTTGCACTTAGTTCTAACAGAAGCACAAAGACAAATACTTTCTATAGAAGCTATTGATAAAAAACCAAATGAATGTTGTGCTTTATTATTTGGAAAAAAAGATAATGATAAGATTCTAGTCAATGAGATATATATTGCAGAAAATATTGAAAAATCACCTCTAAATTTTACAATTTCAAACGAGCAGTTGATTCAAGGTTATAAAATGGCTGGAGATAAAGGACTAGAAGTTATTGGCATCTTTCATTCTCATCCAGATTCAGATCCATATCCCTCTGCTACTGATAAAAAATTTATGGAACTTAATCCAGTTGCATGGGTGATTTTCTCAGTTATGACTAAGGAATTCAAAGCTTACATGCTTGAATCAGAGTTAATCACAATACCAATTGTCACATAGATTATTTTTTCTTAAAGGTAACATTAATCCCATTTTTTAATTCTGATAGAATTTTCTTATCAGGTTTTAGGATCTTTCCAATAACATTAACTGGAGAATAAGGCTTGATTTCATTTTTGGTTCCTATAGGTGTGGGTCCATAAAACAAACAAATTGCTTTACCTGTTGGCCAATATGCTACATCATACAATTCTACTAAATCTTTTGCGTTTTCTTCATCAACATTAATTGGAGATTCGTTTGTGTAGATTTCTTCTCCCCACAAATTTACTCCTAGGGTAAAAGGTAAATTTTGTAGAAATGATTTGACTGTTTTTGGACACATGGTATCGTCTAATTCCAAATCAATGTTTTTGAATTTTGGAATATCGACTTTAATCGTGTGTTTCACGATTGGCATAATTCTTTGAAATAAATATCCCTTACTTTCTATAATTAATATGGAAATTCATGTATACGATACATACGTCAAAGCAGCAGATGGTCACACAATGCATTTTGATGTTATCACAAAAGAACAAGATCATGAAAAGGCAATAGATTATGCAAAAAAATGGTTATCAAGTATTGGAGAAGGAGATTCCAAAGTGACTACAGAAGAATGTCAATTCTGTCATTCTCAAAGTGCCCCAGACCCTGTTTCACAAGCAATAGAAAAAGATGGGTATTTCATCCAAAAAATGGATGGCTGTCCTTAAGTTCTTTTTTATTTGTTTAAACGGAAAAACTTTTTTTATTCTTTTTTTATAAGATTATACATGGAATTGCATCCTTATGCAAGATTATCAATTGAGGGAGATAAAAAGACCAGATGGATTTGTGGTTGTTTTGAAACAATAGATGGTTTCTTCAAATTTTGTTCAGAACACAATTCTTCACTAAAAAGAGCAATAGAATCTCAAATTGATGAACTTGATATGACAATAGTTGTAGATGAAAAAGTACCGAGCTAAATAGCAAGTACTGCAATAAATGCAGAAACAAAGACAATTGCCACTGTATTTAATAATTTTATTACAGTATTCAAAGCAGGACCTGCTGTATCCTTGTAAGGATCACCTATAATATCACCCACAACTGCAACCTTATGAATTTCACTGCCTCTTTCTCCTTTCATCTCTATCAACTTCTTAGCATTATCCCATGCACCTCCTGTATTTACAAGATGAAAAGCAAGGAAAATTCCAGTAACAACTGCTCCCATTAAAAGACCAGCCACTGCAGTTGGTCCAAGTAAAATTCCTAATACAATAGGTGCTGAAATAGCGATGCTTGCAGTTTTCCAAAGTTCTTTAATTGATGCAACAGTTGCAATGTCCACACATTTTGCATAGTCTGGTTTTGATTTTCCTAAAAGGATTCCTGGATTTTCTTTAAATTGTCTTCTTACTTCATCTACTAATTTAGATGCTGCTTTAGTTACACCGTTGATTAGTTGTCCAGTTATGAAAAATGGAAGTAGTCCTCCAACTAAAAGCCCAATTACTACTGTAGGATTAGTTAAGCTATAATCTAATTCTAAGACTCCTTCAAATATATGAGCTGCTTCAAACTGGAATGCTTGAATCATGGCAAGAGCAGCTAATGCTGCACTAGCAATAGCAAAACCTTTGGTGATTGCCTTTGTAGTATTTCCGGCCGCATCAATTTCATCAGTAACTTTACGACTTTCCTCTCCCATTCCAGTCATTTCTACGATACCACCTGCATTATCTGCAATTGGACCAAATGCGTCAATACTTAGAACAATTCCAGCAAGGCTTAACATAGCCATCGCAGTTAATGATGTCCCAAAAATGCCATACAAGATAGGATCTGCGCCTTCGGGTGCAAATGTTGAAGAAATACTAAATGATACCATTATTGCAACTACAAGTGCAATCATAAATGGTCCAGTTGATTGTAATCCTTTGACGATCCCCATCAATGTTAATGATGCATAACCCCATTTTGCAGAGTCAGCAATTTCCTTAACGGGACCATATTTGATATTTGTAAACCTGTCAGTAATCTTTTGAATAACAGGAACTAGAATAACTCCAATTACAGTTGCACCAAATAGACCATAAGCTGCTGCAGAGTCTCCAATGAATTGAGTAGTAAAAACAAAATTAAGGCTAATAGCTATTCCAGCTGAAACATAAAATGAACGATTCAATGGTTTCATAACATCTGTAATATTCTTAGAACCAACAATTACTACACCAATAATTGAGGCTATCATTCCAGAGGCTCCAATTAAGATTGGATAAAGAAATAATTCTGGAGCGCCTATTAAAGCAGCAATTAGTAAAGCGGCAAGTAATGTAACTATGTAAGATTCGTAAATATCTGAACCCATTCCAGCAGCATCACCAACATTGTCCCCTACATTGTCTGCAATGGTGGCAGGGTTTCGAGGATCATCTTCTGGAATATTTGCTTCAATCTTTCCTACCAAGTCTGCACCCATATCTGCAGCTTTTGTGAATATACCGCCTCCAATTCTTATGAATAATGCAATAAGACTCGCACCAATTCCAACACCTGCTATGGTAATTGGATCGGGGAAAATTAGATAAAGTCCAGTAATTGCCATTAGAGCCATAGCAGGAACTGCAAGACCAACAGTGGCGCCACCTCTAAATGCCACGACAAAAGTTTTACCAAGACCACTGCTGCTAAGATTAGCCGCCCTTACAGCAGCTTTTACAGTAATTTTTAGGGAAATAATTCCTGCTATTGCAGAAAGTGTTGCTCCTACTGCAAAAGCAATGCCATTTGAAGGTTGCAAAAAAGCACCAATAATTACAGCTAGACCAATAGATATCGGAATAATAATTTTCATTTCACGTTTTACAAATGCTGCTGCACCAACCTTTACAGCATTTGAAATTTCCAACATCTCTTTTGTTCCAGGAGATTGTTTTGAAACCCATACTGCAAGACCCCCAGCAACAAGAAAAGAAGCAAGTACTGCCCCAATAGGCAGAAATTCTTGTAAATTCATTTTATATCTGCATGCCTATACCTGGGAAATATAAATCATAGAAAATTCTCTGAAGAATTTACTTTTTTTTTCTATAAGGGAGAAAGGTTTTTCCTTTAAGTCCTTGTCGAACCAATTTATTAAATCGGCGACCATGACTTAGATATTGGAATCGCATATGGATCAACTCATGTACAATAGTATTGTCTAATGATTTTTGATCAACAATTTTTCTAATATTTAAGAAAATTAAGTTTTCTTGCATATATGCAACTCCGTAATATTTGTAAGCAGATGTTCTTCTTCCTTCAGTCATTTCTTTTGGCATTTCTAAAACCTCTTTTGTCGTAAATAGAACTTTAGGTTCTAGTATAGAAAAACGATTTGCATAGATTCCAACTTTTTCTAAAATTTCCAGTTTAATTTCAGGATCTAATTTCATGTTGCTGTTTCATAGATACATTGTTTATTAGCAAATGTCAATTCTTGCATCAGAGTTTGTTTATTTTGATTTGGTAAATTTTGAATTAACAGGGTCAGAGATTTTAGTAGTGTAATCATTAATCATACAGCCACCGTCTCATCATACCCCATTAATTCATAGAATCTAGTATTAATTGTGTTTTTTTTCGAATATTTTCATCAATTTTGACTATTACTAGTCCCTCATTAGGTTGTCCATACATTACAACAGAGTTTTCTGGAGCATAGAGGCATACAGGAATTACGAGCAAATCTTCTTCACCATTAATGGTAATTCTTACAGGAGGTTTAAGTGTAAAGGAATTTTTAATCACCTCAATACTTTGTTTAGTAATTTCACCTGCAGGGTTATTGCAGGAGATATTAGATACAACCTTTGTAGAAGATGGAGGAGTTCGCTTTGATCTTTTTTCTTGAGAATCAATTATCTGTAGAGATGGAATTATACCAAATTGTAGCATGTTTTCAGTTGTTGCATCACCAACTGTGATTATGTAGGAATTCAAAGGCACACGCTTCAAAACATTGTCTTTAGTTACTTGATTATCAGGAAGAAGAATACCTAATGGAGTCTTTAGTTGTTCACGAAGATTTTCCGGTAATTTCACAGAAATCTTTTGTCCTAATTTGTAGATGGTGTTGCCTCTGCCTTCATTTCTTCTTGTAGTTTTGCTGCAAGAATACTGCATTGTGCTGCAAGATTTTTTGCTGAAATTCTAAAGGCTTCAGCACTAGGAGATTCAGGAGCTGTAATCACAACAGGTTTTCCTTTATCTGAACCTTCCATAATACCAGGGTGTAAGGGAATTTCTCCAATAAATGGAACATTGAATTTTTCACTAATTTTTTTTGCTCCACCTTGTCCAAAAATATAATGTTTTTCATTGCAGTTTGGACAAACAAATGAGCTCATATTTTCGATAACTCCTATAATTGGAACATTTAGTTTATTGAACATTCCAATTGCTTTAACTGCTATATTACTTGCAACTTCTTGTGGAGTTGTTACAACTAAAATTCCAGTAATTGGAATAGTTTGAGCTAAAGTTAAAGGAATGTCTCCAGTACCTGGTGGGAGGTCAACTATTAGATAATCAAGATCACTCCAGTTAGTATCAACTAAAAATTGTTTTAAGATTCCAGAAATTATTGGACCTCTGTAAATTGCTGCTTGATGTTCTTGTTCTGCAAAAAATCCAAAAGATACTACTTTTAATCCGTTAGATTCAACTGGTTGAAGTTTATTGTCTGTTACTTCCATGTTAGCTTTACCCATTCCTAACATCAAAGGTATACTTGGACCATAAACATCTGCATCTAAAAGACCAACCTTAGCACCAGTTTGTGATAACACTAATGCTATATTTAGAGAAACAGTTGTTTTACCTACGCCTCCTTTTCCGCTTGCTACCCCAATAATATTTTTTACAGTAGCCATTGCAGTATCTGCATCAAGTGAACGTCCTTCCATAACTTTAGCAGTAACTTTCATATCAAAATTGTTAATTCCATCAAGTCCATCAATAGCTTTTCTGACATCATCTTCAATCTCTACATTGAAGGGACAAGCAGGAGTGGTTAATTCAAGTGTAAATTTCAAGTTTCCTGAGTTTAGTTCTAAATCTTTAATCATGCCCATAGAGACAATGTCTTTTTTAAGATCAGGATCAATTACGGTACTCAATTTTTCTAAAACTTGATCAACGCCAACCATAGGTTAAAAAATCCCAATTACATTATTTAAAGATAAGTCAGCTTATTCCAAAACTAGAGAATAAATGAAACTTTTTTCGGTTTTTCCACGATTGAATTAAAAATTTGGCAAATTTAATCCAAAGATTCATAAATTGAATTCCGTGAATGACTTGACAGTTGTTTTCTATATCTACTCTACAGGATGTTGTAAGAATTCCACCAAGTTTGTTTGGAACTACCCTCAAAAAAGCTGTAATAAATATTTTAAAGTCAAAATATGAAAGCATGATCAATGCGGACTTGGGATACATCATAATGATTATGGATGCAAAAGTGGAATCATTGGGGAAAATGATTGCGGGAGATGGTGGAACTTATCATAAAGTAGAGTTTAATGCTTTGACATTTTATCCCAAACTTCAAGAAATTGTACAAGGAGAGCTAGTCGATATTACTGACTTTGGAGCTTTTGTAAGAATTGGTCCGACTGATGCACTATTACATCTCTCACAAGTTATGGATGATTATCTTAAGAGTGATGTACAGGCAGGGGTGATACTTGCTAATCAAAGCGGGCGAACACTAAAGGTTGGTTCAACAATTAGAACAAGAATTACTGCAGTATCATTAGGAAAAGCTGCATCAATGGGAAAGATTGGAATTACATGCAGGCAACCATTTTTAGGTGCAGATGAATGGATTGCTGAGGAAATTAAAAAAGCTGCGGATAATAAATCTGATAAACCAGCTGCGAAAAAAGAAGATGATAAACCAAAAAAAACAGTTGAAATAAAGGGGAAGTAGTGCATGGTTAGAGAAATGGCTTGTAGAAAATGCAAGTTTGTAACTATTGGAAAGGTTTGTCCTGTATGCAAATCATCTGATCTTACACCAGACTGGCATGGAATAGCATTAATTGTTGATCCAGAAAATTCACATATTGCAAAAACATTAGGTATTACTGAAAAAGGAAAATATGCATTAAAGGTAATTTAAGTTGGACAGTCGTCCAAAAAA
>JACZUQ010000011.1:0-5938 GCA_022573065.1 Nitrososphaerota archaeon
CCATTTGATCAAGGAATGTTGCTAGTTTTTGATTCTCCTAACATGCGTTCAATTTGGATGTTAAACGTGCAATTTTCACTTGACATTTTTTGGATAGATGGTGATGGAAAAGTAGTACATATTGAAAAAAATGTTCCTCCTTGTAAGACTGTAGTAGAGTCTGTTACTTGTCCTTCTTACAAAGGTGGAGATAAAGATGCACAATATGTTTTAGAAGTAACAGCAGGATTTGTTGATAAAAGAAAGTTGAAGATAAACCTCAAAACCTTCTGCACTAAGACTGTAGTTTAACAATATTGATTACAAATGCTTATCTTAGTTTAATAAAAAATATACAAAGTGAAAAAAAAGATTTTTTTATACATAGGAATTTCAATTGTATCTATATCTATTGTGGTCAGTGTTAGTTTAATTTTGAATGATGAGGATAAAAAATTTAATACTCTTTCTTTGCCCGAATTAGAATTTACGTATGATGATTCTAATTCTAAATTAAAAGAAAAGCTAGAGTTTTTTGACATTTCAATGTCTAAACCAATCAAATTAATCAACAGAAATTATCTTGAAGAATTCTGCACATTTTTTGAAAATGAGGACTTACAAAACCAAGTAGACTATTGTACATCAACTGAGCTTCGTGATTCTGAAGGAAAATATTTGGGAAATATCCATATGGTGGGTTCTAGGCAAATGCCAAAAATCATTCTAGCTTTAATTCAAACAGGTCCTTTCATGCAAAATCTTGATGATGTAAAAACCGTATACAATGTTGTAATTGAAGACTTGGTATGTGATTGTTGGAATGAAGTACAACCTGGTGACATTGAAACAGTTGCTGGATGGGTTGACAAACAAAGAGATTTTCATACTAGCGATACTAAACCAACGAGTAAATCTAACCTTAGTCTTTCAGGAATGCAACTTCAAATGGAATTGACTACAAATACTGAAGGCTATCTCTGGAAATTGTTAATATCTGGATAGTTTTTTCATTCAAAAAAGTAAAGCTCAAGAAAGCACAATATAGAAGTAATATTTTCAATGGAGTCTTACCATGATTGAAGAGCTTTGGTTAATTCCACTTGGGTTTGCAGCAGGTCTATTAGGTTCAATAATTGGTTTAGGGGGGGGAATAATTATTGTTCCTGTACTCACATTTTTTGGATTTTCTCCAGCACTAGCTGCCAGTAATAGTATTTTTGCAGTTTTTAGTAATGCAATTGCATCATCCATTTCATATGCTAAACAACGAAGAATAGAATATTCTATTGGATTAAAACTTGGTTTACTATCAATACCTGGAACTGTAGTTGGCGCATTGATTTCTTCAGAGATCACTCCTTCACTTTTTAAAATTTTATTTGCTTTAATTTTAATTTTTGCAAGTGTCTACATTTTTTCAAAACGAAAGATTGAACCAAAAAAGTACAATATTTCAAAACAAATTATGATCCTTGCAATTGGTGCCAGTTTTGTTGCAGGAATAATGTCTGGATTATTTGGAGTTGGAGGTGGGATAATTTTCGTGCCATTAATGGTCATTGCAATGGGACTGTCAATGAAAAATGCTGCCCCTACATCTCAATTCATTTTATTATTTGCGTCTGGTTCTGCACTTGTAACTCATACGCTTTTAGGACATCCTGATTTTTATCAGGCCCTTTTGCTGGCAACTGGAGCATTTGTTGGAGGATTAGTTGGTGCAAGACTCTCACTTGAAATTAAAGAAAACTCTTTAAAAATTCTAATTTCTATTGTAATGGTTGCCGCAGCGGTGAAAATGTTTATTGATTCTTTGGAGGCTCCTTTTTAATTCTATACCAGTTCTTTTTTGAAACAACAACCAGATCATCATTTTGCTTTGTTCCTTCATAATCTATAGCTATTTTTCCATTTTCATCATCAACATCTTCTTTAGCAGAAATGGTAAATTTTATTTTCAAAAGTTCATCAGCCAATAATGGTTTAACAAATCTGGTACTTCGATTATTCCACTCTGAATCTCCGTCTGAACCAACATAGATGAGCAAATTTCCATAAATTTGATCAAGCCGTGTAAATTCTCCTTCCATTCTGGAGAGAATGGCTCTACCTGACACTAGGTTATTTTTTTTGGTTGGATCATCTAATAGAACATTTTTCACTCTAGAAAATTTCAAATAATCTTCTAATTCTTTTTTTGAAATACTACATGTAGAATAAAACTCGTCTCCTACTTTGAGTTCTGAAAATTTCTTCATTCTATCTTACTTCGTCAACACAAAAGATGACTTCGGCAGATTTTGGAGAATTTTCTGAAACAAAAAAGTTCAAGGCTTGAGCTATATTTTCATTGTTTGGCTCCTTTCCATCAACAGTTCCAGGTAATACCAAAAATGATCTCACTTTAGATTTTAGTACATCACTTAATTCCTGATTTACTGTTGCGGTAAATGGTCGTAATGCTCCACGGAAAACTTCTACTTTAGCTCTATCCAAGCCTGAAATCTTTTTGCCAACTGGCAAGTCAGGACCAATAGTCATTACTATTCCTCCTTTGTCCTTAAACAGTCTTGGGTCTTTTCCACCACCTGGAACAAAGTGTTCAAATGATCTTTGAATTACAGTAGCTGGAGTGTTAATGAATTTGTCTACAAGGTTATCCCATTCTTTTCTTGACAACTCTAATAGCTTTGAAAATTCAGGGACTTTTCCTGTAATGTGAACTACTGCAGCAATTTCTCCCATGTTTTTAGTGGTCGCCTCTAAGAATCTTTGAATCTCTTCAGGATTTTTTAGATCAGTAACGTGAGAATGAAACTTTCCACTAATTGACTCTTGTAACTCCTTTGGAGTATCTTGAGATATTATACAAACAGCTTTGCCTCCATTGTCTTCAACATGTTTTGCAAGAAACACAGCTCTATCTGCATCTGTTTTGTCTGTGGCATTTATTGTAAAAAACACCGACTTGCCACTAAAATCAGGTTGATGAACATTAGGGGTTGCACCCGCAATATGCGCTCTAACTGGATAAAATACTCTGTCTCCTGGAATTACTTTACCATTGAGTATTTTTGCCATTTCATCATCAGCTAGAGTCAAAATAGTTTCTGCAACTTGAGATTGTGATAAGAATTGTTCATCTGCTATCATCTTAGATGTGTTTAGCTGGATTTTTTCAGCGACATTTTTGATTTTACTTAAAAGATTTGTTAAAGTTTCAGATAATTTTTTTAAATCTCCTCCTTTAATTTTTGCTAGATTTCCAGCTGCAGTAGTAATTCCTGCATTAATTACTGACTCTTCTTCACCTAAAAGAGGCACAATTTCTTTGCTTGCAGATTCAACTTCAACTGGAGATAGATCCTCAAATCCACTTACTCGTAAAAATTCTGATGCTGCTTTCGGATAAACTGTTTTGTAAATTCTATCAGAATGAACTGGACCAGGATTTGTTGCAATTGAAACTATTCCTTTGTCGATTAATTCCCAAGACATCGCCTCTGCTAGTCGATTTTTTGCACCCTGTGCCGCAGTATAAGGATCTCTGAATCTATATGGTCGTTGTTCTAGCGGTCTTTCTTCTGTAAAGAACGTTGAAATTGTAATTATTTTTCCTCCAGCCTTCATCACTTTGAGTGCCTGTTTAGATGTCCAAAAAGTTCCAGTAAGGTGAATTCCTATAGTACTCTTGAATTCATTCATATCATCATTTGCAAAACAAGTTACAGGCCCTGAAACTCCGGCATTATTTACTACGATATCTACATTTGTGTTTGAATTTGCAAGAGTATCAAACATGTCATTAACACTTTTTTCATCACTTACATCCACACCAGAAAATATTTTTACAAACGCATTGCTTTGAACTTTGGAAATTATCTCTTGAAGGATTTTTTCTGTTTCTTCAAGTGGCTCTCTTCTTCTACCTAAAATTATTACACTAGCCCCGTTTTCAGTAAATTTTTTTGCAATAGCTTGCCCAATGCCAGTTCCGCTTCCTGTAATTAGCGCAACTTTATCTTGAAATTTTAACATTGACAGAATGATGCTTCCTTTGTATTATTTAATTGGATCATCAAATTTTGAATTAATCTTTATTTGAGGGATAATTTAACATCAAACATGCATGATTCTGAATCTGACACCTTTGTTCTAAAGACTCACCCTCAACATTTTAGTGAATTTTTATCCAAAATTGGTATTGAATCCACTCCAAAAAAGATTGGAACTGATGAGATTGAAAGAGGAGATTATTACAGCAGATGCTTTTCTCAGACTCCAAGAATGGTTACCAATAAGGGATGTTTAGAAGTTAAGAATACCAATATCGATGTCATCCAAATAATTCAAAAAGGTTAGACTATGCAAGATCCAAATCCACTTCCATGGGGTGCTCAAGATAGATTTCAAGCACATTTCATTGTGAAAAAAGATTCTAGTAATAAAACATTAGATTACATAGCTAGAACTATACTTTCCACTGATGGTCATTTCAGTACTAAGAAAATAAAAAATGTAACATGGAATGGTGGGCAGTTGGCTAAATCTCTTAATGATGATTCTGCACTTAACAAAATGATTCAAAAACAATCTGTAAAAGACGCAACCATTTTTGTTGATCCTACAGAAGATGTAGTTAGAATCTATGGTAAATGGAAAAATACTTTTGAATTTGGAATCACAAAAGAATTATTTGAAATTTATGATAAAATAGCTGGACACATTAAATCTCTCTAAGCCTTCCACCAATCAAGTGCTAAATAACCAACATCATTTTTTCCGTGTGGGATTGCCAAGACAAATTGCTTTCTTACAGTAGTTGCTAATCTTCCTGCAAGAACTACATCCGTTGATGATATTGAATCATTTGTGTTGTAAACTTGAACTAGGTACGGTGCATGATCTAATCCTGGACCTTTTTGGTATACGGCAAAATCACATCCAAATTTAATTCCAGGATTTACAATGTATCCTTTATCTCTAAAATTCTTGTAAACAAGAAATTTTTTATCAAAGTTATGATACTCATTTTTACAAATTTGCAACATTTCTTTTTCTGTAATCTTTTTTTTCAATTTGTAAATACTAATTTTAGATTTTTGTAGTAAATAATACCCTTCAATAAGATCTAAAATAAGCGGTACATTAATTTCATCTATCTTTGGTTTTGGTATTCCAATTGGTTTCCCATAATATCCTAGCATGAACAGTTTTTTAGAATCTTTTATGTTCCAAACAATAATTCTATTATCGATTAATTCACTTTTCAACTAAATACTCAATGCTAATAAAATGAATGAATCTGAAACTTCCTGGCATTTATCTGCCATTTCTTCTATTCCCTCTACTACGTCTTTAATTAATAGAAGCTCCTTTGTATTTGTTATTTCAGTTAAGATCTTGATTGTTATCTGTCGATATTTTGTATCAATTTCTCTTTCAATTTTCTGAGTCTCTTGAGCAAGATCAATCGATTTTGAGGAATCTGCATTGAGACTACGAATAATTTCGTTTAGCTTGTAAACTTGATCTACAACTAACTCAATAAGTTCAGTAATATCTTCATCTAGCTTTGCAGTCTTTAGGGTGACAGGTTTGATATTAGATAATTTGAATGAAATGCCAGTAATGTATCCAGCAATTTCATCCATAGTATATGCAGTATTTAGCAAATTCTCCCTATTCATAATTAGGCCTCCAACATCTGCAACATCACGTGTAATTTTTCTTCGAAGAGATTCTACCTCGTCTTCAATATTGACAATTTGTTCAATTGTATGTTTAATCTCACTTTTGTTTTTCTTCGTCATTAATTCTGGTAGTGTAGCCAAACTTCTTGAGGCATTTAAAATTCTATTAATCTCATCTTGCAAAACTGCAATTGCTTTTCTTTTTGCCTGTACCTCTAATTCCCCACTATACATGTACGAAATTGAATTTCAATAGAAAGTTA
>JACZUQ010000011.1:6035-7705 GCA_022573065.1 Nitrososphaerota archaeon
GAAGCCAAACTTCTTGAGGCATTTAAAATTCTATTAATCTCATCTTGCAAAACTGCAATTGCTTTTCTTTTTGCCTGTACCTCTAATTCCCCACTATACATGTACGAAATTGAATTTCAATAGAAAGTTAATTTAAACCCTTGTGAAATAATGCCAAATTCTACAGTTAATCTAGTCTCAATTGATTTCTTGTTTGATTTTTATTTGACCATTGTATAGCGAAATAACTTCTTGAACAGTTGATGCATTTTCTGGAGATTTTTCCAATCTAATTTTTCCTGTGAATTTTGGAAATCTTAAAGCTAATCCACTTCCTTTTCTTATTATGTCTTGGGCAGTTTTGTGGATAGGACTCAATGTAATTTCTGATGCAACTATTTCTATTACAAGTTCTGGATCAAACCATATATCAGCTTCCATCTCACTTTTAACTCGTGGATTTTTCTTTAATGTTACTTTATTAGATAAGATTTGATAGAATTGATCCAAGTTTTCATCAGTAAAACCAGTACCAACTTTACAAATACTTGGGAAGGTATCTTCGTCATCATTGTAAGTTGCTAAAAGTAATGTTCCATATTTTCCAGTTCTTCGACCCTTTCCAAAAAATGCTCCAATAACTACCAAGTCTAAACTATCTCCCAATTCATTTCTATATTCCCGTTTTAGCTTTAACCAATTACTGCCTCTCGCACCAGCTCTATAAGGCGCCTGAAGATCTTTTAGCATCAAACCCTCACATCCAGAATTTATTGAATTTTCAAGAAAATCTTCAATCTCATTCTCATTTGTGACTACTTTTTGAGGAATTATTTTGGAAAAATTATCCTCAACTACAATTTTTGTTAATAATTTTCGCCTTTCCTCATATCCTAAATTAAGGCAAGACTTTCCATCAGCATATAAAATATCAAAAAAATTAAGAGTTATAGGATATTGTAATACCGCTTTATCCACGTTATATTTTCGTCTTCGATGCATTAATTCTTGGAACGGTAAAAATTCTCCAGTGTCTTCATTAACAGCTACTGCTTCTGCTTCTAATATCGCATTTTGTATCTTTAGTGATTTAGGAATATTCTCAACAATATCTGGATAATAGCTTCTAATGTTTTCTAATCTCCTTGAAAAAAGATCAACTCTTCCATTTTCTAAATGAATTTGTACACGTTCACCATCAAGTTTGAATTCTGCTGCGAATTTTTCTCCCATTTTTTCAACTGCTTCTTTTTCACTTTTTACACGATCCGCAAGCATTGGTCGAATGGGATTGAAAACTAATACCTTGAATTGTTTAATTCCTTCAAGTCCATCTTTTGCAGCGACTTTAGCTACTTTTCCAAGATCACTTGAAACATTGTATGCGTTTTCTATTTTTTCTCTATTCTCTTTTGAACCTGTATATGCAATTGCCAAGGCATCTAAAATTGTATTATCTGCAACTCCTAAACGCATAGTGCCGATTAGTATTTTTATGATAAATTTTCCAGAAATCGAATTAACATTATTTAAAAGACTTGCAATATAGTTCATTTTTTTATCGACTACATTTTTTCCACTTCCTTCAAGTTCAGCAATTTTAAGCAATGTATCATACACCCATTCAACAGTTTGACTTTGTCCTTCTATTGCATCAAACAGTGTAGTCTGTGTTTTTTGATCAATCAATT
>JACZUQ010000011.1:7802-18197 GCA_022573065.1 Nitrososphaerota archaeon
AACAACTCCAAGTCCAGTCATAATGAAAAATTTGGACTGGAAAAAAGATTCTAATTTTTTCATTTTTCTCTTTTTATAATACCCATCTTTTCTATTAACTCTTTTTACACAAAAAACAATTAAAGAAATTTTTCATTTGGAGAGTAAATTATGATAATATCTAGTGTTTAGAACACTCAATCTGGATCTTCATATTTTCCTTTTGTTTTTCCTGCATTTGGCGAATCAGGTAAGGACTTCATTTTACTTTTCAAAATATCGATCCTGTCTTTATATCCTTCAGCATATTCTAATTCAGATGGCACAAGTGTTGCTGGATGGATAAATCCTTGACTTCTCATAGCTAATGCTCTTTTTGTAGCTATTTCTCTTATATGATCCCAATCCGGTGTGGAAAAACCATCAAATGGTCCAACTAGTTTTCCTTCATGCATACTAAATACCAGTGCCTCAACAATTGGAATACAATAATTGATTGTTGCTGCAGAATTTAGTTTTACTGGCATCAATGGCATATGATGACTCCCTCTAGTGTTTCCTGCTACATAATGTGGATTGTTAAACGCGCTACCTGCCTCTTCTGTTGCAGGGAAATTTTTCTGAGTTCTTACGATGCATATAGGATCGTCTTTGCCAACATAAGTTCCAGCTATATTGTGTAAACGATCAGTAGAAGCAGAAACTATTGGTTCGTCATCTCTTGTATAAATTGATGCAACAACAAACCGACCAGGATACATTAGTGCAGCTTCTAGAGTTGGTTTGTCTTCCCATAACTGAAGCTCGGCAATCTCAGCTTCCTCTACATCCATAACATTAAATTTCACACCTTTTGCCAGAGACTTGTTAACAATCAACCCAGTATTGCTTATTGCATCAACAAACATTCTATAAAATGGATAATTGAAAGCTCCTGGTTCTGTTTTATCAGCTGCAAACACAGTAAATGCTTCATTAGGTCGCTCTTCAAACTCTAACTCAGCAACTCCAGGTCCCATTCCTTTGACGTTTCCAGAAAATGAATCCTTTAGAAGATCTTGTCCTGCTCCGTAAAGTCCTTCTTGTTTTGCCGTCTGTGTTCCAGCTTCAAAGGCCTTCCATGCAAGCTCATGGATTTGTTGATTGTCCACTCCTTTGGTGTGTGACATAACTATGTGCACATCGTCTCCACAATATCCAATGTAATAATCAATTAACAGATCTTTTGAATTTTCTACAGTTTTTTTCACAGTGTCTAACAGTCCATCACTTGGTTTGGTATGACCTCCAACACCACCAACATCAGCCTTTATTACAGAAACAGTAATTTTCATGGTTTCTTTCACTGTCCACTTTGATTTATGTCTAATTCTTCAAAACATTAATTAAAAAATATTGAAAAAAAATAAGATATTTTCAAAAAAAATCGAAATGGTAATAAAGCCCTCTCACTTCGAAACCGATATGGCAGATAAACCACACTTGAACTTGATAATTACTGGTCATATAGATAATGGTAAGTCTACTACAATGGGTCATTTCTTAATGGATCTTGGAATTATTGATGAGAGAACTATTGCCCAACACGCAGAAGAAGCAGAAAAAATAGGAAAAGGTGACACTTTCAAATATGCTTGGGTGTTGGACAATATCAAAGATGAACGAGAACGTGGTATTACTATAGATCTTGCTTTTCAAAAATTTGAGACCCCCAAATACTTCTTTACTTTAATTGATGCTCCTGGACATAGGGACTTTATCAAAAATATGATTACGGGCGCATCTGAGGCAGATTGCGCAGTTTTGGTTCTTTCTGCTAAGGAAGGAGAAACTGATACTGCTGTAGCTCCTGGTGGCCAAGCACGAGAGCATGCATTCTTACTTAAAACACTTGGTGTAAATCAAATTATTGTTGCCATTAACAAAATGGATGTCAGCAAATATTCTGAAGACGCCTTCAAGGCTGCAAAAGCAAAAGGTGAGGCATTAGTCAAATCTGTTGGTTTCAAAGTTGATCAAGTACCATTCATTCCAGTTTCTGGTTGGACTGGTGAAAACTTAGTTAAAAAATCTGAAAACATGCCATGGTGGACTGGAAAAACTCTTCTTGAAGCATTTGATGACTTTACATATCCAGAAAAGCCAACTGGCAAACCACTACGTGTTCCAATTCAAGATGTTTATACAATTACTGGTGTAGGTACTGTCCCAGTAGGACGTGTTGAAACTGGTACAATGAAACCTAATGATAAAATCATCATAATGCCATCTGGCGCAACTGGTGAGATCAAATCTATTGAAACTCATCATACAGAAATGCCGTCTGCTTCTGCAGGTGATAACATTGGTTTTAACCTAAGAGGTATTGAGAAAAAGGATATCAAACGAGGTGATGTTATGGGAACTCCTGATAACCCACCAAAGTGTGCAAATGAATTTAGAGCGCAAATTATTATTATACATCATCCTACAGCTATTGCACCTGGTTACACTCCAGTAATGCACTGTCACACTGCACAAGTTGCTGCAACAATTGTTGCGTTTGAAGCAAAAATTAATCCTGCAACCGGTGCAGTTGATGAAGAAAACCCTAAATTTCTCAAGGTTGGGGATTCTGCTATAGTTAGAATTAAACCAGTAAGACCAACTCCAATTGAAACATTTTCAGAATTTCCTGAAATGGGCAGATTTGCACTAAGAGATATGGGTTCAACAATTGCAGCAGGGATTGTAAAAGATATTACTGAAGAATACAAGCCTTAGTGGGTTTTTGTTTTGCCTCAATCAGCTAGAATTAAACTTACAAGCACAAACTTGACAAAACTAGATGATGTTTGTACTGAAATTATGGGGATTGGTGAAAAGACCGGAGTTAAAATAAAAGGACCAACACCTTTACCTGTAAAAAAACTTCATATTGCAACAAGAAAATCTCCCTGTGGAAGCGGTACTGAAACATATGAAAAATGGGAAATGAGAATGCACAGAAGAATTATTGACATTAATGCCGATGACAAAGCTATTCGACAACTAATGAGATTAAAAATTCCAGATGACGTCTACATAGAATTATCTTTGACGTGATTATTTGTTAGCCTTAAATTATAGAAAATTCTGATTAAACCATGACTGAAGAAACTCCTGAAAACCAAATTGAGCAGACCCCACTTGATGAAACGCCAGAATCTGTAAAATTTGATGTAATTTACACTTGTTTGAGATGTGGAACCAATGTTGCAGATACTGAATTGTCAAGACTTCCAGAAATTAAATGCATTTGTGGATTTAGGGTTTTCACTAAAGCTCGTGCTCCAATCGTTAAAACTATAAAGGCGATTTAAAACTAAATTCTATCTTTTTTGTAACTATGATTTCTTTGTAGATGAGTGCGCATTTCTTCCATACTTGAAAAAAATTTGTTGCATTCTTTACAATCATATGGTAAATCCTTATCGTGAACTATTTCATGATGTTGCATTAGATCCTCTTGTTTTGAAAATTTTTTATCACATTTTTCACAAGAAAATCTTTTAAAAAAAATCATGTTTATCCATTGCGTGCTTTGTTAGAATCCCAACATTTTCTACATAGATTTCCTGTTACCTTCCATTTACTTTTGGGAGTATATCGAAAAAAACTTAATTTAGCACCGCAAATGCTACAAAATTCTTTTTCTTCGGCAAAGATTTTTTCTTTTTTGTCAAAACAACTCTTACAAAGCAATCCTTCCATTTCCCACTGCCAGCGTGGTTCCCATAAATCAGTAATTTTTTTCTTAGACTTACATTCAACACAGTTTTGCGTCATCGTTCCCTCAAAATATTGTCTCATCTTATCCATATGACAATCTCCACAAAGAAGTCCTTCAATATTCCATTCCTTTTTTGGTTTGTGTTTATGTTTTAGCTCTTTTTGGCAAATGGCACAAAATTTGGGGCTACGATTTAAAAACTTCATTACTATTCTACTCTAATTTTTATTGGCATATTTAATTTCAGCCTAAACACAATTGATTATTAAAATAATAACCCTAAGAAAAGGTTAACAGAGCAATATAGATTATTTATTACTCGTCAAGAAGTTTTTCTATAGCTTGACTAGCATTGAGCATGCCATTTTTTTTAGCAATTTCTTCGATTTTTTTGTATTGTTCTTCAGTGAAACATACTGGCATTGAACGTTTTTCCATACTTTTTGTTTTCTTCATCATCTAATATCCTTTGTGATTAGAAAACATATTTGATAGGAATCTTCTCAAAAAACATCTGTATGACAAAAAGACACCAGATTTTGGTTATAGGGCATGATGAGGCAGGGTGTACTCCGGTTCATGAAAAAATGGCATATGAAACCGGTAATGAAATTGCTAAATCTGGAACCGTTTTAATCACTGGCGGTCTTGGTGGTGTAATGAAGGCAGCCTCTCATGGTGCACATGATGCAGATGGATTGGTAGTTGGAATAATTCCACAAAATGATGCGTCTTTAGCAAATGAGTATTGTGATATTGTAATTCCTACTGGAATGGGACATGCAAGAGATTTTCTTACTGCACTTTCTGCAGATGGAGTAATAGTGATTGGTGGAGGTTCGGGAACACTTACTGAAGTTTGTGCATCATATGTTCACAAAAAACCAATTGCAGCATTGAAGAATTCGGGGGACGTTGCTGCAAAATACGCAGATCAATACCTTGATCATCGAAACTATGTGAAAATAGTTGGTGTTGATTCGCCTAAAGATGCTGTCAAGTATATCTTAGAACAGATATCTAAATAAATCGAGTCTATTTAGGTGGCCCCTTGTTCACAAAATGAGTAATACCTAGCAAAATCCCCACTGCCAACAGAATGACTCCCAGAAGAGTCATTCCTATTTCAGTTGGAATAAAAATCAAACTTAATCCTAAAATGATAATTACGATAGACGCAATTACCAAAATGTTTTTTATTTTCATTCTAAATCACATTATTGCATAGCAACTAACAATGGATCTGGTTCATAAAACTGTCCATGTTTTTGCGCAAGCTGTTCTAGTTCTTTTACAATTTCTGACATTCCGTATTCTTTAGCTGTTTCAAAAAGTGGTTTTTTAAGACCTAGTCCAAGATTCGCTGCCTTTTCGATTTCTAGAATATCGCTTGCTTCATGAGTAACTAACCAAGCTGCATTGTTTAAAATATTTGCAAGAATTTGTTTTGGATCACATTTTTCAGCAAGTTCTTCAGATAATGGAATTCTTTCATATTTATCATCTGAGTATTTGTAAAACCCCTCTCCAGTTTTTTGCCCTAATTTTTTTTCATTATAGAGTTTTTCAATTGTTGGATGAGGTCTGATTACTTTTTTATCTCTAAGATGCATTTCTACTGTTGCTTTATGAATTACATCCATGCCTGTAAAGTCTGCTAACTCAAAAATTCCCATAGGAAACCCTAAATTGAATTTCACAGCAGAATCAATCTCCGTCATCTTAATTCCTTGTCTTTCCATTACATAACATGCTTCATGAACCAAAGGAATGAACAATCTATTTACAATAAATCCTGGAACATCTTTTCTACATACGACTGGGATTTTTTTGATTGATTCTACATAGTCCATTGTTAATTTTACAATATCTTGTGAAGTTTTTTGACCTGGGATAACTTCAACCAGTTTCATTAATAGAGGTGGATTAAAAAAATGAATTCCAATGAACTTTTCAGGTCTACTGAGAGTATTTGCAATCTCTGTAATAGGTAAAGTACTAGTGTTTGATGCAAATACTACATTTTCATCTGCAACACTGTCTAATTCTGAATAGACCTTCTTTTTTAAATCCATAATTTCTGGAACAGCTTCGACTACTAAATCGCACTCTTTGACTGCCTCTTTCAAATCAACTACAGGTTTGATTCTAGAATAGATATCATTTGCCTGATTTTGTGAAATTTTTTCTTTAGAAACAAGCTTGTCAAGACTCCATTTTATTTTTCCCATGGCTTTATCTAAAAAATGTTGTTCAATGTCTCGAAGCACTACATTGTACCCAGACATTGCAGAGATTTGGGCAATTCCATGCCCCATAATTCCTGAACCTAGAACCGTGATGTTTTTTATTGTCACAAATCTTTTGACTGCCAGTATCCTTTATAATGTATTCAAAATTTCTAATGTTGTATTGGGATTATTTAGAAAAAAACAAGACAAGAATACAACAAAGTGTAAAGAATGTGGTCTGGAACTACATGATCCAGAGAAACTGAAACGCCACCTAAAAAAAGCTCATGGTAATGTACCTGAAAAAAAACCTGATGAGAAAGGTGGATTTTCTGAGGGTGGAATGTGGTAAATTAATTGTTTGAGTTAAGCGATTCTCAAAAACATGGGGCAATTTTTCTTGGCGCATTTATTGTTGCTGGAATTGTTATATCTACATTGATTTTTCCTTTCTGGAATTTAATCAGAGCGGATGTTTTTGAAGAAGTTGAAATTATTTCAGGTTCTAAAGGAATTTGTTATGCCACTACCTCAGACATTATTCCTAAAACAATAAAAAACTGTGATCTTGAATCTGGTACATTTGTTACCATAAAATACGGTGAGGGTCTTGCATGGGCTACAATTGTTGAACCATAAATGATTATTAATTTAGTAAAACCTATTGACTACTAACACATTGAATTGCATATTTTGTAAAATAGTTAAAAAAGAAATTCCTGCTAAAATTATTTTTGAAACTGAAAAATCACTTGCATTTATGGATGCCTTTCCTCTCACCAAAGGTCACTCTCTGGTAGTCACCAAAACTCATTATGAAAAAGTCCAAGATATTTCTAAAGAAGATAATGCTGACTTGTTTGAAACAGTTAGAAGAACCATTTCTAAGGTTGATAAAATTACTGACTCAACATTACTTGCAATCCATAATGGCAAACAAAGTGGACAAGAAATTCCTCATGTGCATGTTCATCTAATTCCTAGAAGCTCTGAGGATTCAGCAGGACCTGTACATAGTATGTTTTCTAAACTTCCAAAATTATCTGATAAAGAAATCCAAACCATCTATGAGAAATTAAAGGACTCTTAATTACCAAGGATACAATCTTTTTTTCAAATCTAAATCATCAACATGGATAGCTTTTGTAGGACATGTTTCAGCTGCACTCATTACTTTTTTAAATCCTGCACCTCTTTGATTGTAAACTTTAGATTTAGGATTCATTTTAGTTCGTTTGTCTACAACAAAGACTTCGGGAGCTATAGTCTCACAGCTACAACAACCGATACATAATGATGGGTCTACTTCTGCCGAAAAATTTATTTCTGATTTTACTTTATCTGTTTTTTCGTTTTCTTTTCCATGACTTTTATCATTATTTTTTCCCGTTTCATATTTTTTCCAAAATTCTTCTTCATATTTTTTCCAAAAATCAGGATTAGATTTTTCAAAATCTTTTGTGAATCTGCCCCAATCTTCTTCTGGAGTTTTCCTTTCTGGTCCTGTTCCCCATTGTGGTTTTTTCTTTCGAAAGTTTTGTTCTGTTTTTGATTGAGGCTTGTTATTATTCCATTTAGTTGAAACTGTTCCAATAGAATTAATTTTTTTATTTTTGTTCTTTAGAGCATGATATGCGGCTGTAACTTTTTTGAATTTCCTACCATCTACCTCATCAGAATTTTTATCAGGATGAAGTTCTAGTGCTAGTTTCCTGTAGGCATATTTTATATCACTAAACGACGAATTAGAATTAAGATTGAGAGTCTGTAATGCCTGATATTCGTTCATGTTATTTTGAGCGTCTTTCTATGTTAAAAATAATTGGTTTTACTTTGATAGCGTTCTTGTAGCAATTAATCCAATACAGTCTCATCTTCAAGTTTCCACGCTGGATCAACGATACATAAAAACTTCAATTCATTTTTACCAGTATTTTCGATACATTGTTTTGAATGAGGAGGAATGTAGATTGCATGATCTTTTAAAACTTTGAAGATCGCATCATCAATTTGTAAATTTCCTTCTCCTTCTAAGATATAATACACCTCAGATGTCTTCATTTTATGGAGTTTTGATTTTTTACCTGGTTTTAATTCCGAGTGAGATATGCTGTATCTAATTCCATTTAATGTATTATGTGGCTGGAAAATTTGACGAATCTTTGTACCTTCTCCACCATCTAAAACTTCTATGTCTTGTAATTTTTTTATTGTCATTATATTGACATATCTAAAATCTATATTCTCTTAAGAATTTTCTTTTTCTTTGATTGAAATTCTTTCTCTGTTAGGATTCCGGCTTTTCTTAATTCCCCTAACTTTGCCAAAGTTTCTAAATCATTTCTTCCAGATGAAGTCATTTTTTTTACTTTGGCAACATTTTTGTTAATTCTTCTTTCTCCCTCTGCTTTTAATTTCTCCCCCTCTGCCCTTGCTATTTTTTTAAGTTCAATACTTTTTTTCTGAGCTTCTTTTGACGCTATTTTCCCAAACTCAACTGCATCCGCAACAATTTCATCCGCACGTTTTATTCCTTCATTTACTGCATTATCAATTGCTTTATCTGCGCGCTTCAAGAATTTTTCAATATATCCTGGACGTGTCTTTTTTGTTACCATGTTCTAATTTCTAATTATAAGTATATTATTCCTTTCTAATTTTTTGATAATTTCTATTACTTTAAAAGAAGGATTATTGTTTTAACAATAGTTTTGATTAATACCGATTATGAATCAAAAATTATTGTTTTTAAAAAAAATATTGATGAAGATACAGTTAAAGAAATAGTAGAAAACAAAAAAACTAATGTTTTCAAAAAAATATTAAAAAAACCAAAACGAGAGGAAGTACATTTTCATTCAATCAAATTAAACTATGAAGCAATACTGATGGTTTCTGGAACATATGTAGCAAATTTTTTTCGTAAAGCTATTCATCCAATCAAAGTTGATTTTAATGTAAAAGAGGTAGTTTTAGGAGATGGTGTTTTTCCGATTAGAACCAAGTCTGGATTACATAAAGCACTTACTGGGAAAAAAGGTAAAAACAAAGTCGATTTGGAATTAGAGGAGCATGTTTTCATTGAGAATGAAGATACCATTTATTTTGATCACCATGGAAAAGAAATAAATTTTCCTTTCAAAATTAATCCAAAATCAATTGAAAATTATCCAAAAAGAATCCTAAGTATTAATCCACTAAATGTAAAAAAACCTGAGATATCCAATGAATCTGCAATTAACATTCTAACTAAAAAACTCATGAAGCCTAAGGACAAAGATGTTAGGGATTTACAAGAAGAGTTTACAATTAATGAAGTTTCTGAAGTTTATATCCCAATTTATGAAGCGCGTTTAATTGGCCCAAAAAAGCAAGTTGGTCTTTTAAGAATCGATGCTGCTAGAAAAAAAGTTCTCTAAATTTATTTTATAATTTTTTTAAATCTTTCATCATCTTGAAGTTTATCAAAAATTTTTTCGTGTTCAACCCATTTTTTAATTACTTTACGATTTTGTGAAATGGCATGCTTTAACAATTCTAGTGACTGGTCAATTTGATCCACGGCAGCTAAGCTTCTAGATTTTGCATAGGTGACATTAACATTTTTTTTGTGTTTTGCAAGAAGTTTATCGAATATTTCTATTGCCTGTTTGTGCTTTCCAATCTCAGCTAATTCTATTCCTTTATGAAATAATGCATCCATGTGTTGAGGATGTGCATGACAAATATTTGTAAAGCAATTTAATGCTTCTTCATGTCTGTTTAATTTTCCTAATACAATTCCTTTGTAAAAACGTGAACTAGAATTTTTTGGCTCGATTTTGATTGCTTCATCAAGAATTCCTAGCGCTTCTTCTTGTTTTCCTATTTTGTCATAAAGAACTCCTTTGTTATAGTATGCTGTTGCATATTTTGAGTCTGCTTTTATGGCTTTGTCATAATATTTTTCAGCGTCTTCTGGATTTCCCATTTCTCCTAATGCAATTGCTCGGTTATTCAGTGATGGTGCATCATCTGATTTTATTTCTAGAACTTTGTCAAAAGAGGTAATGGCGTCTTGATATTTTCTTATTTGATTTAATGCTAGGCCTTTATTGTATAATGCTTGAATGTTTTTTGGGTCAGCCTTGAGAGCTTGATTGAATAGTGTAATGGCTGCTTTTGGTTGATTTCTTTCAAAAAACGCCATAGCCTGATAAATTACATCCTCAGGATTTTTTGGTTTTCCAAATAATATCATTACTTGGTTGATTTTACAATCCAGATAATGAAAGTTTGGTTTAGATTAACTAAGAGATTTGAATTTCTTTACCGCTTTTTTTGCTAAATCTTGTAAATCAGTTTCTGAGATTTTTGTAGGATCTGAGGTTGCCAAGGCATCTTCATACTCTTTTTTTGTAGTGTCAAGTTTTTTTGATTTATTTTCTTCCATAT
>JACZUQ010000011.1:18296-21815 GCA_022573065.1 Nitrososphaerota archaeon
CTTTACCGCTTTTTTTGCTAAATCTTGTAAATCAGTTTCTGAGATTTTTGTAGGATCTGAGGTTGCCAAGGCATCTTCATACTCTTTTTTTGTAGTGTCAAGTTTTTTTGATTTATTTTCTTCCATATAACATCATAAATTTTTGTGTTTTATATGAAATTACTAGAAAACTAAGCACGCCTATTGCAAATATTGACATTGTTATTGCTCCAAATTCAGGAACTACTGCCGTGCCAACAAGACTAACTAATTCTGTATCTCGATTGAGAGGAATTATTACTTTGTTGATTCCTCCCTCTTCACTCAATTCAAAATTTGTAATTTGTTGGCCGTCTGCCCAAATAATAAAAGGCCCACTAATCAAATTTTTAGGAAGCATCAGCATTAGTGTATTGTCTTCACTTGTTACTTTTCCAACAATTTCAAAGGTTATAGAATTTTGGTCTTCATCAACTCTTGCAGAAGAAATTACTCGATTAAATTCATACTCGACATTAAATGTAGTAGTTCCATCTCCTGCATCAGAACCAACATTGGGAATTACTTGTAACCCTGATGTGACAGTTACAATTCCTGTCATCCATGGATGTACTAAACAAAAGTACTCATAATCTCCAACCTCGGTGAATTGATATTGGAAGCCTTTTCCTGGACCAAACAAGCCACTATCAAAGACATCATCTATTGCTCCAGGAACGCCACTAGTTACAGTATGTGCTGCAGTATCAGCATTTTCCCATCTTACGATGTCTAGTACTTTGACATCAACGGTACCATCTGTTGCTCCACCTTTTTCAGTTTGCCAGAAATATGGGGCATCAGGAGCTGCTGCTCCTGTTGGAATATTAATTATGAAAGTTTCTTGAGCAAATACAGAATTCATACCAAAAGGAACAAAAAGAATTACTACTAATAACGAAAAAATTATGGAATATTTCATACCTGAAAAGAAATTGAGAAGTTAAATAGGTTTTTGGGTACCGGAATGCACAAAATTACAATTTTGCTGAGAATCTATCAGACGCATTAATCATTTTCTTTATGTCTGAATCTGAATGAGCATAAGATATAGCTCCTAATTTTCCTGGCAAAAAGAAAATACCATCTCTGGCAATCATTTCAAAATGATATTTATGAAGTAATTTAGAATCGCATTTTGCAGCATCTGATGAATTTCTAATTTCACTAATTCCATTTTTTACAAAATGAGTCATGAAAAGAGAACCTTTTCCAGTAACAATTACTTTGTCATCAAAAACTTTACTCAATTGTTTTTTCACCTTTTTTCCAAGATTGTTAATTTTTGAATAAACTGGATTTTTCTTTAATGCTAATAATGTATTTTTTCCTGCAATCATTGTTGCAGGATTTGCAGAAAATGTCCCCCCTCCAATATATGCTCGCTCTGACTTTGCGCGTTGGGAAGTGTCGGCATGTTGCATAATCTCATTTTTTCCTCCAATAACTCCAATTGGAAAACCACCTCCAACAATTTTTCCCAAAGTCACAATGTCTGGATCTAGATTCATTGTTGGATAAAGACATCCTAATCTAAAGCGAAAGCCTGTAACAATTTCATCTAAAATGAATAATGAATTATTTTTTCTTACAAATTCTTGAATACCCTTGAGATAATCACTATCTGCTGGAATACAACCGCCTCCTCCAAGAACTGGTTCGATGATAGTGCCCGCAAGATCATCTTTTACAGATTTTAAAATCTCAAGTGATTTTTCCAAATCATTTAGAGGTAATGACACAACATGTTTTTCATCCACTAATCCACTACTCTCTGATACATCAAATGGCCAATTGACTGTTTTGAGTAAATCAGATGTATATCCATGCCATCCACCATCAATTTTAACAATGGTTTTTTTCCCTGTAACCGATCTTGCCAATCTTACTGCATACATGGTTGCCTCTGTTCCAGAGGTCACATAGCGTATTTTTTCACAAACAGGAACCGTCTTTTGAATAATTTCCGATAACTCTATTGTCATCTTATTTACCGTTCCATGCATCCAACCAGAGCTAAGCTGTTTTTGAACTGGTTTTTTTACTTGATTTGGAGAATGTCCTAAAATAAGACTCCAATGACCCATCCAATAATCTACATATCTGTTAGAATCCACATCCTCTAGAAATTTTCCTACTGCGGATTTTGTGACAAATGGATATGGTTCAAAAAATCTAATGTTATGCGATACCCCATTGATATGTAACTTTTTTGATTTAGCAAATAATTTAGCAGACTTTAGTGTCTTTTTTTTGTATAACTTTGTTATTTCTTCCAACAAAATACTCCATGTATGTTGTAGTATATTTTTGATCGCAAATTGTGTCAAAGATGGAAAACTCTAGGCATGGTTTATATGTATTTGAGAACACCGAGTTTTTGCATACGTAACGCAAGTGCGGCGCTTGTGATGAAGTATGGTAATATTTGCCATTTTATGATTTACGAGCCTCCAGTTACGCATACAAAATGAGGATATGATCATAAGATCATATCTGAGATGTGAAGATTATGTGCATTCCGCCAATTCAAAAAAAAAAAGTACGATGTACTTCAATAATCATAATTAATAAATCAGAATCCGGTTGATCCTGCCGGACCTGACTGCTATCGGATTGATACTAAGCCATGTGAGTCATTGTAGCAATACAAGGCAGACGGCTCAGTAACACGTAGTCAATCTACCCTATGGACGGGGATAACCTCGGGAAACTGAGGATAACACCCGATAGATCATAATGCCTGGAACGGTTTATGGTCCAAACGATTCGTCGCCGTAGGATGGGACTGCGGCCTATCAGCTTGTTGGTGAGGTAATGGCCCACCAAGGCTATTACAGGTACGGGCTCTGAGAGGAGAAGCCCGGAGATGGGTACTGAGACACGGACCCAGGCCCTATGGGGCGCAGCAGGCGAGAAACCTTTGCAATGTGCGCAAGCACGACAAGGTTAATCCGAGTGTTTCCTGCTAAAGGAATCTTTTGTTAGTCGTAAAACCACTATCGAATAAGGGGTGGGCAAGTTCTGGTGTCAGCCGCCGCGGTAAAACCAGCACCTCAAGTGGTCAGGAGGATTATTGGGCCTAAAGCATCCGTAGCCTGTTCTATAAGTTTCCGGTTAAATCCATTAGCTCAACTAATGGGCTGCCGAAAATACTGTAGAACTAGGGAGTGGGAGAGGTAGACGGTATTCGGTAGGAAGGGGTAAAATCCTTTGATCTATTGAGGACCACCTGTGGCGAAGGCGGTCTACCAGAACACGTTCGACGGTGAGGGATGAAAGCTGGGGGAGCAAACCGGATTAGATACCCGGGTAGTCCCAGCCGTAAACGATGCAGACTCGGTGATGCGCTGGCTTGTGGCCAGTGCAGTGCCGCAGGGAAGCCGTTAAGTTTGCCGCCTGGGAAGTACGTACGCAAGTATGAAACTTAAAGGAATTGGCGGGGGAGCACCACAAGGGGTGAAGCCTGCGGTTCAATTGGAGTCAACGCCAGAAATCTTA
>JACZUQ010000080.1 GCA_022573065.1 Nitrososphaerota archaeon
AAGTAAATGAGTTTGAACTTGAAAAATTTAGGAAAAATGCTAGAAGGATGTCAAACACTTTCATATCACTTGGACCAGTATACATTAAACTTGGTCAATGGCTATCGGCTAGAGCAGATATTTTGCCGGAACCATACTTGAAAGAATTAGAAAAACTACAAGATGATGTTCCAGCTGCACCGTTTGATGAGGTTAAGCCTATTATTGAAAAAGATATTGGGATAATTAATCAAAAATTTGATTCGTTAAATACCAATGCAATTTCTGGTGCATCATTAGGTCAGGTTTACGTTGCAAAACTTCATGGAAAAGATGTTGCTGTAAAAGTAAAAAGACCTGGAATTGAAAAAAAGGTTGAGATTGACCTCAAAGTAATAAAGAAAGTTTTGCCTTTTGGCTTGAAATTTGTAGATTCAAATCTTGCATTTTCGGCTAAAGCAGTAATATCTCAATTTATTGAAACAATTCATGAAGAAATGGATTATAATATGGAAGCTGAAAATTTGAAAAAAATTAAGAGTAATTTAAAGAATAATGATCAGGTAATAGTTCCATCAGTTTTTGATGAGTATTCTTCAAAAAATGTTATTACGATGGAGTATATCCCAGGTATAAAAATCACAAATATTGAAGAATTAGATGCAAAAGGGTTTGATAGAAATAAATTGATAATAGATGTTCACAAAATCTTTTTCACTATGCTACTTAGGTATTCCATATTTCATGCAGATCCACATCCTGGAAATATTTCAGTAAGTGAAGAAGGAAAAATTATACTTTATGATTATGGAATGGTAGGAAGACTAGAAAATAAAACTAGAATGGGATTAGTCAGACTTTACTTGGCTTTGATCGAAAAAGACCCGCCAAGAACCGTTAACGTGATGGATGAGCTTGGTATGCTAACACCTAATTTCAACCGGAATGTTATCGAAAAGGCAATTATGTTGTCGATAAAATCATTGCATGGCAAAGAACTAGATAAAGTAGAAGTAGAAGCATTTATGGAACTTGCTAATAGAACTATGGGAAAATTTCCATTTTTGTTACCAAAACAACTCTCATTGTATTTACGAATGGCATCTCTTATTGAGGGAATTTACAAAATACATAATTCCAATTTCGAGTTTTCTAAAGTTCTCAGAGAAATTCTAATCGAAGAAAATTTGATGAAAGATGCGTATTTGGAGGAGCTAAAGTATTCCTTTGGCAGATTTGCAAAATCAATTGAAGCAACAATTTCAATTGCACCAGAACTCAAAAAGTTTTTGGATAATAATAATTCACTTTATTTTTTGGATAAAAAACAAAAACCTAACATTTTGCTTCCGGGAAGTATTTTATCTTCAGCAGTTTTTGTAGGTTCAGCATTATTATTTTCTTCAAACGAATTAGCTGGAATAATTGGAATGATTAGTTCTATTGTAATAATTGGGATATTTGCTAAATTTTCAAAAAAATAATTAGTTAATTTTTGTGTCAATTTTCTTTCCAAAACTCGTAGAAGATTCCTCTTTAATTCTAAATGCTGAACGCCAGGTAAGGGAGCCAAACGCAACCGTTTGGAGCCTTAGTTTTTACCATAATGTCTGGATGTACAATATCTTCGAACTGTTAGGTTGAAGGGTCAAGCCTTTTAGATTATCTTATTAAGCAAATAGTTTACAAAATCATTGAATTGAAGATATCATTATTCAAAATCGGAATAATACTAAGTGTGGTTGGGATTATTTGGACGTCAATGGTATTTGTAGAGGGGGATAAAATCTCAGAAGAATTTATTTTAGAATCTCAACACTCTCATAAAATTCAATTAGATTTTGAAGGTGATGGAATTGGATATTATAAAATTTTCATGCCTGAATTTCTAAAATACAAAGTATTTGTTCAGGTTTTGAATAATAATGAAAATATTATTTCAGAAAAAAATGTAGAGACAAAAATGTCTGTGAGTTATTTTGATTTTAAGCAAAGCGGAAAATATACAGTAAATGTTGTCAATACTTTAGAGAATTCCATTGATATGCAGGTAGAATTGGGGGATATACGTGTAGGGGAAATGATTTATTCAGGAATCATGATTTTTGTTGGGGGAATAATTATTGTCATTTCATCATTTATGAAATTGAGAAACTATAGAATTGAGCATCCTAATGAAAATATAATATGAATATAGATACATTGTATTGTATGTCCAAAAATTAAAGCAAAATTAAACACAAGCCAAGTTGTAAAGAAGAGAAAAGCAATTATTGAAAATGGAATTAAAATTTTAAGTCTAGTATGTTCTCTA
>JACZUQ010000047.1 GCA_022573065.1 Nitrososphaerota archaeon
CAGATTGTAAAAGCGCACGTTGTACATCTTTTGATAATTCTTTAATTAATTCCTCATCTATCCCTGAAGAATTTACTATTTTTTTTATTGCTGCACGTAAATTAGTTTTTAGATTATCTAGCATGATTATCTAATTTGGCCTCCAGTATTTCAAATCTTCCTCTATATCCATCCCAAATTTTCTTTGATTTTACAATTTTAATTGGATATGAAAACAATGGACAATCTATAACAAATGTTTCGGCCTCTCCACCTTCAAAACTTAGATTAAAGCCGTATTTTTTAGATAGGTTTTCTAAAGTGATCAGATTCTCCTTTGTAATCTCCTTACCTAACCAAGATTCATCTAGTCCATCTGATGATACACTAATTGGGATGAAATGAAATTTTGATTCAAGTAAATTTTCCATGTATTCTTTTTCATTTTTTTTCCATAATGGTGAAATCAAAATAATTCCAAGGCTTTGAGAAATTTGTTCAAATTTTTTTCTTTGAAACTCACTTAATATTCCTCCATGAACAATACCTTGAATCGCAAATTTTTCTTTTGCTTGAATTAAAATTTCTTCTAAAGTGGCAGCCTCGCTATTTGGATTAGTCGAATCAACTTTGATTGAAATTTGTGGAATATTCATTGATTCAGACTGTAATTTTGTAAATTGTATATTAGGATAATGAAGCAATTTACTTTCCTCAGATTTAGGAAAAATAGTGACTATGCAAACTACTTCATGTCCTGCCATTTTGGCTTTATAGATAGAGAATGTACTGTCTTTACCTCCAGAAAATAATACTGCTACTTTCATAAAATATCGTAATGGTAAGCTATATTTCATTTTTTAAATGTAATAAATGAAAAGCCGTGGATGCTTCAAAACTCATAATCTTCATCACCAAATCAGATGGCTTTTCCAGTCATCATCAGCATCCAAATTATGGTTTAGTTTGGATTATTTTAGTTAATCAGAAAATTTTTGATTTAATTTTTGAACTTAGGAAGTTTTTATTCGCATTATCTTAGTTCGATCCATTACCTTCCAATATTCAATATCTTGTCCTTGTTGGATTTTATCTTTAATTTCATCTTCAACTAATGTAATCTCGATTGTTTCAAAGGATTCTGAATCCATTACTTGGATACCAGCATCCGTCATCGAGATAATTTGTCCCATTCTTTTATCAATTAGTGGAATATGTACTTGCATACTTACTGGTCCAACATGTGGTCGTTTCTGATCATCAAAAACCCCTACCGCAACAATTCTTGCTTTGGCTGACCCATGTTTTCCAGGTTTACTCGTATCATAATCAACAATTCTACATGGTTCTCCTGTTGGTTGATCTCCTACAGGAAGTAAAATGTAAGATCCAATTTTTAACGATCCCAAATTAGTGGGTTTACTCATGCAAAGACAGAATTATGTTGTATATTTAACTTTTTTATTTTAGTTTTTCAAGAACTGAAAGACTAACAAAGTTAGTCATTGTAATTCCTTTTCTGCCAACATCACGTCTGGTTCTTTCACAATATTTGTTATCGCTTTGATGGCCCTCATCACTTGAAACCTCTAAAACAACAATATTTTCAGCATATGGAAAAGTAAATTTCGGTTTTTCATTACAAAATAGATTCATATTTCCAATTCCTGCTTTTGCAACTTTATTACGTTTAGCAACTACATTTGCGATTTCGGTTACATCTTCCTCAGAATCACTATAATCAAGATAATAAACTGAAATCAAATTTGTTTTTCCTGTTGCTTCTCTTTCAAATAGATCAGCCGTAATATTAAAAACAAAAGATGGTTTTTCTTGTTGATATTTTTCCATTTCTTTTTGAATTTTTGTTTTGTCTTTAAATTTTGCTAACAGATAATGATTTGCAGATGTAGGAAAATACGGTTTACTATCTGGAGAAAAAGTTGCAGTAACAAAAAACATATCTTCAATGTTTCTTGAACGTGACCAAATTTCCTTTAAATCTACAGTTTTATGATCATGTAAATATGGAGCACAAACATAACCGCTTGTAATTAGTATAGACAACGCTTTGATCACGGATCCAACTATCATATTTAATTTTTATCGTTCAATTAAGAAAATAATTACCTTTTGACATTGAATTATCAAAAAATAGATCAAATTGTGATTTCGATAGTTATTTAATACTTAAACACAGCCTCAATTCTGTCCCACGCTAGCTCAGCCTGGTAGAGCTTCCGGCTGTAGTTGTTGGCTTTTGGCTGACTGAATAGCAGCCTATCAGGCATACAGAAACCGGGTTGTCGAAGGTTCAATTCCTTCGCGTGGGACGTACAATCAAGTACAAATCCTACACAACATATTCTATAATGTGAGTCAAAAACAGGTTCAAACAGAGAAAATTAGTGCAGACATCTACCAAATTGCTGAGACGATCAAAAGAATTGAAAATACAATCAAAAATGAGCTATCACCAGACAATGCTAAGCTGATCTTAGAATATGATAAGGAAATGACAAGACAATCCATTTCCATTGCTGCAAGAAGAATCCATCTACGAGCATTACTGAATCTTACACGAATATTGAAAAAAGATTGGAAAGATGTTACAAAAAAGGACATTGACGATTTAGTTTTTCAGATAATGGAGACATACTCCGATGAACGAGGACAAGAAACGTGGTCAACATTTGATTTGAAGAAAGTTTTGAAGATATTTTTTAGATGGCATAAGCTAGGATCAAGAAGCTTCAAGGATGTTGCTGTTCCTGTTGGAATTGTAGTATTAGTTAGAAGAAAAATCAAAAAATTCTAAAAGGTATTAAAAATTGGAAGCAGAAGACATTATTAAAAAACATGTTAAAAAATCCAAAATTCCAGGAGTTTCAGTTGGATTAATAAAAAATTCAAACATAGAGTTTTTCAACTATGGTGTGATGGAAAGAGACTCGGACTTAGTACTTAATGAAAATACTGTATATGAAATTGCATCAGTTTCAAAAACATTTACCTCTATACTTTTGGCAATATTACAAAAGGAAAGATTACTTGACAAAGATGATTCTATATCAAAATATGTTCCAGAACTTGCAAAGATTCCTGGGCTTGAAAAAATTACCCTATATCATCTTGCTACTCACACTTCAGGATTGCCAAACCTTCCAACAAAATTGATAATCTTCAATCTTTTGGCTTTGTTTAGGCCAAGTAATGCATATCATGAATTGTCACAATTTACAAAATCTGATCTGATAAGATTTTTTTCTAAATCAAAATTAAAAACTGAACCCGGTACAGAATGGCATTATTCAAATGGTACAGTAGGATTATTGGGACATATCTTTGAGAGGGTTACAAATTCAAGTTATGAAGATCTTGTTAAAAGCAAAATCTGTGGTGCTTTAGGTATGAAAGATACCGGAATTAACTTACTTGAATCTCACAAAAACCAAATGGCCTCAGGGCATTCTTATTTTGGGAAAAAAATCAATCATTGGGTAGCCCCTGCAATTGAGGGTGCAGCAGGTCTTTATTCAACAACAAGTGATCTGATAAAATTTCTAGGGACGAATCTTGGTTTGATCGATACTAGCATATCTCCTGAATTACAATACTGTCACTCTACTAGATTTGTACCTAAACTATCCTATTTCATGAAGAATATGATGATTCCTTATCTTGGTGTAGAGTTTGATGAGATGGCACTTGGATGGTGGGTTTCAAAACGAAATAACCGTGAGATACTATTTCATGATGGAGGAACTGCAGGATTTTCTAGTTTTATCGGAATTGAACCTGCAAAAAATAACGGTGTGGTCATTTTGGCAAACAAATTATCTCGTTTAACACACAAGTTGGGAATGGAGCTTTTGAAAGAAAATTTTTGAAGTGAACCCCTTCGGATTCTAATTTTCATCAAATCTGGATTATGCATAACTCAAATTATACATAATGGATATAGTTTCTGAATACCATGGAAATATCTATTGAACCTTGGAAAAAATTAGTCGTACATGAAGTTGTAGAATACACGTTTGATGATTTTGTTTATCAGACTATAGAATCAGCACAAGCTACAGGAACTGGAATTCGGAACTTAAATTGGGCATCTGGTGTTGCCTTCCAAGCCCACGTCTTCCCTGATACTGATGCTATAATCCAAGAAAAGCTTAATGGAACAATTCATTATGCATCAGTTACTTTTGCTATAAAGGAAAAGTTCGAAAAACAAGTGATTAAAGATAATGCAACAATCAATTTTGTTGATGCCAGTATAAATGAAATCTTTAATCAGCTGGCTACTAAATTAAAAGAACAATCAAAGTACAAATCTTCCTCAAATCCTTAACTTCTTTTTATCCTGAAACTAATTTTTTCAAAAGACTAAGAACAGCAGCGATGTTTTTCTTCATGATTTTTTTTGCAGCCAGGACAACTTTCTGCCCCTCCTAAATGGCACGTACAGAGACAGCCATCATTCAATCTCTTTTCTTCTCTTAGAATTTCCACCCTTCCTATGCGATATTTTGGTATAAAAGTACGATAAACTATTAAGAAAAAAGAACGGTATATCAGTATGGGAAAAATATTGGCAGGCAAAACATCAGAGATACCACCAGGTAAAATGATAAAAGTGGAATCAGACGGAAAAGACATTCTGGTGGCAAATGTGGATGGAAATTATTTTGCAATGGATGATACATGCACTCATCAAGGCGCAAGTCTTTCTGAAGGAACCATAGAAGGATCTACTCTTACTTGCCCTTGGCACGGTTCAACATGGGATTGTAAAAATGGTAAATTAATTGCGTTTGCTTCACAGATTAAGGATTTGGCATCATACAAGACAACAGTTGAAGCAGATAGTGTTTTTGTAGAGACGTAAAGCCAGTCTAAAATTAATACATCATTGATCTGAGGAAAAGTTGGTGGTAATATCACTCAAACAAAGAAAATTTGCAAAAGATGTGGAGGAGAATACAAAGATAATGGCTATCCTGTTTGTGACTATTGTTTAATGATGCTTGATAATTATGAGTAAAGTCAATGTTTTTAGTTAAATTATTGTTATTTGAAATTATTACAAATCTTTTCATAAAAATTATAAAAACTATTCAAAAATTTACAACCAAGATTTCAAACTTAAGTATCATTATAACGTATAATATGTTACGAGGGTGTTTCGGACGGAACATACTGTAACGTCTGAATAACGACTAGAAAATTCTAAGGAAAGCCTTAGAAACCCAGCGTCGTAAGTAACTTTCGCCTCCCGTGAAAGACTTGCATCCTCGTACATTTTTTAAATTTATTAAAAATTGCGATGCAGACAGTAGATTCCAATTTCGCTAAATTACTTTGAGCCGAGACGACTCAAAAAAATATCATAATTCCAAGCAAGAAATTTTCAGTAGGGTCAAATTTTGGCATGAGTTTTGATAGATATTGTAAGTAATATACCGCAACAAAACAAGATTATTTTCAAACGATTACATATAGGTAAACTAAAACCAAATCAGTGATAGAACCAAAAATTCAAAAGGTTCTCAACTCTTTAGAAGAAAAAATCGAATACGAAAAAGTTCACGAGTATGATATACCTCTAGATGACACTTTATTGGCCATAGGAAAGGAGTCAGGACTATTTCTCAATACACTATTAAAATCACAAGATGTCAAAAAAATTCTAGAGATTGGAACATCGTTTGGATACTCGACACTTTGGTTTGCAGACGTCATTGGAGATACTGGAAAAATAATCACAATTGAAGCAAATGAGAAAAAGATTGCGCATGCAACAGAAAATTTCACTAAGGCCGGAGTATCAGATAGAATCAAAATAATCAAAGGTCAAGCTCTAGATGTTTTATCTGATAATCAATATAATGAAGAAAAATTTGATTTTGTCTTTATTGATGCTGACAAGGAAAATATAATCAAATATTTTAATTGGGGATTTTCACATCTAAGGCCAAAGGGCATAGTAGTAATAGACAATATGCTGTATCCAGAAAAATTCAAACCATACATGTCAAAATTACACACACACATACAAAAGACTCCAAATGCACAAACCTCTACATGTCCAATTGGAAATGGTTTGGAAATAACGCTGAAGCTCAGAATTACATCATAAAAATGATAAAATCGTCAGCAGTTCATTTGGGTCCGAAATTAAACCATAAACGGTGCGGGTCTTGTCGGATTCGAACTTGATGGATTCTATCTTTTAGTTCAGTCCCTAAATAGAGAATTACAACTTCACGAAATCATTTTGAGATTTGACTGATGATATGAAATGTTAGCGTTATCTCTTAATATTCAAATTTCAAAAAGAATTACTTTTTTGGGATTATGTTGAATAATACCAAAATGGGATTTGGCAGCTCCTATTCCATGGTATCCCTCAGGTCCCCCTAACCCGACCCTAATCAAATAGTTACTGCAAGATTCAATCTGAATTTCTTTTTTTTCTACAATAAAGTTCGAAAGTTTTTCAGTTTCAAGTTTGATTTTTGAAAGAATTTCTTGTATTCCTTCTTTGTTCTGTTTTAGTGCAGTTTCCATGTGTTGGTGACCACATAATATTATAGGATTTTTGGCTTTTGCTTTTACCTCCTCAAATGCAGATGAGGCATTGTAATGATATCCAGCATGGCTAAAAAATTCATAACCCTCGTCTGATAATCTCTGCCAACTTTTCTGATATAGCCATGCATCTGAACCTGCGTTTTTTGGGGTGATCTTTTTAGGATCAATTGGACCACCGTGAACACAAAGCAAATTATTATTTTTGTCCAAAAATTCTTGGCTACCATATGTTTCATCTTGATTTTTTTTAAAAAAAACAAGATCTTCTTCAGTTAAATAATGATGTGCGTCAATACTTTCTGTTGAGCTCCCACTAACTTTTCTTCCATACAAAAATGCTTCATCATGATTACCTATAACTGAGATTACTGAATAGTTTTTGGACAATGTCACCATCTTCTCTAAGACTTGTTTTGGATGAGTTCCTCTCTCCAATACGTCACCAAGATTAAGAATTCGAGAAATTTCGCCATACTTTTTTTTGAAATCTGCCGAGGTAACTAGATCTATGATTGTGTTAAGGGCAGAAATATCTGCATGAATGTCAGAAATAACAAGATCCATGATAGTTATCTATTGGAACCAAAATTAAACCATAAACGGTCTGGGTCTGATCGGATTTGGCATCAACTTAAATGGTACATTTTGTTAAATCATTTATGAGTCAAACAACGATTACTCC
>JACZUQ010000081.1 GCA_022573065.1 Nitrososphaerota archaeon
CTTTATTTCGTGATTGGTTAGCAGTTCACTAAATTGTTCAACAATCTCTTTCTCATCATCAACAAGAACGGCTCGAATTGTCATTTTTCGCACACTGCCTGATTTTCTTCTTGGCCATTATATAATACTGCTATAGCATCTACATCACACTCAGAAATATAGGGAAAATCAGTCTCTATGATTGGGTACATTAAATCCTCAGGAGCTGATGAATGGCCTAATCCTAGAGCGTGGCCAAACTCGTGTCTCACAATGCCAGCAAGATTATCATCTGAAAGACTACCAACATCATAAATGGTAATGAATGATTTTAGTATCTCATTATCTTCAACAATAGATTTTGTAAAACCTGAATAGCCATCAGCATCTCTTAGGTTTGAAAATCTTATAATTATATCTCCTTCTCCTTTTGAAGATTCGATTATGTTAAAATCAGTAGGAATTGAGTAAATTGTATCTTTTTTGCTAGCATCCTTCATAGCCCCTACCCATCCTACGTAGTATTTTGAAGATGTTCCTTTAGGTCCTTTATGAGTTATGGAATCATCGATTTCAAGTGCTTCTAATGACATTATTGCACTAATCACAGAATTGAATTTATTTTTTTCAATTTTATCTCCATTAACGATATTAACATTTAAAGTGTCTCCGGGAATAAGACGCCAGTATTTCCAGGTCTCTACGGTATCGCCCTTAAGGTTCTCAATAAGGTATTTTGATTTGATCTTTTTTGGTTCCTCTTGATCAGTTTCTGAAAATTGGAAGGAAAGGCTAGTTAAAAATCCAACGAACACTATCAAAATTATAAAGGTTGTAATTGTAGGAATTTTTTTAGTGTTGTTCCGCTCATTTCTGGGTTTTTTTGTTATTATGTTCCTAGAAATCCTTTCTTTGTGATGAAGTATTTGCTTCTTGTTCTTTTCATTTAAAGCAACATCTGAATTAATACAACATTGTTTATTCTCAGATCCTGACGTGTCTACACATGGTTTGCTAAATTGTACAATAAGCTCATTTGTTTTTTCAAGTTCCTTGCGTAACAGACCTGTTTTTTTCTTCAGAAGAGAGGAAATTTGTTTATCAAGATACTGCAAAGAAAGGTATTCAATTTCCTCTCCTTTTGTCTCGATGTTGTGTTGTGCCAATTCTTAGGAAGGGTTAGGAGTGGGTGATTATGTAATGTGATATGTTACAATCCGTACAGACAACCAAGAATATCTGTAATATCTTGCAAAAAGACAATAATTATTATTTTTTGACAACGAGGCATAGTTGAAATTTTTAATAAATTTAGGAACGAAGCAAGCGTTATTTTTTAATTTTTGAAGATAAAATCAAAAATTAGCCTATTTCGTTATTTTTTCTAAATTTTTCAACTTTGATCACAATTATGATCAGATCGATCAAAAATTGTTAACTGTACCACAATAAATCATATCAATTCACCGAAGATCGCTACCATGGATAAAGAATCGCATCAGGTGACAATATTCTCTAATGACCCTAATTCTAGTTCATACAAGTACAAAACTTCTGTAGAAAAATTACAAAGTCAACTATCAAAATTTGGTCTTAGCTCAAATCAATGTAAGGTATACATTTTCTTAGGCAAATATGGATCAAAAACTGCTCCTGAAGTATGTAGATCATTAAAATTACCACGAACAGAAACCTATCGAATTCTCACCTCATTACAAAACAAAGGAATAGTATCTGCAACGTTTCAACATCCGATACAATTTTCTGCGCTGCCATTAGACGAAATGGTACGTTCACTTCTCAACGCTGAGAAAGAACGGTTTAAAATCTTAGAAAAACAAGAATCAGAACTCACAGAATTATGGAATAGCATTCCTAGCTATCATAAGGAACTTGGAAACCAAAAAGAAGATAAGTTTCAGATTTTACAAGGTAAAAATCAAATTTACGGAAAGATTAATGATATGATCAATAAGGCCAAGAATGAATTTTTGATTATTGGAACAGAAAAAGATTTCTTAAAATATTACCATGCAAATTTCTTAGATTATTTAGGAAGATCAGACATCAAATTGAAAATCTTAACATCCACTTCCAATAAAACGAAATATGTTTTTGAGGAAATAGACAAAAAAAATGTAAAAAAACTACCCTATGAAATTGATTCGAATCTATGTTTTTTAATTAAAGACAATGATGAACTTCTATTTTATATTAAAAATA
>JACZUQ010000048.1:0-2835 GCA_022573065.1 Nitrososphaerota archaeon
CGTCTAACAAATGCATAATCTGATTTTTTTGTATGAAGAATTCTCTCTTTGGTTTTATATCCGCCTTCGATGACCTTGATTTTAAATCGCTTACTTGCTTTAACAATTAGTTTCCTAGCAAATTGTGTATCTCCCATCCACGAAAACATTTCAAAAGATCCAAAGTTTTGTGTGGTTATAGTATGATTATAAAGTCTGGCTTCAAATTTTTTATTGGCTTTTTTTGCTTCTCCATTAAGCCATTCTACAGTCATTTCCCCATATCCGCTTTCTACAGCAAAAGTTTCTGAATCTTTCATGATGTAAATCTAAAATCATACTACATGAATAAACATGTCATAAACCATTCTCTTTTTGTTAAACTAAATCATCTATAGATGAGTTAAAAATCTCAGGAAGAAGGTCAGAAAAGGTTATTAACAAAAAGGCATTTTTTTTGGAAACTACGCTTGTAAAATAGTATTAAACTAAAATAGTATTCAGGTAGGAACTGTCGTATGATTACTGTGGACTGTAGGGATGTTGAATCTATAAAAAATGAATTACTAGTATATGTGGCAGATCAAATTGGGGCAATTCCTGCTTTAAAAATACATGAATTTATGTTGTCACCAATAGAAGAAGAAGATGTAATAGATAAATCAGAAGTAATTAGAGCAATTAAGGAATTCCTTGATTCGATTGGCGAGGCAAGAAACTTTGCAGTTATTTCTAAAGAACAAGTAATTTTGATAAAATCAATTTATGGAAAAACTATTGAAAGAAAATCAAGACCAACTGCATCAATGTTTTCTTGTACTCACTGTGGTTTTGTTACTCAATACGAAGTTGAATATAACAATCACGTAAAAATCCATTATCTATAAATCAATTTTTTTTCAGAAAATTAGGAGGATTATTTATAAGCTCTAAAATTTCTTGGAATATATGGATAAATCATCTTCTAGGGAAAATGTTTCAAAGATTTATTGTGAAAAATGTGAAAAAATATTTAATTCCAGGGAAAAATATGATGCACACTATTCTGAGCATTCTTCAGGAGTATCGTGCGAATCTTGTCCTTTAGACATGGTCTTGGGAAAAATCATAGGCCTTTTCAAAAGAGCAAAGTAATAAAATTAAAACAAGCTTGTATGTAAAATTTGGAATAAGTTTTTTAAATTATTGAAGTAGGACTGTGTTATGGGAAAAAAAGGTATTATTTTTGGTGGAATTGCCGCTGTAGTTTTAATTGCCATTATCGCGTCTGCTTCAATTTCCCAAACTGGAAATGAAGCGCTAAACCTCGACATGGGGCAAACTCATGGGACTGTTTCTACTGCAATGGGTTCCCCAATACTGGGTTCTGATTCTGCTCCAATAACAATTATCGAATTTGGTGATTATCAATGTGAACAATGTTACAATTGGTATCATAATACAAAAGATTCCATAGTTCAAAACTATATTGAAACTGGAAAAGCTAATCTAATTTTCGTTGATTTGGCAATTCTTGGTCGTGATTCTCCAAAAGCTGCTGCTGCAACATATTGTGCAGAAGAGCAAGGAAAGTACTGGGAATATCATGATCTCTTGTATACCTATCAAGAAGAAGTAAATTCAGGTTGGGCAAACTCTGAGCGTCTAAAAGCATTTGCATTTAGTTTAGAATTAGATCAGGAATTGTTTGATAGCTGTGTTGATTCTGGGAAATTTGCAAAGAGAGTACAATTCAATACCAATGAAGCAAAAAAACAAGGAGCCACTGGAACCCCAACCTTTATCATAGTAAATTCTGAAGGTCAACAGAAAATAGGTGGTGCACAACCTTATTCTGTATTTCAAAAAGTTTTGGACTCGATGAACTAAAATGGCACAAATGATAAAAATGGTATTTTCAGATTATAGATATATCATTTTAGCAGCTACAATTTTTGTTGGAATGTTAATTCCACTATCAATTGTTTCTGAATTTATATTTCTTGAACCGTATATCATTTCACATATTCCTAGTGGAAGTGAATTTAGCTTTTTCTTAATAGTAACTGTTTCAGCTCTATCTGGATTAGTTCTTGCAATGAATGTTTATAGAATCAACGCATTTCGAAATACTCCGAAAAAAAAGATGGGCGGAGGAATATTTGGTTCATTAATTGGTGCAGCAGCTGGAGCATGTAGTTGTGGACCAATAGGATTTGCTGTTATCTCAACTTTTGGAGTAGCTGGCGGAATAGCTACTGCCTTTTTAACAAATTATGAGATACATATTAGACTTTTTGCCATTGCTATATTGGCTTACACTTACTATGCAACAACCAAATCTCTTGCAGTAGAATGTAAAATAAAAAATTAATAATTTTTTGGCGACTGAATCTCGTTTGAAACGCACGAGATAGGACGTGGGAAAATAGATCCAGCCGCCTGATATTTACTATAAAATATCTGATAATTTCACAAGGTGCTTGTTAAATTCGAACAAGCTAGGAACAAACATTGAAATGAATTTTTAGAATTAACCTGGTGGAGACATGTAATATTTTCCATCTTTTTTCTTACTTGATCTTCCAAAATGAATTAGTTCTAAAATAGCAAATTTTTCCATTTCAGAAAATTCATGTCCTGTTATTTTTTTTAAATATTTGATTAATTCATCAATATGTACTGGTGGCATTATCTTTCATGGATAAATTTAATCCTAAATAAAATTTTGTTGAGAATATTTGAAATTGGTTACCACTGCCTGTCATTGGTATTCAAAAAAATCAAAAATGTATGAGATCTTACCAAAGAGGCAATTTTTTGTAACCTTAATGTCTATCCTTTGCTTTTTTTAAATCAATATAAGAAAATGACTGT